>CAUJEJ010000189.1 GCA_963169255.1 Actinomycetota bacterium | reverse complement strand
GGGAACGTGGGTTCCTTCAGCAGGGGCGTCAAACCTGTGACTCGGGCGGGTACGCCGGAAGGCAGATTGAAGTCGCCCAGGAACAACAGCGGTCGGGGCAGATCGTCGATCCACTTCTTGATGTGGCGCAGTTGGCGCACGTTGAAGCCGGGAACAAACGACAGATGCGCCGTGACGACCGTGAGGGGGCCAGTGGCCGTCGCCAGCGTCGCTGCGATCACTGCGCGTTGCTCGTCGCGAACCTTGAGGATTTTCGGGCGGTTGTCCGTCTGAACCATGAGCGGCAGTGAGAGCGGTGCGGCCGGGAACGTGTTGGTGTGCCACTCGTCGACGGGCAGGCGCGAGATGAGCGCGACTCCATAGTCTGCGTGAGTCGACGGGAAGTGGTGTTCACGTTCTGCTTCGGTCGTCGGGCGGAAACCGTCGATACCGCCAGGAGTTCCCACGACGGTAGGAATGAACCGCCACTCGTCGGTATCGAGTGCGCCTGCGGCAAGTGCAGCTTGGTTGGTGTGACCGCTGCGAGCCTGGTTGCGGTCGACTTCTTGAAGACCGATGACGTCGGGCGAGATCTCACGGATCGCCGCGAGTAGGTCTGCAGCGTCCGGTGGGCCATCGGTGGGTGACTGAAGATGGGCAGTGGAGTGCGCGGCGGCACTGCTCACAGTCTGCCCGTGCAGGATGTTAAAGCTCGCTACCCGCAAGGTGGCCTCAGTGCGCACTAGCTAGTCCGATGGTGGCTTGGGGGTTGGTTCGGTGTCCGGAGCAACCTCAACCGGCGGCGTCTCGTTGGTTCGGGCGAAGTCAGCGGCGGCCGCGTCCTTCGTCGACAACGGGAGCGTCGACTCCACCGTCGGCGTTGATGCCGCCTCGGCGTCGCTGGCGTCGGCAGCAGTGGAAGGTGCACCGCTCGGGACCGCAGTCGGTGTCGTCCCGTCGTCCTCCATGGAGGCTTCTTCGATTGGCTTCTTCTTCGCGCCGATCTTGGACCGCATCCATTCACGCGCGGGTTCTTCAACGAAGCGCCACATGAGGTACGCGAGGACGACTGCCATCCCGATCAGTCCAACGAGGCTGATGAGGTAGAGCGGTCCGCCGTCGATACCGACGGCAGACATCGCTGCGCGCCAGAGGCCGTACCACACAAGGTGAACCATGTAGAGCGAGTACGAGATGAATCCGCCGAGCACGAGTTGCCGCGTCGAGAGGAACTTAGTGGGCCCACGGTTGGTCAACGCCAATGCGCCGATCCACGCGACCAAGAACGGCACGATGATCACGTATAGGCGGGGTGCCTCGTTCGGCAATCCGGGGAACTGTAGCGATCCGATATTGCCGAGCGCGATGGAGATAATCACGATTGCGAGCGGGATCGCCCAGGTCATCACCAGTGCGCCCCGCGCAACATTGCGGCTCGGGTCCCCATTCATCGTTAGTTTTCTGACGACCAGGTAGACGAAGGCGCCCGCCACGAACTCTGTGAGGACCCGAATCGACGAGGCCCAGCCTTGCGTGAGGAACGGATCGTTCGTGCGCGTGAACCCGATCCACAGCAGCGGGGTGAGACAAAGGAATGCGAGTGCGGCTAGCGCTGGCGCGGACAGTCGATCTTTGACACGCCAGAGCACAAGCGCGACGAAGGGGAAGAACAGGTAGGCAAGCCACTCCATCGACAGCGACCACGCGACGAAGTTCCAGCCGCGACTCGGATCCGAGCCCCACTCTTGAACGAGGAAGAGTTGCTTGAGGTAGTCGATGGGGTTGAGCCATGCGCGGGCGCGCGCATCGTCGCTACCGGCCAGCGATGCCGCCACCACGGCGAGTCCGGCGACGTTCAACATCACGAAGTGGACTGGGTAGATCCGAGCGAGTCGCAGCCAAAGGAAGTTCAAAGACGGCTTGCCCTGGAGTTTAGGTCCGAGCTTCGTCAGGTACGTGTGGGCGAGGATGAACCCCGACAGGGTGAAGAAGAGGTCAACCCCGAGTGACCCCACCCGAAGCACTTCGTGGAGGAGGGGGAACAACAATCCGGCCGCGGCAAGTGCTGGTTGGTAGTGGTAGAGCACCACCCAGAACGCAGCAACGAATCGGACACCGGTGAGCTGACGAATGAACTGATTCATAACCCGGCAAATCCTTGCACGATCCCGCTTTGACGCCCGACAGGCCCCGCCGCGGATTTCGAAGTCTCCGCCTGTGTCGACTCCGTCTCAGCGCGGGTGCGGTGGGTTGCGGTCGGCTCTCGGGTTGCAGGACTCGCCGCTACACGAGAGCTGCGTACGTGCAGACCCAGCGCCCATCCCAGCCTTCGAGCCGCAGCATCAAGGCTCGGCAGCGGCCGCGCGTTCGGACAACGGCTGCGACCTCGGCGACCCCGTCCGCGGGTTCGTCGATGCGCATCCCGCTCACCACGGCGTGTTCCTGGCGGGTGCGCTGACTTCTAGGTGCGACCGAACGGCCGTTTTTGGATGTCGCAGGCTTGGTCGAGGAGGTCAGTTCGGCCAGAACGCCGGGACTCGACCATCGATTGAGTTGCTTGATGGGACGTCGCCCGAGCGAGGCCTCGAGCCAGGCTTGGCCGTATTGGCGCGCCCACTGCGCTGGTTCGGGTAGGTCCGCCCGACTTGTGGGTTGGGGCTCAAAGAAGCTGTCCTCGAGTACCTCAGGCATCCAGGAGGCGGGAGAACGGGGTTTGTCACGCGTTTGCAGTTCGGTCTCGATGATTACCGGCACGAATGGAGTCGGCGAGGTGAACTCCAGCGCGAGCGATTGCTGCTCGCCGACCGTCGCGCGACGGGCTCCCCTCTGGTGCTGGAGCTCGCGCACGAGTTCCAGCTTCGGTCGCGCTTGGACGTCGCGATCGGCAATGGTGTCGGTCCGATCGTCCGGCCGCATGAGTGGCCGAATGTTGATGACGTGTGCGGTGGCGAGAGTGTCTCGGGTTGCAACGGCTTCGGTCTTCATCGCACGGTCCCCGTCGTTGTCTTTGTGGTCGTGCTTGCCTGTGGGTCGGCGATCTGGGGCACGCGGAGCCAACTGCCCGTCCGGATCACATCCGGGTCTGAGCCGATTTTGGCTCGATTGATCTGGTACCACTCGCGCCACTGTTGGTCGATTCGCTCTGCCCGCGGTGGCTTCACGCGACCTGGCTCAGCTGCTCTGAGTTGACGTTCCGCCAGTCGCCACAGCGTGTCGCCGGGTTTGACCTTCTTGAGCTCAGGGCCGCCGCCACGCGCAGCAGCGGTGTTGGGAGGCACCAGAGCCCGTTCGGACGAGGAGGCTGACGTGGGATGCCCATTCGTGACGTCTTGCGACTGCGCGGGTAGCCGATCCAGGTCAGGCACTCCAACCGCGTGGACCGGTGTAGCAAGCCCAGCCCCGCCAATCAGCCCGAGCAGCAGGGCGACCAGTCGTCGCACCAGCCGCGGTGTGACGACCTCGGACATCCGCCGCGCTTGGGCGCTCCAACGGGTGGGCAGGCGTGCGCACGCCAGGAGCAGGACTCCGGCAAAGCAGCGCGCCAGATAGATGCCGAACGCCACGGCGACAGCTGTCGCGAAGAGTCGATCAAAGTCCGACGTCATCTAAATACCCCCGGTAGATGTCATTTGCTTATGTTTGCGTGTGAATGAACGTGTTTATGTAACGACAGATCTGCTGAAATTGCAACCGCCTACTCTTGGCTTGTGGATAGCAACTTCTCTGACGAGTCCTCGAGGGGCGCAGAACTGACCCCTCCGCCAGCACCGAACGCACCAAAGATGCGTTCGCTTGCAGACGAGCCACTCGATGTTGTTGACCGCATCGCTGCCGACCGCGCATCCGAAATGGGTGATGAGGAGAACTGGGAGCATTACGCACAAATCGCTGATGAGATCGCCGTCCATCGCAGGGGTCTAACCCTGCTCGACCGGCTCGCCGCGAGTGAGGGGATTGGCATCGGGGTCGATGTCAGCACCGGTGGCGGTTCTGAGCAGTGGGACGTCGCTGGGACGCTGGTGGAGGTCGGTGACGGTTGGTGTCGTATGCGTGTGGGCACCCGCGACGTCGTGGTGAACGTGGATGCGATTGTGTCGATTGCGACTGATCGTGGGGGACTACTTGAACCGTCGGTTACGGCCTCGCGCCGAACGAGTTGGGCCTCGGTGTTTCGTGGGTTTGAGAACGCCGGAACGTTGGTGATTGCTCGCCGCCGGCTCGGCCCGCCGCTGGTCGGGCGCATCGTCTTTGTGGGTGGAGATCACTTCGACCTCGACCTTGCAGCAAGTTCTGCGGCCACGGGATCAACCCGGCGGGTGACGATCCCTGTGGATGCCCTCGCGATCCTCGAACGTCAGTAGCGAAAGCAGCTAGTCAGTAGGCGTCTCGTCGCCGTCACGACCGAATGGGTGCGTGGAGACGAATTCTGCGGTCTGTTCGTATGCGGCAGATATGTACTTTTCGAGTTCGGCGGCTTCTACGCGCCACTGGCCCCGCCCCCCGACCTTGATGGCGCGCAATTCGCCGCTTCTCACCAAGGCGTAGGTCTGAGCAGCGGAGATATTCAACGTCTCCGCTACATCTGCCAAGGTTAGGAATCTAGGACTCATCGCCGCCGATACTTTCACGTTAGGCGGCTGCGATGACTTGCGATCCGTCCGATCTGTGGACAACCGGTTTGCGCAGTTGATCTTTCGCGCTCAAGATCACAAGCTGCACATGGACAAATCGGGGGGTTAACCATGAGCGGTATCACCGCAACACGTCCGCGATCGGACGACGCACAGCAAGCAGCCACTACTTCGCCGCCAGCTAGGCGCAATAGCCACAACCAAGGGTGGCGCCAGCCGCGATTCCTGATCGGTGCCGCGTTGATTGTTGGCTCGATCATGATTGGGGCACTCGTCGTTGGCGGAGCCGACGATCGGGTGATGGTGTGGTCGGCCCGCCACGATCTAGCTGCCGGGACCGTTGTTACGGCTGACGATCTGGTCGCAGTGCCCGTCGCGATGGAGCAGGCGTCGCGCTACCTCGACGCGTCAGGTTCGGAGGTCATCGGACGGCGCCTTGGCCGTGCGATCGGTCAAGACGAACTCGTCGCCATCACTGCGATTGGCGCTAGTGATGCCGATCGCAGGTTGATCACGGTGCCGGTTGAGCCAGTCCACGCGCCGACCGACGTCGCGCACGGCGATCGAGTCGATGTCTATTCGAGTCCTCGCGACGCGGCGACTGCAGGCGGGAGCAGTCGACTGGTGTTGACAGGCGCACTCGTCGAGCAGGTGTCGACCGATATTGATTCGGCGCGCGGTGAACTCGCAGTCGTGCTCGATGTTCGCGCAGATCAAGCTGCGCTCGTCGTCAATGCAGTGCGTACCGGCGTCCTCGATCTCGTGCGCGTTCCGATCGAGGCGTCATGACGCAGGCGCGAACGACAGTCTTGCTAGCGCTAGGCCAATCGGAGTGGGAGGCGAACTTCGTCGCGAAGGCTGTCACTGGAATCACGTCCGCGGATATCCGCCGTTGTGTCGACGTCTCAAGTCTGTTGTTGGCAGCGAAAGTGGGCGACCAACGATTGGTTGCTATCGACGCAGATTTCCCGCGGCTCGATTCAACGGTCGTGGCGACGTTGATCCGCGAAGGCATAGTGGTGCTCGGCGTTACCGCTACTGCGGAGGGTGCGAAGCGACTCGCGGCCATCGGTGTTTCCGAAGTCGTCTCGGTCTCGACAAGTGACGTGACTGCCGCGGTGGGAGCAATACGCGATCGACTCGACGCATCTCAGGACCGTCAGTTGCAGACGGCGAAGGATCCGGTCACACCTCGTGCCCGACCGCAGCGGGCACGAGGGCGGTTGATCGCGGTGTGGGGAGCGCCAGGTGCACCGGGGCGGACTTCGGTGGCACTCGCCCTCGCGCAGTTGTCTGCCGCCGCGGGAACAGAGACGTTGTTGGTCGACGCAGATTCGACAGCGCCAGGAGTTGGTGCGGCGCTGTGCCTCGAGCCAGACGGTTCTGGCCTCATTGCCGCCGCCCACCACAGCGATCGCGGCACCCTCGACGCGGCCGTGATGTCACGCCTAGCGCGCACTGTGGATGACCGATTCCGCATTCTGACTGGCATCTCGCACGTGAGTCGCAGGGCGGAATTGCGGGCCGCTGCGATGGCGAAGGTGTGGCAGACCGCAACGACTCTCAGTGAACTCTGTGTCGTCGATGTTGGCGGCTGTGTCGACGATGGGTCGCTGGCTTTTGACGCAGATGTTGCCGACTTCGGGTTGAATTCAGGTGGGCACAGCGCGGCGGTGACGGCGCTCGCTGTTGCGGACGAACTCGTCGTCGTGACGACCTGCGAGCCCGCAGCGATTGCGCGAATGCTCTCCCACATTGGCGCGATCAGGTCGCTCGCACCTGCAGCGGAATTGCGGATGGTGGTCAATCGGGTTCGGTCACCGCTTGTGCGCAACGCCGCAACGGCCGGGGAGTTGCGTGAGTTCGTAAGCGCGCAGACGGGTGCGCGGAATGTGACGCTCGTCGCCGAGGACCGCAACACCTTTGACCTCGCGATGGTCAACGGTGTGACGCCGTATGAACAGCACCGCAAGAGCCCATTTATCGGCGACCTCACTTCCGCTTTGCCGCGGTTGCCGTCCCCGCTGTTGGCGTCGGCGTGAGGTGTCCGGCACGCTAGGGCGGTGACCTACTTGCAGGGACTCGTTCTCGATTGGGGCGGCGTCCTCACAACAGATCTTCATTCGTCTATGAGTGCATGGGCGGACGCGGAAGACGTCGACCTTGAGCAGTTCGGCGCCGTGATGCGTAAGTGGCTCGGCCAAGAAGGTGAGGTCGAGTCATGGGTGAACCCAGTGCACGCGCTTGAGCGGGGCGAGATCGAGGTCCCGGACTTTGAGATCCGGCTAGCTCAGGGGCTGACCGAAAGGTTGGGGAAGCCCATCGATCCTTCCGGCCTGCTGCAACGACTGTTCGCTCACTTCACCCACGCCCACGACATGACGGGCCTGGTTCGCCGGGCGAAGGCGGCAGGTATTCGCACCGCGCTACTCAGTAACTCGTGGGGAAATACGTACCCCGACCACCTCTTCGACGGGATGTTCGATGTGGTGGTGATCTCTGGCGAGGTCGGAATGCGTAAGCCGGAGGAGCGCATCTATGCGTACACCCTCGACAAGTTGGGCCTGCCGGCGCACGAGTGTGCGTTCGTGGACGACCTTCGTCACAACGTCGACGCGGCTGTGGCACTCGGCATGGTTGGTATCCATCACGAGCGTTATGAGGCCACTGCGGCCGAAATTGACGCGCTGTACGGGATCAAATTGAGCTGATCTTGGTGCCATATCATCTGGGTATCCGCAACCCGGCCGGGTGAGGGGCCACGACGACCAATCTCCCGGCATGTCACGATGGATATGTGGCCGACCGTCTGAACTCTCTCGACGTCTCCTTTTTGTACTTGGAAGACACGACAACGCCCATGCATGTGGGCAGCGTTGCGATCTTTCAGCCGCCTGAGGAAGGCTTCGATTACGACCGACTGGTGAAGCTCATCCGTGGTCGAATCGCCCTGGTGCCAAGGTTTCGGCAACGTGTGCGCTGGGTCCCGGGTGGTCTTGCGAACCCCGTTTGGGTTGACGACGAGAGCTTCGACGTCACGTACCACGTCCGCCGGTCGGCGCTGCCTAAGCCGGGGACAGAAGCACAGCTGCGCGAACTCGTTGGGCGGATCATGTCGCGTCCGCTCGATCGCAGCCGACCGCTGTGGGAGATGTACCTCGTCGAGGGCCTTGAGGGTGGCCGATTCGCCGTCCTGAGCAAGACACACCACGCCATGGTCGATGGCGTCAGCGCGGTCGACATCGGCCAGGTGATCCTGGATGTCGATCCAGTGCCACGGACGATCTCAAGTGACGAATGGCGACCGAGTCGCGAACCTTCTGGGGTCGAACTCATGGCGAGCGCGATGGGTGACCTCGTCAAGAGCCCAGCAAATGCCGTTGACAATGTGCGGACCGGTGTCGCAGATTTGCACCGGACGGCAACGTCGATCGGCCGCCATGCGGTTGGAATTGCGGCCGCTGCGATGACGGTCGCTCGCTCGACTCCACAGAGCCCGCTGAACGCTGAGATCGGCGAACAGCGGCGCTACGCAACGGCGCACGCAAAGCTCAGTGACCTTAAAGAAGTTCGGCGCGCGCATGGTGGGACTGTCAACGACGTTGTTCTGGCGATTACCGCGGGTGCGCTTCGTTCCTGGCTGATGACGCGTGGCGAGGCAGTCGGAAGCCGTGCGGTCATTCGCGCGATGGTTCCGGTCAGCGTGCGCGATGACGAGGATTCCGTTGGCGGAAATCGAGTCGCGGCGTTTCTCGTTGATCTCCCAGTGGGCGAGCCAGACCCAGTCGTGCGACTGCAGCGCATCTCATTCGACATGGCACAGCACAAAGAGAGTGGCCAGATGCTCGGCGCCGAAGCGATCGTTGCGATTGCCGGCTTTGCCCCGCCGACCCTTCACGCAATGGGAGCTCGGGTCGGCAGCGACCTGAGCAAGCGGGTCTACAACTTGGTCATCACAAACGTGCCGGGCCCGCAGTTCCCGCTCTACGCAGGCGGCGCGTTGATGCTCGCGGCGTATCCGATTGTGCCGCTCGCCAAGAACCAGGCAGTCAGCATTGGACTTACCTCGTACAACGGGGGTGTCTACTTCGGATTGAATGCTGACCGTGACGCAATGCCGGACGCCGAAGTGCTCGCTCAATGCATCACCGATGCGACTGAAGAACTCAAGGACACCGCGCGGCCGTCGCGGCGGGCTGGAGGGCGACGCCCCAAGGTGCCGTTAGCGGGCGAAGGTGCGAGTAAGCCAGCGGCACAGCGATCAACGTCAGTGAAGAAAACCACAAGCAATGCGCCCGCTCGTGAGGAAGCTTCGAAGGGCCCAAAGGCGTAATCTCGGCGTAACACCCGCTGTGCGCCCACCTCGGTCGCTGGTACG
>CAUJEJ010000188.1 GCA_963169255.1 Actinomycetota bacterium | reverse complement strand
GGGCGAGCGAACGAGGCGTTCGCGTCAACGGCAACAACGGGAACCCCAGGAAACTGCGGCCGTACGGCCTGCGCCAATTCAGTGGACGCAGCAAGATCAAACCCGCACGGCGCACACACGACGATGTCTGGCGCGGATGCCCGCGCGGTCTCCCAATCGATCCGGTACGACTTCTCGCCAACCGTGCCCAACACAGATTCGCCACCGGCGAGCGCGACCATCTCCGGGATCCAATGCCCAGGGGCAAATGGCGGATCCGTCCACTCCAGCACTAAGACGCGGGGTCGATCAAGACCAACCGTGGCTGCCGCGACCGCATCGAGTCGAGTCCGCAGCCCCTCCACCACCTCCGCCGCAGCCTCCGATCGGCCGCAGCATTGCCCAAGGGTCACAATCGACTCGATGACCTCTTCCATCGTGTGGGGGTCAATAGTCACGACGTCTGCCCGGCACCCCAAGTAGTTCAGTGCCTCATCAACGACGGAAACGTCCACGGCACACACCGCGCAAAGGTCTTGAGTGACGACGAGGTCGGCATCGAGTTCGGCTAGCGCATCAGCTTGGAGATGGTAGAGATCGTCACCGGCAGCCATCGCGGAAACAACGAACTCATCGATCTCCCGTGGCGATAGGCCTTCCGGCATCGCCGACGTTGAGACGATGCGCCGATTCCGCGCGGCGGGCGGGTAGTCGCATTCGAAAGTCACGCCAACAACATCGTCGCCAGCACCAATCGCGAACAAGATTTCGGTGGTAGACGGCAGGAGGGAAACGATTCGCATGGGGTTAGGAAGCGCTCGCGGAAGGTGTAGCCGACGGCGTGGGAAGTGTGATCGGTACCGACAGCGGATCGCCAACCGGTGTGAGAATCGACAATGTGATCTCGACGGGACCGGTGCCGTTGTTCTTCGCGTTGTGCACCATTCCGTCCGCCTCGGCGATCGTGGTTCCTGCCGAGAGGGTGATCGTGGTCGGTCCAGTGACCGTTCGTGACGGTACCTCTTGGCCGGGCGCCGCTGTGCCCTCGAAGATCGTCAGCGTCCCTTTGTCGATGGTGTAGGTGAGGTCACCGGCAGTGATCCGTCCGATCTGTTGGCCCGGGTGTTCGTGCGCTGCGATCGCGGCGCCGGGCGGAATCGTCACGGCGTATTGCGTCAACACCTGACCCGGAGCGTTGGGTGGAACCGCCTGGCCATAGACCGTTGCAACGACCTTGGCGGACTCGGACGGGCTCGCACTCGGGTTCGATTCGGCGTTGGAGGAACAGCCAACGAACGCTAGCGACGACAGGCCAATGGCGGCAACAACGGTTGCGGTGCGCTTCATCCGCACATCGTTACCCACCTCGTTCCCGCCCGCCCAACGACCCGCCGATACCGTCACGATGGTGAACGGTGGTCGCCTCGCGACAAGAATTCACCAGCGTGATCGGCGTTCGTCGGACCGGGCGGTCTTCACTCCACGACATCTTCGGTGACGTCGCGCTGAACCTCTCTGCCTTCGATTCGGTATCTGTCGACGCGCAGGCTTCGCGTCGGGCGATGGCGCACCCGGGAGCGCCGACGACATCGACGGGTCCGTGGGTGAGATCGCTAGCGGCACGTGGCACGATCACGCGGATCGGCTCCTCCTCAACTTCATGGGCGGAGATCAACTCAATGACATCCGCAGTGCGTTCCGAACGGAGACTGTGAATCGGTTGGTCGGTGTGATCGATGCCTATGACCCAGATTCGGTGATGCGCACAGTCATTGACTTCCCGCCCCGCGACGAATCGAAGCTGACCTGCTGACCTGCTGACCTGCTGAGGTGACCGACGTCAGCTGATGACTCGCAACGTCCCGGCAGGCGTGAACTCGAGGTTTGCCGCACGCAGGACGGCTGGGTCCGCGACCACAACGAGCTTGTCGCGCGCTCGGCTCATTGCGACGTACAGCAGATCACGCGGATTCGCGTCTTCGCGGAAGCCGTCCACCGCGACCACGACTGCGGGTCGTTCAAGGCCCTTGAAGCCAGCGACGGTCGCGTAGAAGATGTCGTCGCCGGACCACAGGTTCTCCCAGTAACTTCCAGAGCCGTCGCTCTGTTGTTCGCGCTGCACCGGATGCCTATGACACGTCGTGAGGAGCGCGATGTCGCGGTGGTCCCAGCCTTCGTCAAGGAGGGCGACCGCCTGATCATCTGCGGTTGAGACCACGTCTTCGGCTGCGCACGGAACGAACGTCACCGGCGACCCGTTGCCTCCGAGTAGCTCCGGGCGCTTTTCTACAAGTGGTGCGAAGGCGTTTCCGATCTGGCGGGTATTTCGCAGGTTCCTGTTAAGCGTGACGATGGCGAACGGAAGATCCGGCCGTCCTCGTCGGCCGAACACCGCCTGGTTGTCGTCGCGAAAGGTTGCGATCCGCGCGGCCTCGGGATTTCGCAGAGAGGCGAGAAGCGGCGTCCACCAGTTGTCCGAGAAGTCCTGTGCCTCGTCGACGACGATCGCGTCAAACTTGTGGCCTTCGGCGAGCGCGTTCGCGGCAACGGTCATCTCGGCCGGTGCGATCTCGGTCCACCAGACCGACGGCGCATCCTTCGGCGCGACGACGCCCCACGAAGATCCGAGTTGGTGGAAGGTGCCGATGAAGGCTGGTCGATGCTGGCGCTTTGTCGAGGCGAACTGTGCGCGCAACGTATCGCCGAGTCCCCGCCCAAACGATAGAAGCGCGACGCGCAGTCCGTCACGGCTCCACTGTCGGGCCTGTTCTAACGCGAGCCACGACTTTCCTGTGCCTGCCCCACCGCGGACCTCGACGTACTGGTTTGCGGCGTACTGGTCAAGGACGCTCGCCTGTTCGCGCGTGAGCGCATCGCCGTGCGCTTCGCGCACCGCGGCTTCGGCAATGACGTCGCGCTGGGCGGTACCGCGAGTGAGGAGTAGATCAAGCGCAGTATCGACCCAGCCTTTGGCGCTAACCCTGCGAGTGTTGTTGGGATCGGCAAGGTGGTCGTACACCAATCCGAGCGCCTGATCGAGATCATTGCGCCCGATGACGACCGATCGGGGAGCATCTGGCGCCAGCACCGTGGCAGCGTCGACGTCGGTGTCGGGAAGCACGATCAACCAACCGTCGCGTAAATCTCCGCGCGACCAGTCGGGATGTTTCTCGATGAACTCGCGCAGCGCGTAACGGGCCTTGCGGGCCTGATCGGTGGGGTGAATGACGTGGGCTTCGGTCGCTGATTGAGAGGTCCACTGCCCGTTCGCGTAGGAAACTCGGCCACCCTTCACTTCGATCGCGGCAACCCCGACGCCTGCAAGGAAGACGATGAAGTCGGCTTCCACATCGCCATGCGTGGGGTCAGTGAATCGTTGGCCGCAGATGAGCGCATCGCCGTCGTTGAGGTGTCGGCGAAGTGCCTCGAAGACTCGGCGCTCTGAATCTGCAGCGAATTGAGGTTCCTGCGGCCATACGAATCCCGACATGTGGATCATCCTCGCGGGTGGGTGTGACAAACGCAGGCCGGGTTGCTCCGATTCACTATCGGCCCTAGGTGGACCGGGCTAGCGACGCTGGGGTTCCAGTGACGATAGCGGTTTGGTGGGTAGCGCGATCCACCCTTCGCGTTGTGCGGTTGTGAGGTGCTGTGGCGGTGGCTTCGTTGCTAGATCGAGGGCGACCGCGCGAGCAGCCAGGCTGGCGACAACAGCATCGAGCGCATCATCGGACTGCTGGCAGAGGTCGGCGAACCCGGCGAGTCGCAGCCATGGTGCAGCGGCCAAGAGGTCATTGATCAACTGAGCTCGGACGGTTGCGTCCCGCTTGTACTTGGTGTGGGCGAGGCCCCACAGTTTGAGGCTTGCCGCCGGATAGACCTCGGCGAGCGGTCCGGTTCCCGCGCGATCCACCACGCAGCCTCGGTCAGCGAGTTGTGAGAGGAGTCCCGCGCATCGCATTGCCGGATGGGCAATGAGGTCCGCCGAAACACGCATCGGCGTGATCGACGTTTCTTGCTGCACCGCAAGATCAGTGAGGCGCAGCGTCAGATCCCGGCGCCACTCTTTGCCGCTCTTGTCGCTCGGGACGGCCACGTTGCCATCGCGGTGTTCGCGCACGAACTCAACGAATGCGTCTGGCCATCCGAGCGGGCAGTCGATCCCAGCCTTGTCGCTGCCGATGATGCTCTCGACGATGTCAGCGTCTGGGCAGTCGAGCTTGAGGTCAGCTACGACCGCGGTGTCGCGCCCCCAATGAATCGTCGCGATCGCGGTCTTCTGCGGTTCTGCCGAGAGGTCGACGCCAACTGTGATCACAGCTAAACCTTGGCGCAGCACTGAGGGCGATGCGTGGCGAGGGTGTGCTCGAGCGCTCAGGATGCGAATCGTTGCGGAAGTCGGATCTCAGCAGGATCACCCGCAGCGAAGTCAACGTCAACGGTCGGCACCTCAGGAAGCGCGTAGTAGCCCAACAGGAGCCTCACCCAACCCGGCCGGGCTTCTTGGATCAGGGCCGGTTGCCACTCGTCGTCGGGGGAGGCTCTGAACTCCCATCGATCCTGCATGCTGGCCAGCGCTCGATTGAGGACCACGCTGTTGGCGTCAGCTTCTTCATCAAAAAGGCCGAGTGAGCCGTGAAATACCGTCAGCGCTTCGTGTCGGGTGCCGACTTGGCGAACGAATCCACACAACTCGTCGTCATCTTCACGTCGAATTGGCAGCATGGATTCGCCTAGTCGCGGGTCAGTCATAGCCACGATTCTGGCGCACCCCGACGTTGGAAGCCCTGCACTTTCAGAGTTTGAGTAGCATCGCCTCGGCGGGGGACGGGTGGTGCGCAACATCGACGCTCCGTCGCAGGCGGAACGGTCCGACCCCTTTGCCACAATCAGTACATGACAAAGATCGTGTACGTCGACATGGATGGCGTCCTGGTTGACTTCGAATCGGGCCTCGACAAAGTCGGCAAGAAGATGCGGACTAAGTACCGCGGGCGCGAGGACGAGATTCCACGGATTTTCAGCTTGATGGAGCCGATGCCCGGAGCGATCGAATCGTTCAAGGCGCTGCAAACATCGCCAAAGTACGACGCGTACATCCTTTCGACGGCTTCCTGGGGAAACTCCACGGCATGGTCAGACAAGGTGCTGTGGGTGCAGCAGTATTTTGGCGCCGACGAATCAACACCCGCCTACAAGCGCCTGATCCTCAGTCATCAGAAGCACCTCAATGCTGGCGCGATCTTGATCGATGACCGCAAGAAGAACGGCGCTGACCGGTTTGAGGGCCGCTTGATCCGGTTTGGTTCGAAGCGCTATCCGGACTGGCGCGCCGTCCGCAGAGAACTCGGGCTGAAGCTGCCGAAGTAGGCGCCTGCAAAGCCAGGAACGTCAGACCCCCGTGCGATCTTGAATCTCGACACAGAGTTTCTACTTCATAGGGGGTGGCGAATTGGCCAATGAGAGTACGTTTTCACGAGATCGCGTCGCGGGCGTCTTGGTCGCTGGAGCATGCGGGGACGCGCTTGGTGCAGGTTATGAGTTCGGTCCGCCGCTAGCTGATCACACTGAGGTGAGCATGATCGGTGGGGGTCCCTTTAGGTTTGCGCCCGGGGAATGGACGGATGACACCTCGATGGCCATTGCGATCGCGGAGGCGGTGAGATCTGGTGCAGATCTCCTTGACGAGTTCACCCAAGATCAGCTACTCGCCCGCTGGGTCGACTGGTCGGTTGATGCGAAAGATATGGGCACCCAGACTCGCGCAGTGCTGGGCGCAAGTCGGCGGCTACCCGGTGCCGCTGCAGCGCGCCAGCATGCGAAGGATGTCCACGAACAGGCTGGTAGATCTGCGGGCAACGGCTCGTTGATGCGCACAGGTCCGGTCGCTCTCGCGTACCTCAATGATCCTGATCGGCTCGCCGAGGCTGCTCGGTCCATTAGCGGACTGACGCACTACGACCGCGATGCCGGTGATGCCTGTGTGCTGTGGTGTTTGGCAATTCGCCATGCAATCGAACATGGTGAATTTGATGTTCGCGTCGGGTTGCCGTGGCTCCCTGACGATCAGCGTGACCGCTGGGCTGGCTTGATTACTGAGGCTGAGTCGCGCCAACCACGCGACTTTCCGCACAACGGATGGGTAGTGGAGGCGTTCCAAGCGGCGTGGTCAGCGATCGTGACGACGCAGGTTCCTGTAGAAGATCCAGTCGCGCGTTCATATTCGGCATCCCACTTGCAATTCGCGCTCGAAGCAGCCGTCCGCGGCGGGAACGACACTGACACCGTCGCCGCGATTGCAGGTTCGCTGCTAGGTGCTCGCTGGGGTGTTGCTGCAGTCCCGCTGCATTGGCAGCGCGACCTTCATGGTTGGCCAGATCTTCGCTATCGCGATCTGATCGAGCTTGCGGCGGATCCGGGGAGTGAGCCTGAGTCGCCAACGTATGACGCTCTCGCCCAGCTGAGAGTCGCGACAATTCATCCTCACGACCCTGACGTGGTCATGGGAGGGATTAGCGCCGCACATGAGCTCCCGGTCTCGTGTGATGCAGTCGTCTCACTCTGTCGGTCTGTGCCACACCTGGTCCCAGTGGGCCTTACTGAGCAGCGCAATCACGTCGAGGTATGGCTGATCGACAAGCCCGGGCATGACGCGAATCCTCATGTGCAGTTCGTTTTGGACCAGGCCGCGCGGGCCGTTCAAGATATGAGGTCGGAAGGCCGCCGGGTG
>CAUJEJ010000187.1 GCA_963169255.1 Actinomycetota bacterium | reverse complement strand
TGACGACCGGTCCCGGCTGGATCCCTGGCGCCGACGTGACACGTTGATCTATCCGCGACCGCTGGACATGGACGCAATGAACGAGGCGGCCGGCCTGCTGGTTGGTCAGAACGACTTCGCGGCGTTCTGCCGCAAGCGCGTCGGAGCGACGACGATCCGGACTTTGCTCGAAGCAGAGTGGACCCGTGAATCGCCGCAGGTGGCGACCCTGCTGATCCGCGCCGATGCGTTCTGTCATTCGATGGTGCGTTCGCTTGTGGGGGCGATGTTCAACGTTGGCGATGGCCGGCGTGACCTCGACTGGCTGCGGGAGTACGCGGCGAACAAAGTGCGCGGTCCCGGGGTAACGGTTGCGGGTGCGCGCGGTCTCGTTCTAGACCACGTCGAGTACCCCGAGGATGAAGAGATGGCGCAGCGTCAAGCCGTCACACGAGCTACCCGCACGCTCGTTTAACCCACGCGATCGGCGAGGGACGCTGACCGCTTGGCGCACTAGTCGATCGTGATGGGTCGGATTTAGGTGAGGGCCTCAATTGGCAACGTCGCCATGAGGGTGGTGCCGTCTGGCGTGTTGCTACGACTCCACTGCAATGTGCAGGCCGTCAACTGTGCGGTCCCGAGGCCAAGTCCGGTGCCGGATTCGGCGGGGGTCGGTACGCCGTTGTCTTCAACCCGAATCGTGAGTTCCTTGGCCGAGGGTAGGTAGAGAGAGATCCAGATCCTGGAAGCGTCGCCATGGCGGATCGCGTTGGCAATTGCGTCTTCCAAGATGCTGGACGTGAGGTCTGCGCATGCTGGGTCTGCCGCGAGGGTGGACTCGGTCGCGGTGCCCATTTGGTAGCTGATGCGCGACTGGCTGTCCCAAAATTCCGCTGAACCTTCAATGAGTTCAGCGACATTTGCCGTGCCTTCTCGGGTGAGGAGGTCGCTAAGTCGGTCGGTTAGTTGATTCGCAACGCGCTCCACGCTGTCGTCGGCAGAATTGGCCGCCAAGTCCGCTGAGTGCATCGCCACAAGGATCTCGGATTGGACAGGGCCGTGGAGCGTCCTGGCAAGTTCCCCGTGGTGATGCCATTGAATGAGCCGCGCGCGCGTCTGGAGCCACGTGAGTTCAGCCCTGGTCGCACTCATAGCGAGGGCGGCAACCTTTTGTTGGTCGATGATGGTCAATGCGACCGCTACGAACAAGACATTCTCAGACGACTGAATGAGCCCTGCCGCCAAAATGTCGTGACGTTGTTCGAGCCCAGGGGTGAGATAGGCAGCCACTGCAAGCGCCGGGATGATCGCTATCGGTATCGCGACTATCGTCAGCAGGAGAAGTGGGCCGGGACGCGCTCGGTCGGAAAGCCATCGCAACAGCGCGCGAACCGCGAACAGCAGTGGAAGCCAGATGGCAACGCCGACTGCGCAGGCGACTGGAGCTGTGAGTGGATGAAGTGTGAAGGCCAAGGGAGCAACCCACGCGCCGATGCAGGTTGCAACAGAAATCACTGGGCGGATGTTGCTGCCGATCTGCGATTGGGTCCAGAACTTCCACCATGGCAGCTTCTTGAGGTCTGTCGTGGGCAACGTGTAGTCAGGAATCCTGCTTGCGAGTTCTTGGCTGAGCGGTCGGATTACCCGGTCGGTGAGGGCTTCCAGGGCATCGGAGTGCGTCGCGCGCTGCGGCAATTGAATCGCTGCAACTTCATCGCGGATCCGACTCTCAATCTCCTGGATTGCCAGTTCATTGTCGTTCTGGGAAGCGCTTTCGATCTGCTGAAGCGTCTGCTCGATCTGAACCTCTTGCCTCTGCAGCGCGGTGGATTCGGCACGCTGCTGCCGACTGATCGTCACGATGTAGGAGCCGAACGACAGGAAGAGCAGCATCCAGCTGATGTTCGCTGCCATCCGGTAGCCGAGGCTCACTGCTGTCAGTTCGTCTGTGAGTAGCCAGTCCAACAGGACGGTGAGGCCAGCACCTCGCGCGGCGCCAAGCAGCGCGTATGCGAGCAGTCCCGCAACAATCTGAGCGAGGCCTTCTAGTCGACGCAGGAGCAGGCGCTCAACTACGTAGAGCACCGCAAAGACCAGCAGCATCGTAACTGCGCCCGCAACTGCGGCGAGGGGAATGGCTGACGGTTCTGCGAGGTAGCCTGAGGCGGCAAGTACTGCTCCGGCGAACGCGATCCAGCACACGAGCGGCAACGAGATCGCTGCCTTAGTGGCGAGTTCTAAGTTCTGGCGGATCACAATCTCAATGCCCCAGTTGTTGCGTTTTGGGTATATTCATCGCGGGTGGGCATGCCCACCTTGTCGATGTACTGGCGGACTGCCTCGGTGCGCGCGTTGAGACCCGACTCCGTAGAAATGCCGAGTCGACGATAGATCCCTGTCAACATCTGTTCGGTTGCGCTACGAGTTGTATGCCGACGCTTGGCGATTTGGTCAGTGGCGTAGCCCTGCGCGAGTTGGTGCAGGACATCGCGTTGGGTTGGAGTTAGTGCTGCGAGTGCATCGTCCCAGGTCGCATGCGGATGTTCCGTGCCGTCGATCGCAGATTGGATCGCGCTGAGTAGTACTTCGATTTCAAGGATCTTGCTCTTCGGTAGGTAGGCCGCGTAATCCGGAAGATCAGTACGAACCGACTCGCCGGGTGGGGCGGACGCATAGTTGCTGTAGATCAAGATGGCGGTATGCGGGTAGTCGTGCTTGAGCTTGTGAGCGACGTCGAACCCGTTGGGTCCGCGTCCTAGGTTCAGGTCGATGAGGGCGACATCAAACTCCACGACCTTGAGCATGTCGTGTGCGTCGTTCGCGCTCGCCGCACTTGTGACGGAGTAGTCGTAGGGGGTGAGCGCCTCCGCAACGAGTGATCGTGTCATCGCGTCGTCATCGACGAGCAGGAGGTAGCGCACGCCTAGATCCTTCCTAGCGGTTCGAATTGCACTCCGGTGATTCTGCCGGCAAATTGATGATGAATCGTCAACAACGCCGCATCCGGGTGAGGCATGCTTACCAAGTCTGGGGGTTTCCCCTGAACCTTGTCGTGAATGAGGTTTCGATCAGGAGATCGCAGGTGCGATGTGGGGGAGTTCCCAGCCGAAGTGGATCGCGAGTACGCGCAAGGCGAACGTCACTGTGAAGCCGATCCACATCGCTAGTACCGGTTTGCTCGTCCGGTTCATCAGTAGACCGGTGGCGAATGCGCCGGCGAGCGCTGCGGTGCCATAGACGCTCGCTGTCAGAACGTAGGGATCGCGGTTGAGTAGGACGTCACGGATCACGCCTCCGCCGGTGGCGGTGATCGCTCCCATGATGGTGACGACAAGAAGGTTGCAGCCGTGTTCAGAGGCCTTTTGAGCGCCGGTGACGGCGAACAGCGCGAGACCCACTGCATCGAGGTAGACCAGAGACTCGGTTGAGAGCTCTGGGATCGCGAGAATTGCCAAGAACGTCGCCAACGCTGCGACTAGCGCGCTGATCATCCGGCTCGGAGAACGGAACGCGGCCGGGGGTAAGTCACCGAGCAGGAGGTCTCGGATTACCCCGCCTCCGAGTCCGACGGCGAAACCTACAACCAGCACACCAAGCACATCGAAACCTGCGAATGCGGCTGCTGCTGCACCCTCGATGCTGAAGACAACGGTCGCTGAGATGTCAACGAGGTCGAATAGCTTCTGATTGACGCGAGCCGACTTTGCGTTGAGGCTGTCTGCAGTCGCTGTCTCCGTCACGAGTCCAGAGGTAACCACCTAGTGTCACTGGATTGAGCAAGAACGCGCCGACTGATCGGCAGAACTTGCCCTGTCAGAGTGTCGAACTCGTGGCTGCTACTTGCCCGAGGTGGCGGGTACGTCGCCGACCGCCGTCAGAGGTCGCGCGACCTCCTCGAGTGAACGGCCTTCAGCATTCACGCCGAGCCACAGGCCGATCAGTCCGCCGCAGATCATGAGCGCCGCTCCAAACAGGTATCCAATGAACAGCGAGTAAGTGTCGCTGCCGTCGCCGATCAGGTGTCCGTAGAAGACAGGGCCGAGCGCGCCGAAGCACTGCGCGATGGCGAAGAAGATGGCGATTGCCTTAGCGCGAACCTCAACGGGGAAGATCTCGCTGACCGTCAGGTATGCGGCACTCGCTCCGGCGGATGCGAAGAAGAAGATCGCGCACCACCAGATTGTTTGCGTGACAGCCGTGAGCATTCCTTCGTTGAACATCCACGCGCTGATTGCGAGCATCAGTCCTGACCCGATGTACGTCCCGCCAATCATCTTCTTGCGGCCAACAGTGTCGAAGAACTTGCCGAGCAGGAGTGGCCCAGCGAGGTTGCCAATCGCGAACGCGATGAGAAACACCGGCGCCATATTGGCGCTCACTCCGTAGAACTTCACCAGCACTAGGGTGTAGGTGAAGAAGATCGCGTTGTAGAGGAAGGACTGCGTGATCATTAGCGATGCGCCGAGCACTGCCCGGCGCGGGTACGTCGTGAACAGAAGCTTGAGCAGCGTCCAATAGCCGTGGTCATCGCCGGGTTTCATCTCGATCGCCATCGAATCGTCTACTGGTGACAACTCGTAGCCGTCCTTGCGGACTTCGGCTTCGATTTGATCGATCGAGGCGTTGGCTTCCTCGACCTGGCCGTGCATCAACTGCCAGCGGGGGCTTTCCGGCAGCGTCCGACGAACGAAGATGATGACGATCGCGAGCAGCGGTCCGATGAGGAAGCCGAGACGCCAACCGAGGCTGGGCGCAAAAACGTTGAGGAAGAAGAGTGAAGCGAACGTGCCAATGATCGCTCCGGCCCAGTATGTGCCGTTGATGCCGACGTCAACCCGGCCGCGATAGCGGGCGGGGATCATCTCGTCGATCGCGGAGTTGATTGCCGCGTATTCACCACCGATACCCATACCCGCGACGAAGCGAGTGGCGTAGAGGAAGATGATCCAGCCAGTGTCGGTGCCCAGTGTGAACGCGCTCAGTCCGCTGCCGAAGAGATACACCCCGAGTGTGATCATGAAGAGCCGTCGGCGGCCGAGGCGGTCTGACAACCGGCCGAAAAACAACGCACCGACGACTTCGCCCGCGAGGTAGACCGATGCGAGCGCACCTGCTTGGGTCGAAGTCATACCCAACGTGTCGGGTTCAGTGAGGACACCCGCGATCGAACTCGCGATCGTGATTTCGATGCCGTCAAGGATCCAGGCAACACCGAGCGCGATGATGAGTCGGCGGTGGAAGCTCGACCACGGCAGTCGGTCAATTCGCGCTGGGATCGTGCTGCGGTTTACCCCTGGTGCCGTAGTGGATGCCATGGCGCATTTCTTAGCGGTAGCGATCATCCGGATGCGCGGTGGCTGGCTGCCAACGTGGCGATGACCGGTCCACGAATGTGAATCCGACCACCTGCTTTGACCAGGAAGGGGATGGAAAGGTACTCTGGGAGACCGTGGCCGGCGCCGTCTAGGTGCAGTCACAAGGTGCCCAACGTTCACCGTGATGAAGTTTCAAGACGCCGTCACGACAGTTGGTCACCAAAACCCACGTTCAAGATCACAGATTCGAAGGTTGCTCCGTGCGTACGTACAGCCCCAAGCCCGGCGATGCGGATCGTCAGTGGCATGTCATTGATGCCACCGACATCGTCCTCGGTCGTCTTGCAAGCCAGACAGCCAAGTTGCTGCGTGGCAAGCACAAGCCGACGTTTGCTCCCCACATGGATGGTGGCGACTTCGTCATCATCATCAACGCCGACAAGGTTGCGTTGACGGGGCAGAAGCTTGACAAGAAGATGGCGTACCGCCACTCCGGCTACCCGGGCGGCCTGCGCGCGACGCCGTACTCAGAGCTGCTTGAGAAGGATCCCCGCCGCGCGGTCGAGAAGGCTGTTGCCGGGATGCTCCCGCACAACAAGCTTGCCGCCCAGCAGATCCGCAAGCTCAAGGTCTACTCAGGCCCGCAACACCCACACGCTGCACAATCGCCGACTCCGTATGAGTTGACGCAGGTGGCCCAGCCCGCCCAGGCCACGGCCAAGTCCAACTCCTAGTCGCTCGAACTTTTCCCGGAAGGAACACCCGCCCGCATGACCGAAGTTGACGTCGAAGTCGAAGAGACTGCACCGACGAGCTACACGTCTGAGTCCACCTCCACGACGGCCACGACAAAGGTTGATCGTCCCGCGAAGACTGCACCTGCGAACGCCACTGGCCGTCGCAAGGAAGCAATCGCTCGGGTTCGCATCACGCCCGGAACTGGTCAGTGGGTCGTGAACGGCCGTACCCTTGAGGATTACTTCCCTAACAAGGTGCACCAACAGATAGTCAACGAGCCATTCGTTGCGGTGAACGCAGATGGCCAGTACGACGTCATCGCCACGCTCAACGGTGGCGGCGTGGGCGGTCAGGCCGGAGCGCTTCGCCTCGGCATTGCTCGTTCGCTCAACGAGATCGACGAAGAGGTGAACCGCCCCTCATTGAAGAAGGCTGGTTACCTGACTCGCGATCCGCGCGCCAAGGAACGTAAGAAGTACGGCCTCAAGAAGGCCCGTAAGGCGCCGCAGTACAGCAAGCGCTAATCGCGGCGACGGCGCAGCTTTCACGATGACTCGACTATTTGGCACCGATGGTGTTCGAGGTCTGGCAAATCGTGATCTGACTGCGCCGTTGGCGTTAGATCTCGCTGTTGCCGCAGCCCGAGTTTTGGGCCCACGTGATGGCGATGGCAGGACGACAGCGGTCGTTGGCCGGGATCCACGAGCCAGCGGCGAGTTCCTCGAAGCAGCTGTTTGCGCAGGGCTTGCCAGCGCTGGTGTCGACGTCCTGCGAGTGGGCGTGCTGCCGACTCCGGCCGTTGCGTATTTGACAGCGCAGACCAACGCGACGTTTGGTGTGATGCTCTCTGCGTCGCATAACCCGATGCCCGACAACGGGATCAAGTTCTTCGCCCGTGGTGGTGTGAAGCTCGCCGACGAGGTCGAAGACGAGATCGAGGGCTTCCTGGGACTGCCCTTCGAAGCTCCGATCGGCGATGCCGTAGGACGCATCACCGACGCGGTGGATGCGCCTCAGCGCTACCTGGATCACCTGGCACTCGCGGTGCCGAACAGCCTGTCTGGCGTGAAGATTGTCGTCGACTGCGCGAACGGAGCCGCCTCCAAAGTTGGTCCGGCTGCGTACCGACTTGCCGGGGCCGACGTTGTCGAAATTCATTCCAAGCCGACCGGGCTGAACATCAACCTCGCATGTGGTTCAACCCACATGGAGGACCTTGTCGCTGCGGTGCTCGCGGAAGGTGCGGACATCGGGATTGCGCACGATGGCGATGCTGACCGTTGCCTGGCCGTCGATGCGCAGGGGAACCTGATTGACGGCGACCAGATCCTCGCGGTGCTCGCGCTCGCCATGCTGGAGCGAGGCAAGTTGGTCGACAAGACCGTCGTTGCCACCGTGATGTCGAACCTGGGCTTCATTCAAGCGCTTGAGGGCAAGGGACTCACAGTGCTTCAAACGGCTGTCGGCGACCGCTATGTCCTCGAGGCCATGGCTGCGGGTGGGTTCACTCTCGGCGGCGAGCAAAGTGGCCACGTGATCATGAGCGAGTACGCGACGACCGGTGACGGTGTCCTGACGGGCTTGACGATCGCAGCTCAGATGGCCTCCACGGGCAAGTCGATCGCGGAGCTCGCCGCAGTGATGACCAAACTGCCCCAGGTCTTGATCAACGTTCGAGACGTGAACCGCGCCGCCGTCGCAACGAACACTGAATTACAAGAGGCGGTGTCTGCCGCTTCCGATCGCCTAGGAACCACCGGTCGCGTATTGCTACGCCCCTCCGGCACAGAGCCACTGGTCCGCGTCATGGTCGAGGCCCCCACCCAGGCCGAGGCCACCGAGGTCGCCACCACCCTCGCCGCCGCAGTAACCCGCACCATCGCCCTCTAGCCCCGCACCGAGACCCCACACCCCTCCCCGCCCAGCCTCCTCCCGCCCCAAACCCTTCGTTGAGTGTGACGTTGTTGCTGGGTCCGCAGCGCAAAAGGCAGCAACAACGTCACACTCAACGAGATTCCCTGGCGGTTGGGTGGGGCGTGGGGTGGCGGTCAGGGCATAGGGTGGCGGTATGTGTGGAATCGTCGGATACGTAGGCGAAAAGCAGGCCCTCGAAGTGATTGTGTCGGGGCTGCGGCGTCTTGAATATCGTGGATATGACTCGGCCGGCGTCGCCGTCGTTGCCGACGGTGCGCTGCAGACTCGCAAGAAGGCGGGCAAGCTCACCAACCTCGAGGTACTGCTCGGCGACGATCCGTTACCGCAAAGCACCACGGGTATTGGGCATACCAGGTGGGCCACTCACGGCGCTCCGAACGACGTCAACGCCCACCCGCATGTAAGCGCAGACGGCAAGGTCGCCGTCATTCACAACGGGATCATCGAGAACTTCGCGCCGTTGCGAGCCGAGATTGAAGCGACCGGCATTGAATTGCTCTCTGAAACTGACTCCGAGGTTGCCGCGCACCTCGTATCGGCGGAACTCGCGAAAGACCCGGCGGATCTCATTGCTGCCGTCCGACGTGTGTGCCAGCGACTGACCGGAGCATTCACGCTGGTGATCGTGCACTCCGACTTCCCGGATCTCGTTATTGGTGCCCGACGAAACAGCCCCCTCGTGGTGGGTGTTGGCGATGGCGAGAACTTCCTTGCCTCGGACGTTGCTGCCTTCATCGAATACACGCGCGACGCGATCGAACTAGGACAAGACCAAGTTGTGGTGCTCCGGCGTGACTCCGTCGAGGTGACGGACTTCTACGGAGAGCCGACGGAAGTCACCCCGTTCACCGTCACCTGGGATGCGTCGGCCGCCGAGAAGGGCGGCTATGACCTCTTCATGCTGAAGGAGATTGCCGAGCAACCGAAGGCAGTAGCGGACACGCTGCTTGGGCGAATCGGTTCCGACGGTCGCCTGCAACTCGACAACATGACTCTGACCGATCACGAACTACGCGAGATCGACAAGATCATCATCATTGCGTGCGGAACCGCGTACCACTCCGGAATGATCGCCAAGTACGCAATCGAACACTGGACCCGAATCCCCACCGAAGTTGAGTTGGCTAGCGAGTTCCGCTACCGGGATCCGATTCTCAATTCCAGAATCTTGGTCATCTCAATCTCGCAGTCAGGCGAGACCATGGACACATTGATGGCCATGCGGTACGCCCGCGAGCAGGGTTCCAAAGTGCTCGCAATTTGCAACACCCAGGGTTCAACGATTCCTCGTGAGGCCGATGCCGCGCTCTACACCTACGCCGGGCCGGAGATCGCCGTAGCTTCAACGAAGGCGTTCCTCACCCAGGTCGTTGCGTGCTTCTTGGTTGGGCTGTACCTCGCGCAAGTACGCGGCAACAAGTACGGCGACGAGATCGCCGCAATCGTTGACGAACTCGCGGATATGCCGAGCAAAGTGGACCTCGTGCTCGATACGACCGACGGCGTACGCGAACTAGCCCGCGAATTCTCCAATGCTCGAAGCGTGCTGTTCATCGGCCGTCACGTTGGCTTCCCGGTGGCGCTCGAAGGTGCACTCAAGCTCAAAGAGCTCGCGTACATGCATGCCGAAGGATTTGCTGCTGGCGAACTCAAGCATGGGCCGATCGCGCTGCTCGAGGACGGCATGCCGGTCGTCGTGATCGTTCCGTCTCCGCGCGGTCGAAGCGTGCTGCACGAGAAGATCATTTCGAATATTCAAGAGGTGCGTGCACGCGGTGCAAAGACGATTGTGATTGCTGAAGAGGGCGACGAATTGGTTGTGCCGTACGCCGATCACATCATTCGTGTCCCGGTCTGCCCGACGCTGATGCAGCCCATCGTTGCCACCGTTCCGTTGCAGGTCTTCGCATGTGAACTCGCCACGGTTAGGGGTCACGACGTGGACCAACCTCGGAACCTCGCAAAGTCCGTGACGGTGGAGTAGTAGTGATTGTCGGGGTCGGCGTCGACATCGTCGATGTCGAACGATTCAAGTGGATGGTGCGCCGCACTCCGTCCACGTTGGACCGCACCATGACGCGCCACGAGACCCATGACGACTCGGGTCGCGCCCGCACTGCGGAGTCGCTGGCCGCGAGGTTCGCCGCGAAGGAAGCGGTCATCAAGTGTTTGGGTGACGTCGCCGAACTGCGCCCCCTCGATTGTGAGCTCGTCACGGCGGAGTCTGGGCGTCCCAGCATCAGGCTTTCAGGCCGTCTCGCAGAACTCAGTGACGCTGCCGGGATCACCGATTGGCATGTGTCGTTGTCGCACGACGGCGGCAATGCGATCGCGTACGTGATCGCCGAGAGGCGGGACTAGGCCGTGGTCTGTGATCCGGAGTGCACCGCTGCGAAGACTGAGGGACGATAGGTCAATGGAACCTGCCTACACCGTTGCGCAGATTCGTGAAGCCGAACAATTGGCGTACGAGGGCCTGCCCGAGGACACGCTCATGCAACGTGCCGCATTCGGACTCGCAACCCACTGCGCCCGACTGTTGCGCGCTGACCGCGGACTGATCGCGGGCGCGAAGATTGTGGTCCTGGCTGGCTCAGGAAATAACGGCGGCGATGCACTTTGGGCGGCGGCCTTCTTGGCTCGCAGGGGTGCGTCCGTCACCGCAATCCTGCTCGCCTCTGCCTGGCATCGCGAAAGCGCGGCGGCTTTGGTGCGGAGTGGGGGACGGGTCGAACCGGTGGACCTCGGCCTGCATGGACGTTTGATCAACGAAGCAGACGTCGTGCTCGACGCGGTCCTAGGAATCGGAGGTTCGGGGGCGCTGCGCTCGCCAGCGGCTGAGGTTGCGGCCCTGGCCGCAGCATCTCCGGCGACCGTCGTCGCTGTGGACCTACCTTCTGGTGTCGATGCGGACACCGGCGCAGTTGTCGACACGGGTGCGGTTGTCGTGGCGGAAGAGACGGTGACCTTCGGCTGTCTGAAGCCGGGCCTGTTGGTATCGCCCGGAGCGGACCATGCGGGTCAGATCACAGTGATCGACATAGGCCTGCAGTTCGGGGCGGTCGGTGCACCCGCGCTGCATCGGGTGACCGAACACGAGGCCGCGCTCTTGTTGCCCATGCCCGGTGTGCGCGATGACAAATACACCCGTGGCGTCGTCGGGGTGGTAGCCGGCTCGGAACCATATCCAGGAGCGGGCGTGCTGTGCTCAGGCTCCGCGAGGCTCGGTGGGGCCGGGATGGTTCGCTACGCGGGAGGTGCCCCGGAGCAGGTCATTGCTCGGTGGCCCGAAGTTGTGATTGCGTCGACGGGCCCTGCGAATGCTGGCCGGGTTCAAGCCTGGGTTGCGGGTCCGGGCGCCGGTGTTGATGCACAGGCGCGGACCCGTCTCGTGGAGGTTCTGCAGTCTGATGTCGCTGTGGTCATTGACGCCGATGGACTCACGCTTGTTTCCCAGGATCAGGAGTTGCGTGATCTGGTCGCCGAACGTCGCCGTGAGGCGCTGATCACGATCCTGACTCCACACGCCGGGGAGTTCGCACGATTTGGATTCCCGCTGGCCCAAGGCTCGGACAGCGATCGGGTGGGCGCGGTACGAGCCGCGGCGGCATCGTTGGGTGCGGTGGTCTTGTTGAAGGGCCACGAAACCGTTGTTGCCGAACCGAACGGCACTGCATTCGTGAACACCCTGAGCGATTCGGCGCTTGCGACCGCTGGGTCTGGAGACGTCTTGTCTGGCCTTCTCGGCTCGATGCTTGCGGCGGAGATCGCTCGCAATGCTGGGCTCGATTTCTCTGCGGCGGCAGAACTCGCTGCCTGCGCTGCGTTGGTGCACGGGCTAGCGGGACAGATCGCTAGTTCGGACGGGTATCCAGTGACATCGGAATCGGTACTTGCGGCAGTTCCCGAGGCGATTTCAACGCTGCGCAGGCGCCGAGATAGCGATGCTGTGGGCAGTGACGCTCAGAATGCGGGGGACACCGATGCCTGATTTTGGACCAGATTCGTTCGAGAGCGCACCACCAGTCACGGGCGTCGACGTTCCGCTCCACCGCGCCTGGGCTGAGGTTGATTTGAGTGCAATCGAGGCCAACATCGGCCGCCTCGCAGAAGCTGCCCCGACAGCGGAGGTCATGGCCGTCGTCAAGGCAGATGGCTACGGTCACGGCCTGATTCCCTCGGCGCGAGCCTCGCGGCGAGGAGGTGCGCAATGGCTAGGAGTTGCGCTCCTTGAAGAGGCAATCGCGCTCCGCGACGCAGGTGACTCCGGCCCGATTCTGGCCTGGCTGCCTGTGCCCGGCGACAAGTTCTTCGAGTGCGTGAGCCGCAA
Source organism: Actinomycetota bacterium (assembly GCA_963169255.1). GTDB lineage: Bacteria > Actinomycetota > Actinomycetes > S36-B12 > UBA10799 > UBA10799. Next base: position 8,782 of record CAUJEJ010000187.1, on the reverse strand, counting down.
TGTCGATCTTGGAGTCTCCGCGCCATGGATGTTGACTCAAATCGCGCAAGCAAGCGCCGTCGCGGGTCGGGCAGCTCGGATTCACTTGAAGATCGACACTGGATTGGGACGCTCAGGCGCGGCAAAGGCGGACTGGTCGGCGCTGGTCCGAGAAGCACTCGCTGCCACGCGCCGCGGTGAGGTGGAAGTCGTGGGGATTTGGTCCCACCTGGCGTATGCGGACAGCCCGGACCATCCAACAATCGGGCGGCAAGTCGAAGAGTTCGAGGATGCGATCGCGACTGCTTCACGGCTCGGACTTGAGCCGCAGTACCGGCACCTTGCGAACTCGGCAGCGACGTGGAGGTTGCCGCAAACGCACTACGACATCGTGCGTCCGGGGATCTCGGTCTACGGCATCTCGCCGGGCGAAGAGGTCGGGACGGCAAGTTCGCTCGGGTTGCGCCCGGCAATGACCCTCGGCGCGCGAATCGTCATGACCAAACGACTGCCTGCCGGGTCAGGGATCTCCTACGCACACCAATACACGACCGAGCGCGAAACGACTGTCGTGCTGGTGCCGCTGGGGTACGCCGATGGCATTCCCCGCTCAGCGAGTGGCCGTGGCCCGATTCGGGTGGCAGGGAAGGCCCATTCGATTGCTGGGCGCGTGTGCATGGATCAGTTTGTCGTTGATGTTGGCGACGACCTGGTGCGTGACGGCGATGAAGTGGTGTTGTTCGGGCCGGGCGACCGAGGTGAGGTCGATGTCAATGAGTGGGCACAGCAGGCGGACACTATTGGGTACGAGATTGTGACTCGGATTGGGCCGCGCGTGCCCAGGATCTACGTGGGAGGTGCCTGATGCCACGTCGTGAGCTACTACTCCCGGCGGCCCTTGCCGCTGTCGGAATTGGGCTTGGTCTCTTGGCTGAGAAGGCCCTGGTCGGAGACAAGGTTCGTTACGACCCAGATGCGGAAGAAGAGTTCGGCGTCCTACACGGCGCTGCGGTTCCGGTCGCCGCCGACGACGGGGTGGGGCTCCACGTCGAGGTCGATGACTTTCGATCTGACGACATCAGCGACAACCTCACAGTGATCTTCTGCCACGGATACTCCTTGAACCAAGACTCGTGGCACTACCAACGTAAGGCGTTGCGCCCCGAGGCGCGGCTGGTGTTCGCAGATCAACGCGCACACGGGAAATCCTTACGCGGCGACCGTAGTCGCAGCACGATTGATCAACTCGGACTTGATCTCGGACGGATCGTCGACGAGGCCGGTGGACCTGGTCCGATCATTCTTGTTGGTCATTCGATGGGCGGAATGACGGTCATGGCGCTTGCCGCGCATCGCCCGGAGCTGTTTGACGATGGGCCGATCAAGGGAGTCGCGCTGCTAGCTACAAGTGCAGGCGGGTTGGCTCAGACTCCCTTCGGCCTGCCGGCACCAGTTGGGCGCGTGCTCCACGAGCTGACACCGAAGATTGTTGAAGCCGCCCTCGCTCAGGGGGATCTGATCGAGTTGGGGCGCCGCTACGGCAACGATCTGGGCCTTTGGTTGACACACCGCTATAGCTTCGGTTCTAACGTTTCCCCGTCGCTGACGAACTTCACCTCAGAGATGATCAATGCGACCCCGATTGAAGTCATTGCTGAATTCCTTCCCGGGCTCGAAGCCCACGAGAAGGCCGAAGCACTCGCGACGATGACGGGCGTTGAGGCGCTCGTCATGGTGGGCGACAAAGATCTCCTCACTCCTCCTACGCACAGCGTCGAGATCGTCCGGCGAATGCCGCAGGCTGAGTTCGAGCTCCTCCCAGATACCGGCCACATGTTGATGCTTGAACGTCAGTCGGAAGTCAACGCCGCGCTGCGCGACTTGATTGCGCGGGTGCGCCGAAACGAATCCGCGACCGGTAGTCACTGACACGTGCGCACCCTCATGAGCGCGACGGAGATGGTCGAATGCGGCGCAGCCCTTGCGGACCTGTTGGGTCCGGGGGACGTGCTCATTCTGGATGGGCCGCTTGGTGCCGGAAAAACAACCTTCACCAGAGGCTTGGGCAGAGGGCTCGGGGTCCGCGGTCCGATTACGAGCCCAACTTTTGTGATCGCTCGGGTGCATCCGTCCCTCGTGGGTGGCCCAAGCTTGGTGCATGTCGACGCCTATCGGGTTGAATCGCTCGACGATGTCGACGCGCTCGATCTCGATGCCTCCGTTGAAGACTCGGTCACGGTGGTGGAGTGGGGGTTGGGTCGAGTTGAACAGCTCTCCGAGTCGTACCTATTGATTCACCTTGACCGAGGCGATCACACGCAAGACGACGAGCGAACCATCGATTGGCGCGTCGTTGGCGACGGGTGGCAGTCGCGTGCCGCGGCGCTTGAACGAGTCCTCGGGGAGCAGTAGTCCGACGTTGGCTCGGTGATCCAGGACGTCGCGAGTGCTCGACGTTCACCGGGGAGCCAGGCTTGGTTTTCGCAGGATCTAGGCTGGCGGGATGCGCCTGGCACTCGATACCTCAACCGTGTGGTCGTCGATCGCGCTGCTGGATGGCGTCCAAGTCCTGGCGGAACGCGACCTGGTCGGCGTGAATCCAGGTGAGGCAGTGGTCGACACGATTGACACTCTTGTTGGCGAGGTCGGGGTGCCACGTGCCGAAATTGCGGGAATCGACGTTGGGGTGGGACCAGGTCCGTACACGTCGACGCGCGTGGGCGTGGCAATTGCACGGACGTTGGGATTTGCCCTCGACATCGAGGTCGTTGGCGTGTGTTCGCACGATGCGGTCGCCGCGGAAGTGGCGGCACAGGACGGCATCGTCGGCGAAGAGTTCATCGTCGCGACCGACGCTCGCCGCTCGGAGATCTACTGGGCGCGGTACTCCCCAGCTGGGGTTCGGGTGTGGGGTCCGACGGTAGGAAAGCCGGCGACCGTCGCTGAACAGACCGCGACCGCTCTGTGGTTCGGCAACGGATTGGATCGCCATCCTGCGGTCGTGCAAGATCACGAACTCAAGGTCAACGAACCAACGCATCCGCGCGCTCGGTGGATCTCCTCCGTCGCAGCGCACGTACGCAACGCCGGAGCGAGTGTGCCCACGGCGCAACCTGGGTTGGCCGACCACGAGTCCGGCGTTGAAGTTGGCGTTGATGCGGGGCAGATGCTGTTTGCTCCGTATCCGCTCTACCTGCGGCGGCCCGATGCGGTCCCAGCAGCACATCTGAGGTCGACGTGATCAGGGGCTTCCACTGGACTGACATCTCGGACGCGTGCGCGATCGAGGCACACGCGTTCCCGGATGACACGTGGAGTGCGGAATCGTTCTGGGGTGAACTGGCCCGAACGATCGTTGGCGGCCGCTACTTCGCTGCTGACGATGAGGCGGGGACGCTCCTCGGATACGCCGGTGTCGCCTTCACCGGTGACGATGCGCACCTGCAGACTCTCGCGGTTGCTGAACAGGCACGCGGCAAAGGTGTGGGCGCGCAGTTGCTTGGCGCCGTTCTAGCTGAGGCCGCAGACCGGAATGCGGACCGCTGTCTGTTAGAGGTTCGAGCAGACAACACGGCTGCACTGCACCTGTATACCGGTGCGGGTTTTGAACGGTTGGGAACGCGCCCTGGCTACTACGTCGGCGGTGGTGAAGCCCTGGTGCTGGAGAAGGTCTTGTCGGGCAAAGACGTTCAGGAGGGTCACTGATGACTGCGGACGATAGCCAGAGCTCGACCAGTGAACCGCTGGTCCTTGGCATCGAGACATCGTGCGATGAGACTGGCGTCGGGATCGTTCGCGGGCGAACGTTGCTTGCCGATGCTGTCGCGTCGAGTGTCACCGAACACGCACGATTCGGGGGAGTGGTTCCCGAGATCGCGAGTCGCGCCCACCTCGAGGCGATGACGCCCACCTTGCAGCGTGCCTGCGATGACGCGGGGGTCGCGCTGTCCGACATCGATGCAGTCGCGGTCACTGGCGGTCCAGGGCTTGTGGGTGCGTTGCTCGTGGGTACCTCGAGCGCGCAGGCGCTGGCGTGGGCGATCGATAAACCGCTGTACGCCGTGAACCATCTCGCAGCGCACGTCGCTGTTGATCAACTCGAGCACGGCCCACTGCCGGAGCCCAGCGTCGCTTTGTTGGTTTCCGGTGGGCATACGAGTCTGTTGTTGGTGGCCGACATCGCGACCGACATCACCTCGCTCGGCACGACGTTGGACGACGCCGCGGGCGAAGCCTTCGACAAGGTTGCGCGGGTGCTGGGTCTGCCGTTCCCCGGTGGACCGGAGATCGATCGCGTTGCCCAAGACGGGAAGATCACGATCGAGTTCCCACGCGGTTTGACCGGCGCCCGCGATATGGCCGAACACCGATTCGACTTCTCGTTCAGTGGGTTGAAGACAGCAGTCGCGCGGTGGGTCGAGGCTAGGGAGAAGTCAGGTGAACCAGTGCCGGTCGCTGACGTCGCGGCTGCCTTCCAGGAGGCCGTAGTCGACGTGCTCGTGAACAAGGCGCTCGATGCGTGTGCCGACCGCGGAGTTGACCACCTGATGATCGGGGGTGGTGTGGCGGCGAACTCCCGGTTGCGCGCATTGGCGTTGAGCCGAGGTGAAGCGGCGGGAATCACGCTGCGAGTGCCGCGGCCTGGGTTGTGTACCGACAACGGGGCGATGGTGGCGGCGTTGGGTTCGGCGATGGTTTCCAAGGGGGTCGCGCCAACCGGCCTGGCGTTTCGCGCCGAGTCGTCGCTGCCGGTGGAACAGGTCGGCGTACGCTCTCTCGGGTGATCTCTCGAAACTTTCGAATCGTTGCACTCGCGACCGTGGGGACGATCCTCGTCGCCGCTTGCGGTGCCAGCGTTGCCAGCAATGGCGATGTCCCCGAGGCAGGGTCGGCATCGGCTTCCGCCAAGAAGGTCAACCTCGAGGACCTCGGCAGTGAGCTGCGGGCGGCAAGGCCCGAGAGCATCAACCCGCCAAGCTCTGAAGGCGGGCTGCCGCCAGTGCTGCGCTCGATCAAGACCGACGACAAGGTCGTCTTCATCACCATCGATGACGGCGGCACAGCCGACCCAAAGGTCACCGAGATCATCCGCAAGACCGGAATTCCTGTCACGCCGTTCATGACCGAGAACGTGACCCGCAGCAACAAGGCGTACTTCAAAGAGATCAGCGAGATGACTGGGCAGATCGTCCAGAACCACACCGTTGACCATCCGCAGATGCCCACGTTGAGTCTTGCGGGACAAGAGAAGCAACTCTGCCAAGCGAGTAAGAACTATGCCGAGTGGTTTGGCGCGAACCCGTGGATGGTGCGCCCACCGTATGGCGAGTTCAACGACACGACCCGCGAGGCCTCCAAGGCCTGTGGCCTCAGCTACGTGGTCTTGTGGAACGTCTCGCTCCCGGCAGCCTTCCTGCGCTACGCCCAAGGCGACAAACTCAAACCTGGCGACATCATCCTCACCCATTGGCGCCCCGATCTCTACAAGCACCTCCCTCGTGCTCTGAAGGACATCAAGCGCCAAGGCTTCAAGGTCGCTGCCCTCCAGGACTACCTCCCCGCCCCCGTCTAACCCCAGTTTTGGTGCGACTCGCCGGCGGGCCGCGCGATTTCACCAAATCTGGAGGAGAGCGCGGAGCGGATGGTTCGGGTGACGTGGTCGGGGCGGGTTGTTAGGTCATCCCAGGTGAAGCGGAGGACTAGCCAGCCGGCGTTGACGAGGCGGTTTTGCCTGGTTCGATCGTGCTGAAAGCGTTCCGGTGTCGAGTGCCAGGCGTAGCCGTCTACTTCGATGGCGATGCGTTCGGCGACGAAGGCAAAGTCGAGATAACCGATGAATCCCGAGCGATCACTGACCGGAAGGTTGGTGAGGAAGTGATGGAACCCGGCACCTCGCAGAATGGCCAAAGCGCGGGCCTCGGAATCCGCGTGAGTTCCACCCGAGACTGCCTCCGCCGCTAACCGAAGCTCCTTGATCCCTCGTCGACCTTTGAACGAGACAGTGGCGTTTGCCAAATCTTCTGCATCGAGCCACTTGAGTTGGATGGCTCTGAAGGTCGGGTTCTTGGCACGGAACCAACCCAACAGCCTGATGGAATCGATCACGGCGCGGGCGCGTGGCGCAGTCGGCAGGAGGTCCACCAACGGTGACGCCACGATCGGGAACTTCTCACGTAGGTAGACGACGCCAGGGATCGAACTGTGGCGAACCGACGGTACCGATAGGCACACGGCGTTCGCGTCGACTGCGAACCTGCGATGGGTGGGTTCGCTTGGCGCCACGTCCAGTCGGTGCACCCGTAGAGCAGTCGGCCCGGTGATCACCGCATGGGTGCTCGATCGAAGAATCGCCGCCCAGGCGCGCGAAAGCTCACCATCTGTCGAACCAGTCAGGATCCACACGCCTCGGTAGGGGACCCACTGTTGGTCGGCGACGCCCCGGCGAAACTGGTGTTCAGACAGTCCACATTCGGCAACGTCGGCCAGCGCGAAGACCCCACCACGAGTCAACGCCCGCGAAGTTAGTACCCGGTGCGCGGGATGGGGATCTGGCATCAGAGGAATCTGCCACGTTTCGCCCCACCCCCGCCGACCCTGTCCACACCCCTCCAATTTTGGTGCGACTCGCCGGCGGGCCGCGCGATTACACCAAAACCGATACTGGGGGCGGGCCGAAACCGACCTGGGGGTGCGCAGAACGGATCCCGGCGCGCTTGGCACTCTCCTTGACTGAGTGCTAACGGCGGCTTATGGTGGGGGTTAGCACTCGCCGGTGGTGAGTGCTTACCTGGCCAAACCGGCGGCACCGCGACGACGTTGGTTTGCAAGGGAGCACAAAACAACAAATCAGCCCGTCAACCAACAGATCCCGCAAGGGGAGGTTTACGCAACGTGTCTGTCTCAATCAAACCGCTCGAGGACCGTATTCTCGTGCAACCGCTCGACGCCGAACAGACGACTGCGTCTGGCCTGGTCATCCCCGACACCGCCAAGGAAAAGCCCCAAGAGGGCAAGGTTCTGGCAGTCGGACCAGGTCGTTTCGATGATGACGGTGAAAAGCGCATCCCGCTGGACATCTCCGTCGATGACGTTGTCGTTTACTCCAAGTACGGCGGCACCGAAGTGAAGTACAACGGCGAGGAGTACTTGATCCTCTCCGCCCGTGACATTCTCGCGATCGTCGAGAAGTAGGGGTTTTCCTCTTTCTTGTGGTCGGTCTGATTGATGGGGCCAGAACGGTTTGCTGCGAGCTGCGCTCGCTTTTGACGCAAACCTAACCTGGCCCCGTCACTCACACCTTCCGCTAGTGATTCGCCTCCGTGGGGTGCTGGAGTCATCGGGCTCCGGGGTCTGCGTTGAGGCCTCAAAAGACCATTCGAAACAAACCGTTCTAGCCAACTTAGGGAATTGAACAAAATGGCAAAGATCTTGGAATTTGATGAAGCTGCTCGCCATTCGCTTGAGCGTGGTGTCGATGCGCTGGCGAACGCCGTCAAGGTGACGCTCGGGCCGAAGGGCCGCAACGTCGTCATCGATAAGAAGTGGGGATCACCGACGATCACCAACGACGGTGTGACCATCGCGCGTGAGATTGAACTTGAAGATCCGTACGAGAACCTGGGCGCGCAGTTGGCCAAGGAAGTTGCCACGAAGACCAATGACGTCGCTGGCGACGGAACCACGACCGCCACGGTGCTCGCCCAGGCGATGGTCCACGAAGGGCTCAAGGTCGTCACCGCTGGTGGCGCCCCGATGGACATCAAGCGCGGCATCAACGCAGCCGTCGAGGCTGTCAACGCAAAGCTGCTCGAAGATGCTCGTGAGGTCTCCGGTAAGGACGAAATCGCTCAGGTCGCGACCGTCTCGTCGCAGGATGCGGTTATCGGCGGACTGATCGCTGACGCATTCGACAAGGTCGGCAAGGACGGCGTCATCTCGGTCGAAGAGTCGAGCACCACTGCGATGGAACTCGAATTCACTGAGGGTATGCAGTTCGACAAGGGGTTTATTTCGCCCTACTTCGTCACCGACGCCGAGCGCATGGAAGCTGTGCTCGAAGACGCACAGGTCCTGCTCGTGCAGGGAAAGATCAGTGCTGTCAGCGAACTACTGCCGCTGCTTGAGAAGATCGCGCAGTCCGGCAAGCCGTTGTTCATCATCGCCGAAGACGTTGACGGCGAAGCGCTGTCGACCCTCGTGGTGAACCGCATCCGCGGGACGTTCGCATCCTGTGCAGTCAAGGCTCCCGCATTTGGCGACCGTCGCAAGGCGATCCTCGAGGATCTGTCGATCCTGACCGGCGCCCAGGTTGTGGCAGCTGAAATCGGACTGAAGCTTGATCAGGTCGGCCCAGAGGTGCTCGGCTCCGCTCGTCGTGTCGTTGTGACCAAGGACAACACGACGGTTGTTGATGGTGGTGGAGATCCCAAGGCGGTCGAAGATCGCGTTGCGCAAATCCGCGCCGAGATCGAAAACTCAGACAGCGACTGGGATCGTGAGAAGCTGCAAGAGCGTCTCGCGAAGCTCTCCGGCGGCGTATGTGTCATCAAGGTCGGCGCACACACCGAAGTTGAACTCAAGGAAAAGAAGCACCGCATCGAAGACGCAGTCTCGGCAACGCGCGCTGCCATCGAAGAAGGCATCGTCGCCGGTGGTGGCTCTGCCCTCGTGCACGCTGTCTCGGTACTCGAAGTCAACCTCGGCCTCGAGGGCGATGCCGAAACTGGCGTCGGAATCGTTCGCCGTGCGGCAGTTGAGCCGCTTCGCTGGATCGCCGCGTACGCTGGCGAGCCAGGCCAGGTCA
>CAUJEJ010000186.1 GCA_963169255.1 Actinomycetota bacterium | reverse complement strand
TGGGGATCTGACGATCCGCTCGGTGGTGGCATGGTCACGGGCATCGGCTGGGTGCACGGGGTTGAGTGCATGGTTGTTGCGAACGACCCGACTGTGAAGGGCGGCAGCCAAGGGCCGACGTCGGGGCGCAAGGCGCTTCGGGCGATGGAAATTGCTCGGGTTAACCGGTTGCCATTGATCAACTTCACGGAGTCTGGTGGCGCTGATCTGCCGAAGCAGGCCGACATCTTTGTCCCGGGTGGGGCTAGCTTCAAGAACCTCACGCAACTGTCGGCGGCAGGGATACCGTCGATCACGCTCGTGTTTGGGTCCTCGACTGCCGGTGGTGCGTACGTGCCTGGCATGAGCGACTACGTCGTGATGCAGAAGGACGCGGCGAAGGTGTTTCTCGGCGGTCCACCGCTGGTGAAGATGGCGATTGATGAGGACGCCGACGAAGAGACTCTCGGCGGCGCCGACATGCACGCGCGCACCAGCGGCTTGGCGGACTACCTCGCACTCGACGAGCCGGACGCAATGCGGATTGGTCGCGACATCGTGTCCCATCTGAACTGGCGCAAGGCCGGGATCGGGCCGCTGCACAAGCCGACTCCGCCGAAGTACGACGCGGAGGAGTTGCTCGGGATTGCGAGTGCGGATATCCGAATTCCGTTTGAGGCCCGCGAGGTCATCGCGCGCATCGTCGACGGCAGCGAGTTTGAGGAGTTCAAGGCGCTGTATGGGTCGACGCTCGTCACGGGATGGGCGAAGCTGAACGGATTCCCGATTGGCATCTTGGCGAACAACGGGATCCTCTTTAGTGAGGAGGCCGAGAAGGGAGCGCAGTTCATTCAGCTGTGCAACCGCTCGCAGACACCAATCTTGTTCATGCAGAACATCACCGGGTTCATGGTCGGCACGCGCTACGAGCAAGGCGGGATCATCAAAGACGGCGCGAAGTTGATCAATGCGGTGTCGAACTCGACGGTTCCACACTTGACGCTGATGATGGGTGCCTCATATGGCGCTGGCAACTACGGGATGAGTGGTCGCGCGTACGACCCGCGGTTCATCTTCACCTGGCCGAATCACCGGATTGCGGTGATGGGCCCGAAGCAGTTGGCTGGGGTGATGACGATTGTCGCCCGCAGCAAGATCGAGGGCGCCGGAGGCGAGTGGAACGAAGAGACCGAGGCGATGATCGCGCCCATGCGGGACGCGTTAGAGCAGCAAGTCGAGGCCGAATCGACGGCGCTCTTTGCAACCGGGCGGGTGTGGGACGACGGGATCATCGATCCGCGCGATACCCGTGCTGTGTTGTCGCTGGCACTTTCCGCCTGTCACTCCGCGCCGATCAACGGTGTCGGTGCGAGTAACCCGGAGGCTCTTGCCGCCGGAGTTGCAGGCCCGGCCGGGGGGCACTTCGGAACGTGGCGGATGTGAGCGGGGTGGATGACGTGAACGGTGACTCAGGTGACGGCAATGTTGGTGACGGATTCGCTGGTGACGGATTCGCGATGACGCCTCCGGACGGAGACATCGTCGACGCGAGCGACTTCTGGGCGAAGCGGAATCGGCCGGCCGATACCGAGTCCCAACCGGCGGCCCGGCGATCGAGCGAGGACGTTGCCGAGTCGGCACCGCACGACGAGAGCGGAACGCGCGCGGGTGAGAATCCTGTTCCAACCGAGGGTGGCTGGATCAGGCGCTACGCCGACTATCTCGACAGTCCGGAGCGTCGCGACGATGAAGGTCCCGCCGCTTACGCCAGTTCGCTCAGCGATGAGTTCCCTGGCGAAGAGGTGATCTACGGCAGCAACGGGCCGTTGCAGACGTTTGAACGTGCGCCATCGGGCTGGATCCCCAACGGTGGTGCGACTGGTTCCGAGCCCCTCAGCTTCAAGCGCCTATTGGTGGCCAACCGCGGCGAGATCGCGCTTCGGGTGTTCCGAACAGCACGCGAGTCCGGTATCGAGACGGTCGCGGTGTTCAGCGATCCCGACCGCAATGCGGCGCACGTGCGCGGGGCGGACATCGCAGTCGCGCTGGGCGGGACGACGAGCACGGAGTCGTATCTCGACACGGCAAAGATCCTTGACGCCGCAAGGCGTTCTGGTGCTGACGCGATTCACCCTGGCTACGGGTTCCTGTCTGAGAATGCGGAGTTCGCTGAGGCGGTCGCGGCGGCGGGCCTGACATGGGTTGGGCCGACGCCAGCGTCGATCCGCTCGATGGCGCTCAAGGTCGAGGCCAAGCGGATCGCCGAGACCGCGGGAGTGCCGCTCGTTCCAGGTGCGGAGCTGAGCGGCGACATTGACGACGTGAAGCTAGCCGAGATCGCCGAGGGCGTCGGATACCCCCTGTTGGTGAAGGCGTCGGCAGGCGGCGGCGGCAAGGGTATGCGCGTCATCAATGCTCCGGCGGAACTATCAGAGGCAGTTGAAACTGCGCGGCGCGAGGCGCTGAATTCCTTCGGCGATCCGACCGTCTTCTTCGAGCGCTACCTCACTGGTGCGCGCCACGTTGAGGTGCAGGTTTTCGGTGACACCCACGGAAACGTGGTGCATCTGTTCGAGCGCGAGTGTTCGATCCAACGGCGGCACCAGAAGATCGTCGAAGAGTCCCCGTCGCCTGGAGCAACGGCAGCGACCCTTGAGCGGATGTACGCTGCGGCGACGTCGCTTACGAGCGCGATCGGCTACGTCGGCGCTGGCACGGTGGAGTTCCTTGTCTTTGGTGAAGGGGAGTACCAAGAGTTCTACTTCCTTGAGATGAACACCCGCCTACAGGTCGAGCATCCAGTGACGGAGGCAGTGACCGGGATCGATTTGGTCGCATGGCAACTCCAGGTCGCAAGTGGGAATCCGCTTCCGATGCCACAGGACCAGATCACTCGATGGAGCCACGCGATCGAGGTCCGCCTCTACGCCGAGGACCCCGCGAACAACTACCTTCCGAG
>CAUJEJ010000185.1 GCA_963169255.1 Actinomycetota bacterium | reverse complement strand
GCCGTTGGTGACGCTGGCGGTTGATCGTCTCCGGCGGGAAGCATCGTCTGGCCGTTCGGGGCTGTCTGCCCGTTGCGGATCGGCGGGTCAATCGGCCCGGCACCAGTACGTCGGCGATCCGACCCGGTCCACGCTGGACGTGCCGTGCGCTTCTTCAGGTCAGTGAAGATGGTCGCGACGTCTTCCTTATTCAGCGTCTCGCGCTCAAGAAGCTCGAGCACCAACTTGTCGAGGATGTCGCGGTTCTCGAAAAGAATCTCGTAGGCCTCCATGTGGGCCTTCTCGATCAGCGCACGAACCTCTTCGTCAATCGCTGCGGCGATCTCTTCGGAGTAGTCGCGTTCGTGACCGCGTTCCATCCCGAGGAAGACCTCGCCCTGCTCTTTTCCGTACTTGATTGCGCCAAGGCGTTCGGTCATTCCGTACTGGGTAACCATCGCCCGAGCAACCGCTGTCGCCTTCTCGATGTCGTTCGCGGCGCCGGTCGTCGGATCGTGGAACACCATTTCTTCGGCGGCGCGCCCGCCGAGCATGTACGCCAACTGGTCGAGCATCTCGTTACGGGTCGTGGAGTACTTCTCTTTGTCAGGAAGCACCATCGTGTAACCGAGCGCACGTCCACGCGGCAGGATTGTGATCTTGTGAACCGGATCGCTGTTCGGCAGCGCTGCAGCGACCATCGCGTGACCGCCTTCGTGGTACGCGGTGATCGTGCGTTCGTGGTCACCCATGAGACGCGTGCGCTTCTGCGGACCAGCGAGCACGCGGTCGATCGCCTCGTCGAGTGCGGCATCGTCAACGAGCGTCTTGCCTTCGCGGGCAGTCAACAAAGCAGCCTCGTTGAGAACGTTCGCCAGGTCTGCACCGGTGAACCCAGGAGTCCGGCGAGCAACCGACATCAGGTCGATGTTCTCGGCGAACGGCTTGCCACGCGCATGGACCTTGAGGATGTCGGCGCGGCCCTGTAGGTCGGGACGCTCTACCGCGATCTGCCGGTCGAAGCGGCCTGGACGCAGGAGCGCCGGGTCCAGGATGTCAGGCCGGTTTGTCGCCGCGATGAGAATCACGCCGGTGCTGACGTCGAAGCCGTCCATCTCGACCAACATCTGGTTAAGCGTCTGCTCACGTTCGTCGTGACCTCCGCCGAGGCCAGCACCACGGTGGCGGCCAACGGCGTCAATTTCGTCAATGAAGATGATGGCCGGAGCATTCGTCTTGGCTTGTTCGAACAGGTCGCGCACGCGGGAGGCACCAACACCGACGAACATCTCAACGAAGTCAGATCCGGAGATCGAGTAGAACGGGACCTCGGCCTCGCCAGCAACTGCACGCGCCAGCAGGGTCTTACCGGTTCCGGGTGGGCCGTACAGCAGGACACCCTTGGGAATCTTCGCGCCAACCGCCTGGAACTTCGCTGGCTCCTTGAGGAATTCCTTGATTTCGACGAGCTCTTCGCAGGCCTCGTCAGCACCGGCGACGTCAGCGAACGTCGTCTTGGGCATGTCCTTGTTGATCGCTTTAGTTTTCGCCTTGCCGAAGTTCATGATCTTCGAGCCGCCACCTTGCATCTGGCTCATGAAGAAGAACAGCAGGCCGATGATGAGGACGACGGGCAACAACGAGATGAGCAGCGACACCAGCAGGTTCTCTTGCGGGACGTCGATGTTGTAGCCGTCTGGCAACTGCCCCGAGTCCTTCTTGGCCTGCAGTTGCTCCTGCAACTTGACGCCTTGACCGTCGATGTACTCCGACGTGGTCTTGGTGCCATCCATCAGCGTGAGTTCGATCCGCTGTTCACGGTCAACCAGGGTCGCTTCCTTGACCTGATTGCCTTGGATGGAAGAGATGGCCTGCCAGGTATCGACCGTCTTCGGACCGCTGATTCCAGCGATCAAGGGCCATCCGAGCATGACAAGAAAAACGGCCAACACAATCCAGATGAGTGGCCCGCGGAAAATGCGCTTTGCGTCCATTAGGTCAAAGCGTATGCGAGGGGCAAACCAAATTGTGCTCTGGATTAGAAGTTGGTGTTAATCCGTTGGCGTAATTCTGGTTCGCGCAGCTTGCGAACCCCTGTCCTGCTCAGACGTCGAGCACGGCAATACTGCGGAGATTCCGCAATTTTTCGCCCTGATCCATCCCGTAACCGACAACAAAATCGTTGGGAATGTCGAACCCCACGTAGGCCACATCCACCTCGTTTCGGACCGCTTCGGGTTTGCGAAGCAAGGTGAGCAGCTTCAGCGACTTCGGTTGACGCGCCTGCAGACTGCGAACCAGCCAGCGCAGCGTCAAACCTGAGTCAAGGACATCTTCGACAATGAGCACGTTGCGGCCTTCGATGCTGATGTCGAGGTCCTTCAGGATGCGCACAACTCCACTGGAGGTGACGCCTGAGCCATAGGAACTGACTGCCATCCAGTCAATCTCGACGGGAGTCTTCAACTCACGCGATAGATCCGCCATGATCATCATCGCGCCCTTGAGGACGCCAACGAGGAGCAGATCTTCTCCCTCGTAGTCAGCGTCAACCGCAGCGGCCAACTCCTTGACCTTTGCAGCGATCTCGTCCTCAGTGAGCAACACTCGGCTGTACTTGACGGAACTATCGGAGATGTCCACGTACTTCCTTCTTTGTCGCGTATTCGCTGGTACTACTGAGATCCCAGCGGTGCCGCTGGATAGAAGGCAAGCTTGTCATGCGCTCTAGCAACTTCGCGGTCGCCCGGCACCCGTGTGGGCCCTTGCCCCCGCCAATCACTGACGAAACGGTCGATCGAGCCCAAATGGGCCGCGGTTAACGCGCCCGGCGGGCACCCACCAGCGAGCAGCGCCAGCCGGTACAAGCGGGTCCTTACTGCCAGCGGGACGGCACTGAGCGGATCGATACCCACGCCGAGGTCGATCGTGGCCGTGCCATCACCAGGCACGTCAAGCCGGGTTTCCGCCTGCGCGGCAGCCCACTGATCCAGTGCGGCATTGTCTGCTTGGAGGAGCTGCGCCGTTCGCGCCAACGCAACAGCAATGCCAGGGCCGAGCGCATCCTCCATGAGCGGCAACACATCACGACGCACGCGGACTCGGGCAAACCGCGGATCGGAGTTGTGGGGGTCTTCGTATGGCGACAGGCCTGCGAGCTGGCACATGAGTCTGGTGTCCTGCCGCGTCGCCGACAGCAGTGGCCGCCGCCACAAGCCGTCACGTTCGACCATTGCCGCCAGGGATCGAGCACCGGACCCGCGAGCGAGTCCAAGCAGGACCGTCTCGGCCTGATCATCACGAGTGTGGCCCAGCAGAATTGCACGAGCATCGTGTCGTCGCGCTGCGGCGACGAGAGCACGGCGGCGAGCAGTCCTGGCGGCGGCCTCGAGTCCACCGGAACCCGGGCCTTGGGCGACGTCGACGCTGATCACCTCGACTGGGTTCATCCCCAGGTCACGGCACTGCACCGCAGCGTTGCGCGCGACCTCGCCGGAACCGCTCTGCAGTTGGTGGTCAACGACCACCACACCTGCTCGAATCAAACCGCGTTTCGCCGTGTCGGCTGCCAGGGATGCCAGTGCGAGGGAGTCCGCTCCGCCCGACACCGCGACTAACACCAGGTCACTCGCGGCCAGATCGGCGACGCTCGCCTCGATCATCCGGCTAAGTCGGCGGCGCAACGGTTGAGTCAACGCGTACTCGGCCTCGGACTCAGCCATGGACGCGCTTCACCCACAGGCTCGGTTCCGCGATCTCCGGCAACGTCGGAAGGTTCGTTGAGTTCGCCCAGACCTCGTTAAAGCCCGCCATACCGACCTGGTCCACGACGGCACGGACGAACGCCGCGCCTTCGGAGTATTGACGCATTTTAGCGTCCATCCCGAGCACCTTTCGGATGATCGAGTCCGTCGTTCCTGGCTGCGCTCGGCGGGAGTTGAAGCTCGCGCGGATGCTCGCCACCGACGGCACGACGTCTGGACCCACCTCGTCCATCACAACGTCGGCATGGCCCTCCAGCAAGGTCATCAACGCGCTGATTCGATCGAAGACTTCCCGTTGCGTGGGGGTAAGGACGGACAACAGGAGCGCCTGCGCGCCGTCTTTGCCCCTGAGTACCTGCATAAGGGCGCCGAGGAGTTGGCCACTCTTGCTCAGCAATTCACTAGCGGGCACGTCAACGGCTGCGACCAGCGTGCGGGTCTCGGCTGAGAAATAATCGCTCAGCCATGGGACAGCGGTGAATTGCACGCGATGGGTCTCTTCGTGCAGACAAACCCACATCGCGAAGTCACGTTCGTCTGCGCCGATAATTTGGGCGACGTTGACGATGTTGGGCGCGATCAGCATCAGCCGCGGCGATTGCCCGGGCGGAACGAGCGCCTCGTATTGGCCGAGCACTCTGCCCGAAAGCCAGGCAAGTACGGCTCCCATTTGCAGTGCGGTGACTCGCGAGCCAACTTCGGTGACCGCCGGACTTGGATCGCTGCTGCGGACCCGATCGAGCACCGGGTGAAGGACGAATCTGAAGGCATCAATGTTGGATTCGATCCAGACCTTGCGGTCGATGACGGCCGCTGGTGGCGCACTGGTTGGGGCAACGAGGCCCGTGCACTCACGAACCGGTGCAACCGCATCGTCGGCCAAGCTACGCAGCTGCCGCACTGTCGCGCGGGCCTGGTCCAACTCCATCTCAGGGCCGCGCGGAGCCAACCGGGAGCCGGTCGAAAGTGCGAGGTTCCAATCGATGACGTCAGTGGCCATGTCTAGACGCTACTTGCATCCACACTGTGAGAGCGCGGCCGATCCACGATCCCACGCAACTTGGGCGGCAAAGATGTCCGCGGCATCCGGGGCCATGAACACAAACGTGAGGAGGTCGCCGTCGTTGTCGGTGACGAGTCCGGCGAGCGAACTGACCCCAGTCAGCGAACCGGTCTTAGCGCGGACCTCACCCCGGCCAGGCTTCGTCGCAGGCAGAACAAAGCGGGTCGCGAGGGTTCCGGTGAAACCCGCGATGGGCATGCCGTACGTGATCGGCCACAACTTTTGGCTCTGTGAAGTCGCCGCCTGATTGAGCACTTGACCCAATGTCGTCGGGGGCACGAGGTCGTCCCTGCTGAGTCCAGATCCATCGAGCAGCCTTAGGCCAATCGTGGAGATGCCCATGTCGTTGAGGGTCTTCGTCACGGCCCTGGCGCCCCCTTCGAAGCTGCCCGCACCGCCGTTCTTGACTCCCGCAAGGTGCGCCAAGACCTCCGACGCGGTGTTATCCGACACGTCGAGAGCATGACCAACGCTGTCGCTCAACGGCGCAGAGATCGAAGCCGCGAGTTCCGTGGCACCGGCAGGAACTGCGGCCCGAACAGGTGCCCCGTTAACGACAATCCCCCGTGCGGCAAGGAGGCCCGCGAACTTAGCCGCAGCAATCTTGGACGGATCAGCGCCACCGCCACCGTCGACCATGAGCGCGGTAATCGGCGACACCAGGTTTGCTGAGACGTACGCACTCGGCCAACTCGGAGCTGTCAGCGGACCAGAGAAGAGGCTGTCGTCGAATTTGACCGTTGCTGAGATCTTCGCAGGGGTTTCCCCGCCACCCGCCGCCGCGGACTTCAACGCCGCCGCGGTCTGATCCGCCAACGCAGTCAGCGAGGCAGTGGCAGAGAACCCTGTCCCGGCTTGCTTCGTCATCAACATCGGATCGCCCGCACCCACCAGCACAACCTCGTTGGCAGTTGCGCCGGACATGACAGTGGTCTTGATTCGGTGATCTGGTCCGTATGCATCGAGGACGGCAGCTGCAGTGAGGATCTTGTCGGTCGACGCAGGGGTAGCTGGAGTGGACGATGACTGCTCGTACACCAGCTCGCCGGTGTCGGTGTCGTACACGGCGACGCGCGCATTCGGACCTAACCCAGCGGCGGATAGCGCACCAGCGAGGGCCTGTTGGATGCCAGCTTGAGTCGGTTTGAGGTCCGCCGAGGAGTTCAGCGGCGCGAGAACCGACGCGGTGTCACCCGGTTGGGGCATTGGCGGGCTCTGATTGTCCGCGGCAAACCCGGGGCTAGCAAAGGCACCTGCGGCCACAACTGCGCTCGCGCACACAATCGCCAGCCCAGCGGCGGGAATCCGGTGTTTGCGGTGCTGCACAAGCACTCCTTCGCTGACTGACACAGCCTTGCATCGGGTGAAACTGACGACGGCTAAGCACCGGTGCAAACCAGATCGCAGCTGTTCGCGGCTCGTTCGTCGGGCTTCGACCCGGCACTTTACGGAACACTAAGCCACGAGCAATTTACGCCCGCGACCAATACAGGAGAAACTCGTGGAGTTCGACGTCACCATCGAAATTCCGACCGGCAGTCGGAACAAGTACGAAATTGACCACGATTCCGGGCGCTTGCGCCTGGACCGGATGCTGTTCACTGCAACCCGGTACCCACACGACTATGGATTCGTCGACGACACCCTCGGCCTCGACGGCGATCCGCTTGACGCACTTGTCATCGTCCAGGAGCCGACGTTCCCCGGTTGCTTGATCAGGGCGCGCACGGTCGGCATGTTCCGCATGACGGACGAAGCTGGCGGCGACGACAAGCTCGTGTGCGTTCCAGCGAACGATCCACGGATGGAGCACATCCGCGACATCCACCATGTGTCGGAGTTCGACCGCCTCGAGATCCAGCACTTCTTCGAGGTCTACAAGGAACTTGAGCCCGGCAAGTCCGTCGAAGGTGCCACCTGGGCCGGACGCGT
>CAUJEJ010000184.1 GCA_963169255.1 Actinomycetota bacterium | reverse complement strand
GCGCATGGGCATTGGTAGGAGCCGGGTGTTTGGTGGCAGCTGGCCTAGCTGCAGCCGTACCGACGGCCGCGCAGGCGAGCACCGTCGTCAACGTCACGACCGTTGGCGCCGCGACGTGGACTGTGCCGACTGGAGTCACCTCCGTTGATGTCGTGGCCATTGGCGGCAGCGGGGCGACCGCTAGTAGCGGATTCGGCGGTCTCGGAGGGAGTGGCGCGCGCGTCTCCGCGACCATGACGGTCACTGGTGGCCAGAGCCTGTCCCTGTTTGTCGGCGGCGGCGCCGAAGCAGGACATGCATCAAATGCCGGCGGCGGATCATCCTCTGTGAACGCAGGTACGGTCGGAAACCAGATCATCGCCGGCGGCGGTGGTGGCGGCATGGAAGGTGGCGATGGCGGCGCAGGTGGCGGCGCAAGCGGCGCTGGCAACGACGGCGGTGGTACCAGCCCGGGCGGCGGCGGTTCCGGTGGTACTGGTGGAACAAGCGGCGGTGGCGGCGCTAGCAATGGAGGCGACGGAAACGGCGGTCCTGGCGGCGGCTTCGGCGGCGGGCAAGGACCTATGGGCGCCGCATATGGCGGCTATGGTTCGGCCGGAGACAATCAGTTCGGTCAAGGAGGAGCTGGGGGCGGCGGCTTCGGCGGCGGCGCTGGCAGTGGCGGTCCTGGCGGCGGCGGCGGAGCTGGTGGAAGCATCGGAACCGCTGGAGCGGTCTATGCCTCGTCTGGCCTGTCACCGAGTGCCGACGGTTCGATCCAACTGACCTACACAGCATCCGCAACCGATGCGCAGCTCGTTGTAAATGCCACCTCGAAGAAGAAGCTCCCGCGGAGCGGCACAACCACCGTCGTGCGCTCGGCGAAGGTCACCCCGTCATCGGCCGGATCACTCAGGTCAATCAAGGTGACGTGCAAGTCGTCGAATGGCCGTGTTGCGCCACGTGGCGACGTTCGGTACTGCTCCCACACCAAGAACCTCAACACCGGAAAGGTCAAGGTCACCACGTACGGCAGCAAGAACGTGCGAGTCAAGGTGACAATCGTGAGTGAGCCGTCAACGCAAGGCGGCGAGACCTTGCGTTGGAAGCAGAGCTGGGCTGTCAAGTAGCGGCTCAGTTGTCGGTGACTACTTCAGCGCTTCTTGACAGCCCATTGGTTGTTGATGGTCTTGGTGCTTAGGAGATCGTGATTGTCCAGACCTTCGAGAAGTCGTGGCCGGCGGAGTCGTCGGAGTTGCGCTCGAAGGTGATCTTGTGGCCATTTGAGAGATCAGTCGTCCAGCTCTCGCCCTCATCAAAGTTGTGTGAGTCGTAGTCAGCGTTCGACCAGTCCAAAACTCCCCACTTGGCGTCGCGAACCTTGACGCTTGGGTTTCCGATTGACGGGTTCTCGACGGTGAATTGCTCTGACGTTCCGTCTGGATACGTCACCTCGGCGAAGATCGATGTGCCGGAAACGCTGTGTGAGCCTTCCGACGCGGTGATCGAATCACCGTTGGCGAGGTCCTTCTGATCGACGCTAGGCGCCCGGTCTCCGGTTGAACTCTCAGTACCGATCTTGATCGTTCCGCCCGTGTTGTTCTTGATGTTCACGAAGGTTCCGCGGACAGAGTTCGAGGAGTTCGACGTCACCGGCAGCGCAGAAGCTGCTGATGTTGAGGCCGAGTTGGTGTTCGAATTCGTGGTGGTGGCCGAGGTTGTGTCGGTCGTGGTGGCTGACGCACTTGTCGACGTCGATGCGACTGGCTCCGGGATGTCATCCTGCGCCATCGCTGGCGAAGCAATGAGGACGGTGCAGAATGCCAGTCCGATACCGGCTGCGGTGGTGGTTGCGGTGCGCTTGAAGTTCTTCATGATGAGTCCGATCCGAGCGAGTTTCTGTTGGTAAGTGGTGACAACAGAAGTATTGCCGGGCACCGTCCCAAATAAACTGGCGCACGAATAGATCAGCTGTTCTCTAACGCAACTTTCAACCCAAAGGTCAGGTTTGAGTCAACGTCGGCTGGGAAGCTCGCGCAGCTTCACGCCGAAACTGACGTTCAGGATGGTGCGGATTGGTCGCTGGGCGACCAGAAGTCACCATCCTGGTGAGTGCGGCGGCTGTCGTAGGCGGGCCTGTTCGCGACGGCGGTGGCGGGCTGAGGGGACGAAGGCAAGCAGCGGCGGGAGCAGAATGATGGTCCAAACCAAGAACGCGAACGGCAGCAACACCTGAGAAACGACGTTCGCTCGCCACGACGGTTGGTCGATGTACACCCACGCAGACGTATCGAGTCCGGCGAGCTGTGAGCCGTGCAGCGAGCTCTCGCCATCGTTCACCGCTGCCGAACCTGAGCCGCTCACAGTCACCTCCTCGAACGATGTGCCAGTCACGTCACCTACTAGCCGGACACCAACACTGCTCGCGAGTAGCGAACTTTGCGCTAGCGCGGTTGCCTGCGTATCAGCGATCAACAGTCCCGTCCGCGCCCCGGATACCGTCGTTCCAGTCACTTGCGCTCGGTCCGAACCCGTGCCGAACCGCAGCCCGGTGCGGGCAGTCGCCGTGACCGTTGAATCGCTAATCACCGTGCCGGTCGCGCGGTCCTTCACCCAGATGCCGTCGACGTTGTTCTGCAGTGATGCGCCGAGCACGTGGTTGTCCTGCCCGCCTTCAACGATCACTCCCGCGGCTCCGTTGTTCTCGGCCCGGATACCCCGCAACACGTTGCGATCCGAAGGGTCGAGCGCGGCACGATCCGGATTGCCGTCGTCGATGTAGAAGCCAGAGCCGCCGTTATTGCTCGACACCGAGTTCTCAATGACGTTGTCGTCGCAGCCGCGGCTCAAGATGATCCCGTGGCGGCCATTGCGCAGCGCGCTGGAGTTGGTGACGAGGATTTCGCGAGTGTTGGTGTGCGGGTCGAAGCCGTAGAAGCTGTTGTCGTTGAACTGCGCGCCATCTATCCGCAGACCAACCGCGCCGGAGGTGTACGCCCCGAAGTAGTTGCGCTCGAAGGTCGTCCTCAGCGCACCACCGGTCCCGGGCAGCCCTCCGGCGGACATCCAGGCCACACCCGACGCCTCACCGATGAGGAAGCCGAGGTGGCTCACTTTCGCGTCGCGGAACGCAAGGTCGCCACCCTTCGTCCGGACGTACGCGCGCCCATCGGAGACGCCCGTGTCCGGCCCCGCCGATGCCGTGGCGAACGATGTCACTTGCAGCGGCGCCGCGGCAGTGCCCTCAAACACCAAGCCGCCTCGATTGCCGGTGATCGTCACGTAGTCCGCGCCGTCACTGCGCAACAGGAGTTGTTGAACCGAGGGCGCACTCACGAGCAACGTCGCATTTTTGGCGACCACAACGGACCGATTGACGATCCACTCACCTGGGGCGCGTTGCTGCACGTCTTGGCCGAAGACCCGGGCCAGGCCAGGCAACGTGTAGGTCTTCGGCTTTCCATCCTTGCCAGCGCCCAAGAGCAAGAACGACCGAGGACCTGACGCGGTGGCAACTTCGAACTGCTTGGGGCCAACCACTCGCGAGCCAACGCGAGCCGCGAAGGACGAAACAGCGTTGTCGGCGTCGTAGAGGCGAACAAGGTCCGGGGAGGTCAGATCCGGGGATCCAGCATTCGCTGCCGTCGAGACCGGCGCCGTGTAGGTCGGCATCGAGGTTTGTTCAGGTCGCGGATCGGGCCATAGCGCGAATGCTCCGACGATGACCAAGATCCCGGCGACCGCGAGCATCGCGACGGTCTGCAGCGGCCGACGTCGTGGCAACGGGGATGGCGGCACTCGACCGAGGTCGTTCGGTTGGCCCGCATCGTCACCGCGGCCACGTGACCCGCGCGGGTTAGGAGACAACACTGCTGCCCGCCAAGGTCTGGTGGCTCTGTCCTTCACCGCCGGTCTGTGTGACGTTACGGGTGAGCCAGCCCTGCTTGTTCATGGTGAAGATTGCGTACAACTTGATGGGCAGTGCGATCCCTATCGTCACCACAACGATCACTGGCAGGATGACAATCTCTCGCGGTTGTAGTTGTAGGTGACTCAGCCCGCGCAGGCCACGACCGAAGATGACCCACGCGACGTAGAGCGCGCCGATCCACCACGCGAAGTGCGTGACGGTGAAGACCAGGAAGGCCATCGAAATGGCCATCGTGCACGGCGTGAAGATGTTCTGCAGCACGGTCACTTGGGTGATGAATGGCTGATCCCACAGCCAGCCGTTGTACGCCGCGGTGGTGTAGCAGCGCATCGAATTGCGGGTCCACCGCACGCGCTGTTTGACGAACGCCGACAGTGTCTCCGGGAACATCGAATACGCGATCGCCGTGGATTGATGCACTGTCCGGTAGCCGTTCGCGAGCACAAGCCAGGTCAGCCGACCATCGTCGCCAGCGATGCACAAACGTCCCAGGAAGTACTCGAACTCCAAATGCGGCATGAGTGGTGCGATCACTGCGCGCCGGTATGCCGC
>CAUJEJ010000183.1 GCA_963169255.1 Actinomycetota bacterium | reverse complement strand
GTGTAGGTCTGCGCAGCCCCTGTGGCGCTGAAGGTTTGAGCGGCCGTGTCCGCGCTCGCGCTACTTAGCGGACCAACCAACGCGATGCCGAGGCTAGCGACCAATGCACCACTTATTGGGAAGGCGATACGACGAACAAGGCTCGGGGAAAATGCCACGGTAATCCCAACGATAGAAGGGGAAATTCACTTCAACCGTAGGTGCGCAAGTGTGCGGTTTGCCATCCGGGCGACCGGCGTTAGACCGGTCCAACCCAGATGCACTAACCGTCTTGTGTCAATCCAAGAGAGCCGGGCGACTCAACGATGCAGCAAAGAACGCTAGCCCTTGTTGACGACGCGCAAACGCGTCTCAGCACGAGCAATAGCAGCGGCCTTGCCGTCGCCTTCCTCGCTCGCCTTAGCCTCTTCCAACAGGGCCTCGGCTTGCTTGACGTCAATCTCTTCCGCCATCTCAGCCGATTCCGCAAGGATGATGACCTTACCCGCATCGACGACGGCGAATCCGGTGTGAACTGCTGCGTGCAGGTCGCCGCCCTCAGGCTGGCGAATCAGCACCGGACCGTCTTTGAGCATCGCCAACAACGGCGAGTGACCTGGCATGACACCAAGCTCGCCATCGTGGGTCTCAAACGACACCAAGGTCGCCTGGCCGCTCCAGACCTCACGGTCCGTCGCGACCAGGTGCACCTCGTATGGATCAGCCATGACTACTTGCCTGCCAACTTCGCCGCGTTGCGCTCGAGATCCTCGACGCCACCACACATGAAGAACGCCTGCTCTGGCAGGTGATCGTATTCACCGTCACACAGCGCCTTGAACGACGAAACCGTCTCTGTCACCGGCACGAACGAACCAGGCTGACCGGTGAAGGCCTCCGCCACGAACATGTTCTGCGACAGGAAGCGCTCGATGCGACGTGCGCGGTTGACGATGATCTTGTCCTCTTCAGACAATTCGTCAATACCAAGGATCGCGATGATGTTCTCGAGGTCCTTGTACCGCTGCAGAATCTCCTTGGTGCGTGCGGCAACGGCGTAGTGCTCGTCGCCGATGTACTGCGCATCAAGCAAACGCGACGTCGAGTCGAGCGGGTCGACTGCGGGGTAGATGCCCTTCTCAGTAATCGGACGCGACAGCGTGGTCGTTGCGTCCAAGTGAGCGAAGGTCGTGGCAGGCGCGGGGTCAGTCAAGTCATCGGCAGGGACGTAGATCGCCTGCAGTGACGTGATCGAGTGACCACGCGTCGAGGTGATGCGTTCCTGCAGCATGCCCATCTCATCAGCCAGTGTTGGCTGGTAGCCCACTGCTGAAGGCATACGTCCCAGGAGCGTTGAGACCTCAGAACCGGCCTGGGTGAAGCGGAAGACGTTGTCAACGAACAGGAGCACGTCCTGCTTCTGAACATCACGGAAGTACTCCGCCATGGTCAGTGCAGTAAGAGCAACACGCAGACGCGTGCCCGGCGGCTCATCCATCTGACCGAAGACCAGTGCGGTCTTGTCGATAACGCCCGACTCGGTCATTTCGAGGAAGAGGTCGTTGCCCTCACGGGTACGTTCACCGACACCGGCGAACACCGACACACCACCGAAGTTTTCAGAAACTCGGTAGATCATTTCCTGGATGAGGACGGTCTTTCCGACGCCTGCACCACCGAAGAGGCCGATCTTTCCACCCTTGACGTACGGAGTGAGAAGGTCGATGACCTTGATACCGGTCTCAAAGACCTCGGTCTTCGCTTCGAGTTGATCGAACGACGGTGGTTGACGGTGAATTGGCCAGCGCTCCGTGATGTCCAGTGAAGCTGCCGGAACGTCGAGCGGAATGCCCAGCGTGTTCCAGACGTGGCCCTTGGTCACGTCGCCAACTGGCACCGAGATCGCCGCACCGGTGTCGCGAACCTCAGCGCCACGCGTCAGACCATCAGTCGGCTGCATCGAGATCGCGCGAACCATGTTGTCGCCGATGTGCAGGGCAACCTCAAGGGTCAGCAGACGCTCTTCGGGCTCACCTTCGGCATCGTCTGAGGTTCCGAAGACAACGGTCGTGTGCAACGCGTTGAAGATCTCGGGCATTGCCTCGGCCGGGAACTCGACGTCAACGACCGGACCGGTCACACGAGCGACGCGGCCTACTCCAACGGCTGTTTCCGCAGTAGCGGTCATCTTCTAACTCACTTCCCTTAGTTGGCGGATGACAGCGCGTCGGCTCCACCGACGATTTCGCTGATTTCCTGGGTGATCTCGGCCTGGCGGGCCTGATTAGCTTGGCGGGTGTATCGCTTGATGAGGTCTTCGGCGTTGTCTGTTGCGGACTTCATTGCCCGCTGGCGGGCGGCGTGCTCACTGGCTGCGGACTCAAGCAGCGCAACGTGGACGAGGTGTTCGATGTAACGCGGTAGAAGCGCGTCGAGTGTGGTGGCGGCATCTGGCTCGAAGTCGTAGAGCGGCCAAACTGCAGTTCCGCCCTTCTCGTCCCCACCGTGGATCCCCTCTCCCGAGGCGGTGTCCACGACTTCGTCGACGATGTCGAGTGGTACCACGCGGATCACGCGCGGTTCCTGCACGACTCGGTTCACGAAGTGGGTGTACACAATGTGGATCTCGTCGACACCTTCGTCATCAGGTAGTTCAACGAAATCGCGGAGCAGTCGCTCAGAGATTTCCTTGGCGTTCTGATACTTCGGATTGTCGCTGAAACCTGCCCAGGACTCTTCGATTGGACGCTCGCGGAACTTGTAGAAGCTGACTCCCTTTCGACCGACGATGTAGTTCACCGGTGTCAGGTTGCGCTCACGCAAGCGACCAGCCAAACGCTCGGCTTCTTTGATCGCATTCGATGAATACGCACCGGCAAGCCCACGGTCAGCTGTGATCAACAAGATCGCCGCCCGCTTCGGGTTCTCTGGGGCATTGATCAACGGGTGGTTGACGTTCGCGTGCGATGCGGCCAGCGTCAACGCGTCCTGCAGCGCGCGAGCATATGGCTCTGTTGCCTTCACCGCGGCTTGTGCTTTCACAATCCGGGAAGAGGCGATCAGTTCCATGGCGCGCGTGATCTTCTTGGTGGACTGTGTGTCCTTGATCCGCTGGCGGAAGATCCGCTGTTGGGCACCCATGCGCTATTCCTGTCCTCGTCGCTTCTAAGTCGCTTGTTAGCCGCGAACCTTGCGGGTGACCTTGCCGTGCTCGATCTTTTCCTCGGGCAACGGCTCTTCTTCGGCTTCCGTTCCGAGCAGCGTGCCTTCAGATGTGGTGAACCCACGCTTGAAGTCGGCCAGCGAGGAATCGAGCAACGTGAGGGTGTCATCCGACAGTTGCAGCGTGTCGCGAATTGAGACGAAGATTTCGTTCTTCTCGCGAGCGATGAAGTCAAGGTACTCGGCTTCGAACTTCTTGATATCCGCCAGCGGAACGTCATCAAGTCCGCCTGATGTTCCGGCCCAGACCGATACAACCTCGCGCTCCATCGAGAACGGTGCGTACTGCGGCTGCTTCAGCAATTCAACCAATCGAGCGCCACGTTCGAGCGCTGCCTTGGATGCCTTGTCGAGATCGGAACCGAATGCGGCGAACGCCTCTAGTTCACGGTACTGAGCGAGGTTAAGACGCAAGCTTCCTGCGACCTTGCGCATCGCCTTCGGCTGTGCGGCACCACCAACACGAGAGACCGAGATACCGACGTTGATGGCGGGGCGAACACCGGAGTTGAAGAGGTCAGTCTCAAGGAAGCACTGTCCGTCGGTGATCGAGATGACGTTCGTCGGGATGTAGGCCGAGACGTCGTTTGCCTTGGTCTCGATGATCGGCAGTCCGGTCATCGAGCCAGCTCCCATGTCCTCGGAGAGCTTTGCGCAACGCTCGAGCAGACGCGAGTGCAAGTAGAAGACGTCACCTGGGTATGCCTCGCGACCTGGCGGGCGACGAAGCAAGAGCGAAACGGCGCGGTATGCCTCAGCTTGCTTGGAAAGATCGTCGAACACGATGAGAACGTGCTCGCCCTTGTACATCCAGTGCTGGCCGATTGCCGAGCCCGTGTACGGAGCGAGGTACTTGAAGCCTGGGTTGTCAGACGCCGGAGCAGCAACGATCGTCGTGTACTCGAGCGCACCGTTCGCCTCTAGTGCTCCACGGACGGCCGCAACGGTCGAGCCCTTCTGCCCAATAGCAACGTAGACACACTTGACCTGCTTCTTCGGATCGCCCGATTCCCAGGCTTCCCGCTGATTCAGGATCGTGTCGAGCGCGAGAGCGGTCTTGCCGGTCTGGCGGTCACCAATGATGAGCTGACGCTGTCCACGACCAATAGCCGTCATGGCGTCGACTGCCTTGAGGCCGGTGAGCATCGGCTCCGTTACAGGCTGGCGCTGAACAACGTTAGGTGCCTGCACTTCAAGCGCACGGATGTCGTCGGGCGTGATCGCTCCGAGTCCATCGATCGGCTCGCCGAGTGGGTTCACGACGCGGCCAAGGAAGCCGTCGCCAACGGGCACTGACAACACGTTGCCGGTGCGCTTGACCTGCTGGCCCTCTTCGATGTGGGCGGGATCGCCAAGAAGCACGCAACCGATCTCGCGAACGTCCAAGTTGAGGGCTAGACCAAGAAGTCCGCCTTCAAACTCAAGCAATTCGTTCGTCATTGCCGAGTGCAGTCCCTCGACGCGAGCGATACCGTCGCCCACCTCAATGACTCGACCAACCTCTTCGCGCGCATTCTCGGGCGAGAACGCTGCGACGTTCTGTTCGATAGCTCCACGGATTTCGTCCGGTGAGATCGTCAGCTCGGCCATGGCCCCTACTCTTTCGTTTGTCGTCCACTACCTCTTGCGAAGCGGCGGGGTTTGCGTGCGTTAGGTCTAGTTACCCGGCCAGTTTGCGGCGGGCTTGTTCAAGTTTTGATGCTGCAGTTCCGTCGATGACTTCGTCACCGACACGAACTTCGATGCCGCCAATGACGGCCGGATCGATCTCGATGTTGAGTTCCACGTCACGGCCGTGAAGAGTTGCGAGCACAGCCGACAGGCGCTGTTGCTGTGCATCAGTGAGGGCGATAGCACTGCGAACCTCCGCAATGATTCGACCCCGTCGTGCCGCAGCAAGCTCCGACAGTCGCGCAATCGCGTCTTGGATGCGCCGTCCACGAAGACTGCCCGCGACGTGCGCCACAAGCTCAACCGTCTCCGGTGCCGCTTTGCCCGCCAGTAGCGTGTTGACGATTCCGGCCTTCTCTTCCGAGGTCGAGGCCGGGTTGGTCAACGCCATTTGGAGTGGGGCGTAGGCATCAATCGCTCGGCCGAATCGGAACAGTTCCTCTTCGACGCGGTCAATGTTGCCGTCAACCTCTGCGCCCATGAGCACAAGGGTCGTAGCCGATTCCTCCGTCGCGTCCACCATGTCGCTGTCGCTTGACCAGCGGGAGGTTGCGATCTGGGTGAGCAGTTCGACCGTCAAGTCCGAGACCTTGCCGCTAAAGAGCGACTTGATGGTTTCGGTCTTGGCACCCTCACTGATCGCGGGATCTGCCAACATTGCCCGCAGCGCGCGCTCTTCGCCTAGTACTCCGACGACGGCGAACAGCCCCTTGCCTGCCTCCTCAAACGCGCCCTTTCCGGAAGCGTTTGAGAAGCGGACAACGAGGGATTCCTGCAGCGCCGCCATTGACGTCCTGCTCGCGCCTAACATCAGGCCTTCCCGTTACTTCCGGTGGTCGCCTCGAGCTCGCTGATGAAGCGATCTACGACTGACTGTGCGGTTGCGTTGTCGGTGAGGACTTCACCAACAATGCGGCCTGCCAGGTCAGTCGCGATTGCACCAACGTTGCGCTGCAAGTCCGAGCCAGCCTTGTTCTTCTCTTGTTCGATCTGCGCCTGCGCCGAAGCGGTCACTGCAGCTGCAGCGGCCTGTGCTTCAGAACGAGCCTTCTCGATGATGTCTGCTCGCTCGGCTTGTGCAGCAGCACGAATGCTTGCGGCTTCTTCCCGTGCCTTTGCGAGTTCGTCCTGGTTCTGCGCAGCCTGGCGAGCGGAGTCTTCCTTTGCCTTTTCCGCAGCCTTAAGGCCACCCTCGATGGCAGCTTCACGCTCATCGAGCGCTTTGCTGATCTTGGGTAGCAGGAGCTTGCCCAGCACGAAGAAGACGATGAGGAACGCGACTGTTCCGATGATCAGTTCACCGATTGGCACTGCCAATACGTTGAACTGCTCACTGCCCTCAGCACCACTAGCAATTAAGTCAGTCATTGGATCCTCCCCTCAAGGAGTCGAAGGGTGGTCGGTTTACGTGAAGACGAACGGCGCGACGAAGCCCAAGAGTGCAAGTGCTTCGGCAAGCGCGAATCCAATGAACATGTTCTGGCGGATAACGCCGTATGCCTCTGGCTGGCGTGCAATTGCCTGCACACCGTTACCGAAGATGAGGCCGATACCGATGCCTGGGCCGATGGCCGCGAGGCCATAACCGACAGCTCCCAGGTTTCCGGAAACCTCTGCGATGAGATCGAGCATGTTCGCTTTCCTTCTCTGTCATTTCCAGCGGACTATCCGCTGGGATCTGGCGTCTGTGATTAGTGCTCGTTACTGAGCGATCCTGCGATGTATGAAGCGGTCAAAAGGGTGAAGATGTACGCCTGCAGCGCCTCGATCATGAATTCGAAGCCTGTCATGATCAACGTCATCGCACCGGATGCGAACGAGCCAAGCAAACCGATGACTGATGGGCTGAACAGGTAGATCGAGGCCACGATGAACACGGTGATGAGCAAGTGCCCAGCGAACATGTTGGCCATGAGACGAACGGCGAGGGTGAACGGCCGGACGATGACATTCGAGAGGAATTCGATGGGCGCCAGGATTACCAGCACTGCCTTAGGAACTCCGGGAGGGAACATCATGTTCGTGAAGAACTTGATCGCGCCCTGGTTCTTCATCCCGATGAACATGTAGACGAGCCAGACCATCATCGCCAGCGCGACGGGGTACACAAACAACGCCGTGACCGGGAACTGTGCGCCCGGGAAGATGCCCATGAAGTTGAGGAAGAAGACGAAGAAGAACAGGGAGAAAAGGAACCCCATGTACTTGTCGCCGGCCTTGCCCAACGTCTCGCGGCTGATCTGATCGCGAACGAAGAGGTAGCTCAACTCGCCCATGCTCTGCCATTTGCCGGGAACCAGTCGAGGCTTCGCGAAGGCAACGGTGAAGATGAAGATGATGAATGCGCTCACCATGATCAGCAGAATCACTGGCTTGTTGATGCCGAAGTTGATTCCGAAGAGGGTGAACTCCACCAATGGGGCGAATTCAAAGATTTCGGTTCCGGGGGCGGGAAACCCGCAGCCGGAGAAGAGGTGGCAATCGAATCCGGCGGATCCGACTACGTCAATTGCCTCAGCCACTGGTCACCTCGGTAGCTGTCATCGGTGTCCGACCCCTAACTAAATTCACGTTTGGCTACTTCGTTTCATTTGTTCGGTCTCTTGGTTCAGCCGCGCTAGTACGAGGTACAAGCTAGCGGCCATTCCGAAGAGGATGCCACCGGCGATGAAAAGTGCTTCGTGTCCGAGCCAACGCCCGAGCAGCCACCCAATCACTCCGTACAGAATCATTCCGGCCAAGAGGCGGCCAGTGATCATCCATGCGGTTTCATTTGGGGAGGCCGTCTTGTTGTCAGCCACGTCCTTACTTGCCATCGCGCAGCAACCTAGCAGTCAATGCGCTCGCTTGCTTCACGCGGCACGTAGTCGGAGTAACTGAGTTAAAGAACTTTGGCGCTGCACCGGTGCACAACGGGCGTAACGAGGAGTTCACGGCATCTGCCCTGGACCAGATCCAGGCTCGACGTACAGCACTTTTGTGCGGGTGAGGGTAAGGACCATCGCAATAGTCCACACCAGCGCACAACCCACGATCGTCAACGCAAAAGCCTTGGGGTTGAAGAAGGTTGCATCCTGCAGAACGAGAATTAGACCGAACATTACGGCCATTTGGATGAGGTAAACCAACAACGCAGTGTTCATTGCGATGGCTGGATTGTTGCGAAGTACTCGAGTGACGGCGTACTGACCGCCACCAAAAAAGCCGACTACGACGAGGGTTCCAATGATGCCTGCAACGAGCCCCTGACCACCCGCAAAGATGTAGGCCAATACGGTGATGACGATGCCTGTGATCGTGACCGAAATGATCGGAACCCGCAGCATTTGTTTGTCTGCGGCTTCGGCTGTGTACGGCTCGGGCCCGTCGGTGGGAGTCGTCATGGTGCCACGACGCTAACACGGCACGAGCAGTTCGCCTGCACCCGGAACACACCGCCGCGTGTACCGCTGGAATCAAGCGCGCGGGTTTGCGCGCCGTGACTACGCGACGGTCGTGGAATCGCGAGTCACAGGCCAGAATACGGCGATCGCGAGGCCAACCACGCCGATCAGGAACAGCGTGAACGAGACTGCGGCGGGGACAAACGCCAGCAACACCGCACAGAATGCGATCAGCGCGGTCCACGCATGCATGAGTCCAACGGCGCGTCGTTGCGAGTGCCCGAGTTCAAGTAGTCGGTGGTGCAAGTGCTGCTTGTCTGGGGCAAAGGGACTGCGCCTGGCACGGGTACGCCTCACCACTGCGAGGGCAACATCGAGCAACGGAACGGCAATGACGGCAGCCGGCAGAATGAGCGGCAAGAGCGTCGGCAGCAGGACAGATTCCTGCAACGAACTCGGATCAACGCGGCCGGTCAACGTAATCATGGATGCCGCAAGCAACAGGCCTATGAGCATCGACCCGGTATCCCCCATGAATATCTTCGCCGGGTTGATGTTGTGCGGCAGGAAGCCGATGCAAACGCCCGCGAGGAGGGCACACGTCAGCGTTGCCAACGTCGCCCGGTCGATCTGATTTCCGACGCTGAGCAAGTACGAATAAGCAAACAATGCCAGCGCTGCTATGCCGACAATTCCGGCCGCCAAGCCATCGAGGCCGTCTACGAAGTTCACTGCGTTGACAGTCAGCACCACGATCAAGACTGTGAGCAACACGCTCGCTAGCGGATCGAGTAGCAAGGTTCCATCGATAGGCAGCCACAACACTTGGATGCCAAGGAGCGCCATGGAGCCCGCAGCCAACACCTGGCCAACGAATTTTGTCGGTGCGTCTAGTCCCCATCGGTCGTCTGCGAGACCGAGCAGCAAGATGATCGTGCACCCCACCATCAACGCGAGTGGCTGAGAATCGGTCACGAATACGTCGCGCATCAACGGAAGTTGACTGGCCAGAATCAACCCGACGATGAGGCCCGCGAACATCGCGAGGCCACCCCAGCGCGGGGTCGGCTCGTCGTGGACATCACGGTCGCGCACCTCTGCCATGGCGCCACAACGGATCGCGAGTTTGCGGACCGGTGGAGTCATCAAATACGTAACTGCGCCTGCAGCAAGCAGGCACAGCAAGTATTCGCGCACCTTGCTCTCCCAACGGACGAAACCTACGGCCAGTCAGCCGCCGGGCAGGCCACTGACGATCAGACTATGGACGAGGGTAGGCCGGGAACTGCTCAACCAACGCCGACACACCCGCGCGAATTGCCTCGGGTGACTCGGTGCCGCGCACCGCGCGGCCAATCAGCGAAGCGATCTCCTTCATCTGATCTTGCTCCATGCCTTGCGTGGTGACCGCCGGAGTTCCAACTCGAATTCCCGAAGCAACGCTCGGCGGCTGCGGGTCATACGGGATCGCGTTCTTGTTGAGAACGATGCCCGCCGCATCGCACCGCTCTTCAGCCTCGGTGCCAGTAACGCCGATGCCTTGCAGATCGAGGAGAGCGAGGTGAGTGTCAGTTCCACCAGTCACTGGGCGCATACCCTCGGCCGCGAGTGATTCAGTAAGGACCTGGGCGTTCGCGATGACCTGCTTGGCGTACTGCTGGTACGCGGGCGTTGATGCTTCCTGCAGCGCGACGGCCTTGGCAGCCACTGCGTGCATAAGCGGCCCGCCCTGCATCATCGGGAAGACGGCCTTGTCGATTGCCTTCGCGTGTTCTTCCTTCGCGAGGATCATTCCGCCTCGTGGACCACGCAGGACCTTGTGCGTGGTGAAGGTGACGACGTCGGCGTACGGCACCGGGCTAGGAATCGCCTTTCCGGCAACCAATCCGATGAAGTGAGCGGCATCCACCATCAGGATCGCGCCAACTTCGTC
>CAUJEJ010000182.1 GCA_963169255.1 Actinomycetota bacterium | reverse complement strand
ATCGGATCCTTGGCCGAACCAAACGGCGGGGCGTAGGCAAGTTCGAGGTCGATCAGGTCAGTGGCGCGCAACCCCGCACGCATGGCTGTGGCGATCACGTCGATTCGCTTGTCGACGCCGTCGGGACCGACTGCCTGAGCCCCGAGGATGTTGCCGTTGGTGGGATCGATGAGGAGTTTCAGCGCCATAGTCGAGGCACCTGGGTAGTAGGCGGCATGATCGTTCGGATGCGTGTGGATTGCCAGGTAGGGACGGTTCGCGGCGCGTAGGCGCTTCTCATTCCACCCTGTGGTTGCCGCCGTCGTATCAAACAGTTTGACGATCGCTGTTCCTTGCGATGCCCGCACGCGGCTCGGCAGTCCGGCAATGTCGTCTGCAGCGCGGCGGCCTTGCCGATTGGCGATGTTCGCTAGTGGAGTCAACGTCGCGGAGCCATCGAGCAGGTCAACCTTCTCGACCGCGTCGCCCACCGCCCAGATATGCGGGTCCATCGTCTGCTGGTTCGCGTCAACCACGATCCCACCACGGGAACCGATCGGCAGCCCTGCCGCTTCGGCGAGCTTGCCGTCAGGGCGCACCCCGATCGCGAAGACAACCAGGTCTGCCGGGATCACGCGCCCGTCAGCCAACTGGGCCTTACCTTCATCGATCGCGACCACACTGTTCGACAACTCAACCGTGACGCCGTGACGAGCTAGTTCGCGCTCGAGTGGTCTGGCCATCTCTACATCCAATGGAGCCAGGAGTTGATCAGCCATCTCCACGACGGTGACGGACTTGCCCGCCTCATTCAGGTTCTCGGCTGCCTCAAGCCCGATGAATCCGCCACCCACCACCACGACGCTGCGCGCGTCGGTGAGGCGTTCGAGCATGCGGTCGAGATCTTCGATATCGCGCAGGACGAGGCCGCGGTGCGCACCGGGAATGTCCGGCACGATTGGTGCGGCACCGGGCGAGAGCACAAGCGCGTCATAGGCTTGGACGTATTCATTGCCCGTGTCTAGATCGGTGACGGTTAAGGTTCGGTGCGCACGGTCGATCGCGGTGACTTCGCTGCGGACACGAACGTCAAGTCGGAACCGCTCGCGCAAGCTCTGCGGCGTCTGCAACAGCAAGTCGTTGCGATCAACGATCGTCGACGACAAGTGGTACGGCAGCCCGCAGTTGGCGAACGAGACGTACCCACTGCGCTCAAGCACGATGATGTTCATGTCCTCGCGCAACCGACGCAGGCGAGCAGCCGTCGACGCTCCGCCCGCGACTCCGCCAACGATGACGACAGTTTGTGTTTCCCCCATGAGTGCACGCTCCTAAGCTTCGCTGCGGCTGACGTACCGGCCGCGTCTGCATTTGTCCGCATGTGAACTGACCCTTCTCCAGGGTCAGTCGGTCTAGTGATGTGAAATGTGGCAGCTGGCAAACTGCGCCGTCGGGCTATGCCAACGACATGAAGAGCTTTTCGAGTTCTTCCTGGGTCGCGAGTTCCTCGGAGTTCTCTAGGCATTGCCGCAGTCCGCTGGCGATGATCTGGAAGCCTGCTCGATCCACTGCCTTGGATGCCGCCGCAAGTTGGGTCACGACGTCTTTGCAATCACGACCTGACTCCAGCATTCGGATGACTCCGGCGATCTGGCCTTCGGCCCGACGCAATCGACGGATAGCTGCCGCGGTTGAGTCTTCTTCAAGCTGCATGGTGTACCTCCTGTGTCCGAATCCCGGGTTAGCGCTTAGAACCCCAGCTGAACAGGGAACGCTTCGCGGGCTTGCCTTCCGAGCACTGGCATCGCTGCTTTGCAGGCACGCCGCGCATGACGGAATCAACGTGTTGGCCGCAGCCGGTGTACGTCGCCTTGCCGCACGACTTGCAGGTAGCAGGACTACACATGAGTGGACCTCCCAAAGAGTGGTGAGTGGAACTTACCCATTCACCATATACCCCCGGGGGTATAAAGTCCAGCGTGAATTTGTCCGCTAGATGCGGGCGTCAATCCAGGTGATGACGTTGCCGATAACTTCGTCTCGCTCCGGCTCGTTGTACACCTCGTGGTAGAGACCGTCGTAGATCTTGAGCGTCTTGTCCTTTGATCCGACCTTCTCGTAAATCATCTCGCTGCCGTGCGGTGGCGTGATGACATCGTCGCCACCGTGGGTAACCAAGATGGGCATCGTCAACGTGGGCAGATCCTTCTCAACGGTGTCCATTCCGCTCAGTAGTTCCGAACCCATGCGAGCACGCACCTTGCCGCTCGTCACGAGCGGATCGTTGAGGTACGCCTCAATCACAGCCGGGTCGTGGCTGATCTTGTCGAGCTGCAAACCCGCGACGCCAACATCTGGCAACACCTTCGCCAAGACCTGGCCGATCGCGATCGTGATGTCCGAGATGTCGTCCGGCTTGGCGGCAGCTGCCCCAGACAAGATGAGGCCGTTCGCATCCGGCTGGTCGCGGGTGACGTACCGCAGCGCAATGAGGCCGCCCATGCTGTGCGCGACGATGAAGAACGGCAGCGGTGCGGGGTAGCGCTCGCGAAGGATCTCTTTGTACTTCCCGAGGTCGTCGCTGAAGTCGTCGAACTTGTCGACTTGGGCGCGCTTACCTTCGGATAGTCCATGACCGCGGTGATCGGGAACGCCCACCGCGAAGCCGGCGTTCACCAGGTCTTCCGCTAGCGCCGAGTATCGCCCGCCGTGCTCGCCAATGCCATGGACGATCATGATCACGGCTCGAGGCTTCGTCTTCTTCGGCGCCCACTCTTGCCAGCGGATGACGGTGTCGCGGACACCCTTGAATTCGCCGGTGCTGTGAACGATATCTGCGGTAGCCGCGGTGTTCTGGGTCATGGGTCGGGAGCCTACGGCTTAGCGCAGCAATGCGCTTCGCGGCTCACCCGGACAGTGCGACGCAACGTTGCGGCCTTCGTAGGTGGCGCGGCGTCAGATTCGCACTCATTCGGCCTCCTCCCTAAGTCGGAGACCAGGAGGGTGGGATTCGAAGAGTTTACATTTGAGGCGGTGTTGTAAAGGTAGTTAGCGTGTTAGCTTCGCGTGTCAATCCATCTCAGATCGATAGGACACCACATGTCAACCTTCCAACCCAAGCGATCGGCCACGGGGGCCAGGCGCGTGCTGGTAGCGCTTCTTGCGCTCCTCATGCCGGCCGCGCTGCTCGTCGGCTTCAGCGCCGCACCTGCGGCCGCGCACGGCTCAGTCGATACACCCGCATCGCGCCTCTACTCCTGCTACTTCCTGCACCCCGCGAGTTGGGGTAAGCCGAGCGACAACCCGATGTGCCAGAAGCTTTGGGACGAACCCAACAGCTACCCGATGTACGACTGGATGTCGGACAACGACTTCGGCGCAAACTCACAGACTGAGCAACAGGTCCCCGACGGAAAGATCTGTAGCGGCCCCAACGAGAAGTTCGACGTTGTGAACACGCCAAGCACCCAGTGGCCCACGACCGACTTCCGTCCGGACAGCGACGGCAAGTACACCGTCAGTTGGACCAACGTCGCACCGCACCCGAGCAAGTACTACCGAACGTACTTGACGAAGCAGGGGTTCGATCCGAGTAAGCCGCTCAAGTGGAGTGACCTGGAGAAGGTGAACGAGACCGGTCCGATGCCGGCCGCGGCGAAGGTCACCTACCGAATGAACCTGCCGCAGCGCACCGGGCAGCACATCCTCTACACAATCTGGCAGCGCAGCGATAGCCAAGAAGCGTTCTTCTCGTGTTCCGATGTGATCTTGGGTGCCACCGGGACGCCTACTCCCACACCCACGCCGACTTCGACGCCAACCTCGACGCCGACCGCGTCGCCCTCCGCAACGCCAACGGCAACCCCAAGTGGGACGCCAACCCCGATGCCACACGGCATGGTGATGACTCACATCGAGCAGGACTCAACGTGGAGCAATGGTTGGTGCGGGAAGATCGCGGTTCACAACGCCACACATTCCAAGGTGCGGGTCGTGACGACCGGGTTCGAATTGCCCGCGGGTGCAAACCTGCGGGAGTCATGGAACGGCACCGCAACCCGTGAGGGTCAACGCGTGACGCTGACCTTGCCTGTCTGGGCGAGTGCCGATCCCGATCAGATCTACAACAGTTCGGGGTTCTGCTACGAGGGTTCCAACAAGGGCCCGCTTGCCCCGAGTGCAACTTGGCGAGACCTGGCAACCGGGCAGGACGGGTCGACCAACCCAAGTCCCACACCAACACCAACGGTGACCCCAACACCAACCGTGACCCCAACGCCGACACCCACTCCAACGGTTTCGCCGTCCGTAACGCCGACTCCAACACCAACAAACCCTGGTGGTGGCGCGGTCACGCTCCCCTTGTCAACGAACGGCAACAAGATCGTTGATGCCACCGGCAAAGAGACGGTGCTCGCTGGAGTGAACTGGTTCGGGTTCGAAACCAACAACCACGTCCCCCATGGACTGTGGAACCGCGACTACAAGCAGATGCTTGCCCAGATCAAGTCGCAAGGATTCAACACGATCCGGATGCCGTTCTCGCTGCAGGCACTCGATTCCAACAGCACGACGAGCATCTCGTTTGGCAGCGGCAAGAACGCCGAACTGCAAGGCAAGACCCCACAACAGGTCATGGACATCATCATCGATGAAGCCGCAAAGAATGACCTGATGATCATTCTGGACAACCACTCACAGAAGGACGACAGCTACCAGTACGACCTTTGGTACGGCGATGGCTATACCGAAGCGCAGTGGATCAGCAAGTGGGAGGCCCTGGCCACCCGTTACGCGAACAAGCCAAACGTCGTTGGCATGGATCTCAAGAACGAGCCACACGGTTCGGCAACCTGGGGATCCGGCTCGGCAACGGACTGGCGATTGGCCGCAGAACGCGCGGGCAACGCGGTGCTGGCGAAGAACCCGAAGTTGCTCGTCATCGTCGAGGGCATCGAGAAGCAGGTCACGAGCGGCCAACAACTCGATCGCCACTGGTGGGGCGGCAACTTAGAGGGAGTGCGTAACCATCCGGTCCGGCTGAACGTCGCGAACCGCCTGGTCTACTCACCTCACGAGTACGGCCCAGGAGTCCACGCGCAACCGTGGTTCTCTGATCCCAATGTGTCCAACATCCTCGCGGACCGTTGGCAGAAGGGCTTCGGATACATCCACGAGCAGAACATCGCGCCGATCCTGGTTGGCGAGTTCGGTGCCAAGAACGTCGGCACCGACACCGTCGAAGGACGTTGGCTTCGTCAGTTCGCCGACTACCTCGGAACGAAGGGGATGAGCTGGACGTACTGGTCCTGGAATCCGAACTCCACCGATACCGGCGGTGTTCTCCAAGATGACTGGACAACGGTGCATCCCGCAAAGATGAGTCTGCTGACGTCACTCATCAAGCGCGAGCGGATCGACTTTGGTGGCGGCGTCACGCCCACGCCCACACCAACGCCGACCCCCACTCCCACACCAACACCGACGCCCACACCCACGCCGACGCCGACGCCGACGGGTAATGGTGGACTCAAGGTGGAGTTCGTGAAGGACTCAACGTGGTCATCGGGCTTCTGCCGAAGCACCAAAATCACGAACACGGGAACGACGAACGTCAACACGTGGAAGCTGACGTTCACCCTCCCACCGGGTGCGGCGATCTCTAGTTCCTGGAACGGAACGGTCGCCAAGAACGGTTCCACGATCACGGTTACCCCACCATCGTGGGGCGCCAAGATCGCCGCGGGTAAGACCGTCTCTGTGTTCGGCTTCTGCGCCTCCGGCACCGGCGAGCCCAGCAACGGGGTGGTCGTCTAACAATCGGATGTCAGGATGGTGGGAAGTGGCCGCTAGGCGGCCACTTCCCACCATCCTGACGTTAACGG
>CAUJEJ010000181.1 GCA_963169255.1 Actinomycetota bacterium | reverse complement strand
GGTTGCTGAGGTCACGTCCCTCGGGCTCGTGCAAATGACTCGCAAGCGCATCGGGCAGGGTTTGCTCGAGACCTTCAGCGAGCCGTGTGAATGCTGCAACGGTCGTGGTGTGAAGGTTCAGATGAACCCAGTGGATCGGTTGGAGAGTCAAGAACCGACGCGACGTCGTCGGCGGCCTGCAGGACCAATTCCAGGTGCTCCGGTCACGCCCAAGGCCGACAGCGAAGGCGACCAACCTGCCTCGGAAGAAGTCTCGGCGGACGCTGAGCCTGAGGGCGGTGTCGAACCGACCGATGTCGAACGGACCGATGGCGCAGCCACCGCCGATGGCGAAGCTGCACCAACCAACAAGTCTGCGGGTAAGGCGTCGAAGTCAGGCAAGAAGTCCGGTGGGCAGAAGAAGGTGGCTCCTGCGATCGCTGAGGAGACCGCGTCAGATGCTCCTGACCCAGAAGCCTCATCGGCCGAGGCCCCGGTCACGGACACCCCTGCCACAGACGCCCCGACTGCGGAACAGACACCTGGGGACGCACCCGCGCCCGATCCAGCTGTAGTCGCAGAGACACCTGGCAACGGCGAGGCAAGTGCTAACGACGAGGCAAGTGCCAACGACTAGCTAGGTACGACCACGAAGAGCCGCCGCAGGGATACCCTGCGGCGGCTCTTCGTATTTAGGGTGTAGTTCTTAGGCGTAGATCTCGTTGAGGAACGCGAGAACGTCTTCGTTGATGCGTTCAGGATCATCGATCGGCAGGGTGTGGGTCGCCTTGCGGTAGATCTTGAACTGCACGTCGGGCAGCAAGCTCGCCATCTCGCGTTGCAGCGGAAGTGGCGTCAGGACGTCGCGGCTACCAGCGATTTGCAGGACTGGGATGTCGCAGCGGTCAAGCACGTCGCGGGCGGAGTGCATCTGCATGCCGCGGAAGAACTTGAGCACGAGTAGTGGATCGAGCGAGCCGACGTGTGCGAAGTACTCATCGAGTAGGGCGCTGTCGGCTGTCTTTCCGACGGCCCCGGTTACCTGCGCGCCCTTGACCATCACGTGGGTGTCTAGGCCGGTTGCCCGCCAGAGTGCGCGTACGGGCGACGGAGCGTACTTCCAGGTCAGCTCAAATCCGGCAAGCAGCGTCGCGCCGACTGGTGTCATATAGATGTTGTCGAGGGGGTATTCGAATGGCCCAGCGAGGGCGATGATGGCGTCAACACGGTCGGGGTGCTGGCGGTAGGCCTCGAACGTGGTCTGCACTCCCATCGAGTGGCCGATAATGGTTGCGTTCTTCACGCCCCAGTGATCAGCGACTGACCAAAGGTCGCGTGCGTGGGCTGGGAGGGTGACCTCGTTGGGGTTCATTGGACGCCCTGAGCGGTTGTGGCCGCGGTAGTCAAAGAAGATGACACGGTACCCAGCGTCGAGGAGGACCGGCTGCAAGAACGTCCAGTACGTATCGGTGCAGCAGATTCCATTGGAGAAGATCACCGTTGGTGCATCCTCATCGCCCCAGGCCGCGGTCGCGATGTGCGTTCCGTCGTATGACTCGATCCGTTCGATTGCGCCCTCAATGCCGGGGATACTCATATGTCCTCTGTCCTGTGGTGATTGATGGTCGGGCGTGGCCCGAGTTGGTTTGGTGTTGACGGTGTTCAGCACTGGTATTCGTCACGATGGCGACGTGTTCGGCGAACACGGGAAAGATCGTTGCGGGGTTTGCGCACGATTGCGACTTGAGCGCACCATTTGATTGAAATCTGACTGACTTCCGCAACGTTGCGGAAGCGTGAGCCCCAAGCGAGACGCAAATCTCGCACCGCGGTTGACCGCGGGGGAGGGTAGTGGCGTACCCTAGACAGGTCGCTGTGTAGCAACGTGCCCGAAAAGTCGGCCTCTGTGAAAACGAGGGCCAGGTTCGCGTAGAGTCAGGTTCGCAAGAACGCCTGCTCTGCGATGCGAACTGACTCTTCGGCTGCGGCCGGTTAGTAATACGGCAGGTCTACCAGCGAGACCACGACATTCACGCCAGACATGTTTGAGCAGTCGGCATACGCACCCACGGTGCGGTTGCTAGCTGATTCACGCAGTAACTAAGGGAGAAACCCGTGTACGCGATCGTTCGTGCCGGAGGCCGACAGGAGAAGGTCGCCGTCGGCGATGTCATCACACAGGACCGCGTCGCCGGGGAACCAGGCGAGCAGGTGTCACTACCCGCCGTCCTCCTTGTTGATGGCGAGACCGTGACCTCGAGCGCCAAGGACCTAGGCAAGGTTGCCGTCTCGGCCGAGATCGTCGAGCACAGCCGCGGCCCCAAGATTGATATTGGCAAGTTCAAGAACAAGACCGGCTACCGCCGCCGCCAAGGGCACCGTCAAGCATTGACGACGCTCAAGGTGACGGCCATCGAGATCGGAAAGTAGCGACATGGCACATAAGAAAGGTGCTGCGAGCACCCGAAACGGTCGTGACTCGAACGCTCAACGCCTCGGCGTAAAGCGCTTCGGCGGCCAGGTCGTCAGCGCAGGCGAGATCATCGTGCGTCAGCGTGGAACTCACTTCCACCCAGGTGAGAACGTCGGCCGTGGTGGCGACGACACCTTGTTCGCGCTTGCCGCCGGAACCGTCGACTTCGGTACCCGTCGCGGCCGCAAGGTCGTCAACATCGTCGAGGTCGCGTAAGACTTCATCACGAAACCCCGTGCTGGTCGCCCACCTGGCGCCCACCACGGGGTTTCGTCGTCTAAGAACAACTCTCATCTTCACGATGGTGGATTGTGGTCGGCTAGCGACCAGGAATCACCAGCGTGAGGATGGCTAGAAGGAACAGAGGGACACATCGATGGCCACATTTGTCGATAGCGCAGTGATTCACGCAGTCGCTGGTGACGGTGGGAACGGGTGTGCCTCAGTCCATCGCGAGAAGTTCAAACCGCTCGGCGGGCCCGATGGTGCGAATGGCGGCCGCGGCGGAGATGTCGTGTTGATGGTCGACCACGGTACGAGCAGTTTGCTCGAGATCCAGCGGGCACCTCATCGCAAGGCTGCGAACGGGCGGCCAGGTCAGGGCGATCACCGCAACGGTGCGGATGCCGACGACATCGTTGTGTTGGTGCCCGAGGGGACTGTCGTCACAGACTCGCGCGGAAAGGTCCTCGCTGATCTCGTCGGCCACGGCACCCGGTTCATCGCTGCCTACGGCGGACGCGGCGGACTCGGCAACGCAGCGCTGGCAAACAAGCGCCGCAAGGCGCCGGGGTTCGCCCTCCTTGGTGAGCCGGGAACTGCCGCGGATTTGACGCTTGAACTGAAGACCATCGCCGACGTCGGACTCGTGGGATTCCCGTCGGCCGGAAAGTCCTCCTTGGTGTCCGTGCTGAGTTCAGCGAGACCGAAGATTGCTGACTATCCGTTCACCACGTTGATTCCGAACCTTGGCGTCGTCAAGGCTGGCGACACCATCTTCACCGTCGCGGACGTTCCTGGACTTATTCCGGGCGCGAGCCAAGGCAAGGGTCTCGGCCTAGAGTTTCTGCGGCATGTTGAACGCTGCCTTGCGCTTGTTCACGTCGTGGACTGCGCGACGCTCGAGCCAGGCAGAGACCCCGTCAGCGACATTGAGGCAATCGAAGCCGAACTCGCCGAATACGGCGGACTTGAAGATCGTCCGAGGCTCGTTGCCTTGAACAAGTGCGACGTTCCCGAGGCCAGCGAACTCGCTGACATGGTTGCCGAACAGATCACCGCCGAACACGGGTGGCCGGTATTCAAGATCTCGACGATCGCCCACACGGGACTCGATACGTTGAGTTATGCGATGGCCAACGTCGTGGCGATCAACCGCGCCGAGCAAGCTGCCGACGAACAACCACAGGTTGTGATAGTTCGGCCGAAGGCGGTCGATGACAGTGGTTTTGAGGTCCGGCCCGAAGGCGACGCGTTCCGAGTTATCGGTGCACGCCCCACACGCTGGGTTCGCCAGACCGACTTCAGTAACGATGAGGCGGTGGGCTACCTCGCAGACCGCCTGGCACGTCTCGGCGTTGAGGACGAACTCTTCAAGAAGGGCGCAAAGCCCGGAGCCACGGTCATGATTGGCGACGAAGACAACGCAGTCGTGTTTGACTGGAAGCCCAGCATCTTCGCTGGCGAAAGCACCGGATCCTCACCGAGAGGAACTGACGCACGGTTGGAGGATTGGTGAGCAACCAGGACGCCGTCACCTCACCGGACGCGAGCGGACTAGCTTCGCGAGATTTGCGAACGGCGGTTGCGTCGGCCGAGCGGGTCGTCATCAAAGCGGGTTCAAGTTCGCTCACGACGCCGGACGGACGGATCGACTACGAGCGAGTGAACGCGCTTGTGGACGTTGTTGCCCGGGTGATGAGCGAAGGCCGCCAAGTTGTCCTGGTATCCAGCGGTGCGATTGCCAGTGGGATTGGTCCGCTGGGTTTGTCGAAGCGGCCTCGTGATCTCGCAACCGCGCAGGCCGCCGCCAGCGTTGGCCAAGGAGTCCTCGTGGGTGCGTATGCGTCGCGATTCGCCTCTCATGACTACACCGTCGGCCAAGTACTGCTCACCTCGGACGACATTGGTCGGCGTATCCACTACCGGAATGCGCAACGCACCCTTGACCGCCTCCTCGAACTCGGGATCATCCCGATCGTGAACGAGAACGACACCGTGGCGACGGAAGAGATTCGGTTTGGCGACAACGATCGTCTTGCCGCGTTGGTCGCGCATTTGGTCCGAGCACAGGCTCTCGTGCTGTTGTCCGACGTTGATGCGCTGTACGACGGTCCGCCATCAAATCCGGGCAGCAAGCCCGTGAGCGACGTCTTCACACCCGACCAAGTCCAGGAATATGCAGTCGGTGGAATTGGCTCGCATGTGGGCAGCGGAGGGATGAGGACCAAAGTGCAAGCTGCGCAGTTGGCTACCGATGCGGGCATCCCCGTCGTACTGACTGCTGCGACGAAGGCCGCGGATGTGCTGTTTACCTCCGGGGTGGCACAGGGTGACGCGCAAACGGTTGGGACCTTGTTTCACCCGTCCGGTCGGCGGCGGCCTAGCCGCCTGTTGTGGCTCGAACACGGCTCCGAGACGCAAGGCCAGATCACCCTCGACGAGGGTGCCGTCCGGGCTCTGACCAAGCGCAAAGCATCCCTGCTTCCGGCCGGAATCATCGGTGTTTCGGGCACGTTCGAGGTTGGCGACCCGATCGAGTTGGTAGGCGCGGATGGTGCAGTCATCGGCCGTGGCATCGTGAGTTTCGACTCGAGCGAGCTGCCCGCCTTGATGGGACGTTCCACGAAGGACCTCGCGGCAGAACTGGGTGCGGGCTATGAACGCGAAGTTGTTCACCGCGACGACTTGGTGATCACGGGACCTTGAGTTGCCGCGCGTCCGTGCCGGTGCGGGGACCGACCTCTCACTGGGTCGTTGGGGCTGCGCGAAGAACTGCGCCCCGACTGGCTGCGTGCGGGGCGTAACCTTGCCTGGTGACCATTTCGACTGATTCGAGCTCGACGACCACATTTCGCGACGTGGCCCTGGCCGCCCGCGATGCTGCTGCGACTTTGACGACTGCGACACGGGCGGAGAAGGACGCCGCACTGCTGCTCATCGCAGATGCGCTTGAGGCGAAGACCGCAGACATCGTTGCCGCCAATGCGATTGACATTGAGCGAGCTCGGATGAATGGCACGAGTGAGGCGTTGGTTGACCGTCTCACGCTGACGGCGTCGCGTATCGCAGCGATTGCCGATGCAGTGCGTGACGTCGCAAAGTTGCCTGACCCTGTGGGTGAAGTGGTTCG
This sequence comes from Actinomycetota bacterium, assembly GCA_963169255.1. Classification (GTDB taxonomy): domain Bacteria; phylum Actinomycetota; class Actinomycetes; order S36-B12; family UBA10799; genus UBA10799. The sequence continues at coordinate 10,888 of CAUJEJ010000181.1, read as the reverse complement.
CGGATACACGCTGCCGAATGGGCTGCAGGTTCGGCAGTTGCGGGTTCCGATGGGCGTCGTTGGAATGATCTACGAAGCCCGACCCAACGTCACTGTTGACGCCGCTGCTCTCGCGCTTAAGAGCGGCAACGTCGCGCTTCTGCGCGGGTCTTCGTCGGCGTTCGACTCCAACACCCTGCTGGTGAACGTGATGCGGGAGGCGCTCGTTGCCTCCACGGTTACCCCGGACGCGATTCTCCTCGTCCCCGGCACGAGCCACGAGTCGGTCAAAGAACTCCTGACCGCTCGGGGACTGGTCGATGTGATCATCCCGAGAGGTGGCGCCGATCTGATTAATTCGGTGGTCGAAAACTCCACCGTTCCAGTGATCGAGACGGGGGTCGGCAATTGCCACGTCTACGTCGATGCCGACGCTGACGTTGCGATGGCGGTCCAGATCCTGTTGAACTCCAAGACTCAGCGAACGAGTGTGTGCAATGCCGCGGAGTCGTTGTTGGTGCACTCCGACATCGCCGAGGAGTTTCTCGCCGCAGCATTGCCCGCCCTGCAGGCAGCAGGTGTGACGGTCCATGGCGATGAGGCATTCGCTGTGATCGCCCGAAAGTTCGGGGTGGACGTGGTCCCCGCCACCGATGAGGACTGGGCTGCTGAGTACTACTCGCTTGATATCGCTGCGGCGGTCGTCGATTCGATCGATGCCGCGATCGCCCATATCCGCCGTTGGTCGACCGGGCACACCGAGGCGATCGTCTCCGATTCGGCAACGGCAATCGCGACGTTCGCGGGCGAGGTGGATTCCGCGGCCATCATGGTCAACGCATCGACTCGCTTTACCGACGGCGCGGAGTTCGGATTCGGTGCGGAAATTGGCATCTCCACGCAGAAACTCCACGCCCGCGGGCCCATGGGGCTCGCCGAACTCACCACAACGAAATACATCGTCTCGGGCGATGGTCACGTGCGTTCCTAGGGGAGTAGCGCTATTGTGTGCCCATGTTCTTGACACTACTTGCGAACGCGACCGAGATTGTCAATGGCAAGTACCCCGGTGGAGCAAGCGCCGACGACCCCGTGCCGACGAACATTGAGTTCTACGGCACCGAGTGGGAGTACATGGCGTTCGCCTTCATCGCGTTCGCTGCCGTTCTGTTTGCGATCACCCGCCTGAACGTCGACCGCTAAACCTCACCATCTAAGGTTCGACGCGTGGCGCGACGGATCGGGATTTTGGGGGGTACGTTCGATCCGATTCACGTCGGACATCTGCGTGCTGCTACTGACGTTGCGGCGTCATTAGAACTGGATTTGGTTCTCGTGGTTCCTGCCGGGAATCCTTGGCAAAAAGCTGGTGACGTGGTGGCCTCCGCTGAAGATCGATACGCGATGGCACTTCTCGCCACAATCGAAGATCCCCGCCTCGATGTCAGTCGCATTGAAATCGATTCACCTCGCCCGTCTTATACCGCCGTCACACTCAAGGCATTGCGCTCGCAATCCGAATTTGCCGATGCCGAACTCTTCTTCATCGTCGGTGCCGACGCACTCGCTGGCTTGCAGACGTGGCACGGATATCCCGAGCTTCTTGACCTAGCGACGTTCATCGCTGTGTCGCGTCCTGGTTACGAACAGGGCGACCAATTGCCCCCTGAGGTCGCGATGGTCACCCGGATCGAGATTGCCGAAGTTGACGTGTCGTCTACGCAGCTGCGCCGAAGTGTCGAGGCGGGCACGTCGATCGATGGACTCACTCCACCCAACGTTGTGAACTACATCCACAAGCGCGGGTTGTATCGCCGTTCTGCTCGCGAGGACGTGGCGTCGTGAACCGCCGGCTCCTGCTATCCGTCGCGTTGCTGATTCTGATCCTCGTCCTTGTCGCGACGGCAGTGCTGGTTCGCAACACTGCAACGCAGCCAGAAGTCAACCCGTCACCGAGTCCGACCGCTACTGTGCCGGGCACCCCGAACCAGGCGACGATGTTGGTCGCGGTTCGGGACGAGGATTCCTTCATCACCGACGCCGTCGTGCATGGTGCCGTGGCCAAATCCGACGCGCTGCCAGTGGGCAGTTGGCTCTCGCTTCAACCAGGTCTGGCCATCGCGGTGAATGAGAAGAGTTCGGTCACGCTGTCTCAGCGGGGGCCGTTCTCACCCAATGACGTGGGCAATGAAGTTGCCAACGAGTTGGGTTTTGATGTGGACGGCGCGTTCATCCTTGACCGCCTGGCGTTCGCCGCTCTCGTCGATTCGGTCGGCGGAGTTACGGTGAATTCCCCGGTGCCAATTGTCGCTGTTGATGCTGACGGTCAAGTGACGGTTCTCGTCAAGGCGGGCAAGCGCAAGTTGTTCGGTCCCGCCGCCGCTGAGTATGTGATCGCCCTAAATCCGAATGAAGAACAATCCGGACGGATGGCGCGGTTCAACGAGGTGTGGACAGAGGTCTTGTTGAAGTTACCGGGGAACATCGATCGGGTGAGGGGCATCGTCGGAAGCCTTGGGTCGTTGTCGAGGTTGAGCATGCCCGCTGAGGATGTGGCGAGCATGCTGCTCAATGCCCAAACGTCGCTGACCGCGCAGACCATGACCTTCGGCGTGCCGTCCGCGACGGTGGCGGGAGTTGGATCGACAGCGATCTACACGACAATTCCGGCACCGACCCAGGCCACAGTCACGTCGTTGTTTGCACCGTCGATCCTGGTTCCGGGTGCTGACGGTGCGCTGCCGCGGGTTCGGGTTTACGCCGCCGGGGCGAGCTACCCGGCGATCAACAGCGCAGCCGAGGCATTCGATGTAGCGAACCTCGCGTTGGTGTGGGGCGGCCAGCGTCCTACCGATGCTGCCTCGAGGATCTTCGTGCCGGACGAGGCTTCGCGCCCGACTGGCGAACTTGTAGCCCGGACTCTCGGGCTGCCAACCGCGACCGTCACGGTCGACGCAGCCGCGACCGTGGGAGTGCAAGCGAGTGTCTACTTGGCGGCGGACTCGACGTTTACCACTCCATCGCCCGCCGGGAGTGCCACGGCTACGGCAACCTCAAGCGGATGAGGTGGGAATCGCGTTGACGCGATGCGTGACACCTGTGACACCCTTAGGACAGCACGGTCGCGGCCACGCGACGGGTTGCGGGTAAACGAAGGGTTAGTTGTGAGTGCAACTGCGCAAGCAGAAGAACTTGCGGTCGTCGCTGCGACGGCTGCACAAGACAAATTGGCGACCGACGTGATCGCGATTGACGTGAGCGCGCACCTAGCGCTGTCGGACGTGTTCGTGATCTGTTCCGGCGCTAACGAACGCCAGGTCGCCGCGATCGTCGACAACGTCGAAGATGAGCTACGCAAGCTTGGGCATAAGCCGCTGCACCGAGAAGGTGCCCGCGACGGCAACTGGATCCTGCTTGACTACCCGGAAATTGTGGTCCACGTCTTCCTTGCCGAGGCGCGGGAGTTCTACCGACTCGAACGCCTTTGGAACGACTGCCCAAGAGTTGACCTTCCCGAACTAGCTGGGACTGCGTCCTGAGTCGTCGCAAGGTCGTGCTCTGGCGTCACGGCCGAACACAGTGGAACGCGCAACGTAGGTTTCAGGGGCATAGCGACATCCCGCTCGACGATGTTGGTCAAGCACAAGCTGCGCTCGCCGCGCCAATGCTTGCGAGCCTAAAGCCGTCCAAGATCGTGAGTAGTGACTTGCAGCGCGCGCGGTACACCGCTCAGGCCCTCGCGGACCTCACTGAGCTCGACGTCGGGATCGATCCTCAATTGCGTGAGACCTTCGCAGGTGAATGGGAAGGTCTTGGTCGCGAAGAATTGCAGGAACGGTTTGGTGATGAACTAGCGGCCTGGGCTGCGGGTTCAGATCTGGCTCCCGGCGGCGGAGAGCGCCGCAGCGAAGTTGCACTTCGAATGGCGGAGGCAATCGATCGGGCGCTGGTCGACGTGCCTGATGACGGCACTCTGGTCGTGGTGACTCATGGTGGCTCGGCGAGGGCCGCGATTGGCAGCATGCTGGGCCTGCCGACGAACCACTGGGGAATCCTGGGCGTGCTGTCCAACTGCGCATGGTGCGTGCTGGGGGAGACTCAACTGGTCGCGGCAAGTTCAACAGCCTCGTTGGCGGACGTCGTAATCGGGCCAACGGAACGGTTCCCTGACGTGCCTACCCCACCGAGTTGGCGTCTCGTTGAGTACAACGCGCAGACTCTGCCGCAAGAGCCGCTCTCGGATGATCGCTAAGCAGCAGTTGTGCCCATACCTGACTCTCAGCTGGTGATGTAGGAGAGCAGCGACTTACGTTCGTCTTCAAGGTGATCGATACGTGCCTTCACGATGTCGCCGATGCTGACGATTCCGACCATCTTGCCGTCTTCGAGGACGGGAACGTGACGCACTCGGTTCTGAGTCATTGCGACCATGATCTCTTCCACCGGGCTATCCATCTCGCACGTGGTCGTCACCTTGGTCATGATTTGTGAGACGGGCGCATCCAACGCTGTCGCGCCGATCGAGGCGAGCGAACGTGCAACGTCGCGCTCAGATGCAATGCCGTTGATGAGGACTCCATCGGAGGAGACAACCACTGCGCCAATGCCCTTTTCAGCGAGCAGCGCCAATAGCTCACTTACGGTCGCGTTGGGAGCAATAGTGGCGACGTAGTCACCTTTGCTCGCGAGAATCGATGCGATCTTCATGACGTCCTCCAGCCGAGTAAAACTTCGTGCTTCATGGTGGCGCCAAAACCCGGCGATGTCACGCCGGATTCGCCCGGCTGCGCCCCAAATGTGCAGCAAATTCTGTACAGATGGGACGCTACGGCGGTGAATACCGGACGAGAAATGGGTGAAGACCGACTCTCTGGCCTGCTTGCAGCGGTCATGGTGGTGGGAAGTGACCTGGAGTTGTCCGCGGTGCTTCGCCGAATTGTCGAGACTGCCGTTGATTTGGTCGACTGTGAATACGGTGCGCTCGGCGTGATCGGCGAGCAGTATGCCGGTGGCGAGATCGGGCCGTTGGGGAAGTACCTGGTGGAGTTTGTCACCACCGGAATCGATGATGAGCAACGAGCAGTAATTGGTCGACTGCCGCACGGCGATGGAATCTTGGGTGTGCTCGTGACCTCGCCGGAAGTGCTGCGCCTGGGCGATCTCAAACAACATCCTGACTCTGTTGGGTTTCCCCCTGGGCACCCTCCGATGCGTACATTCTTGGGCGTCCCAGTTCGGACCCGCGATGCCGTATTTGGCAATCTCTATTTGACTGAAAAGCGTCACGGGCAGCTATTTACCGAAGACGATGAGCGCGTTGTGCTCACCCTCGCTACTGCCGCGGGCGTCGCGATTGAGAACGCGCGCCTCTATGGCGAATCCCGGCGCTCTGAAGAGTGGCAACGTGCCATGGCGGAGATCAACCGTGAACTCCTTGCCGGATCAGACACCGACGTTGTGCTCGCGCTCATCGCGCACTGGGCAAGGAAGATCGCTCACGCTGACCTCGCAGTGATCGGCTTCGCTGACGAGTTTGGCACCTTGGTGGTGGAAGTTGCTGACGGTCACGCGGCGCCGAGCATCGTGGGCACGCCACTTCCATTGCGGGAACCCTCCTTGTCGGTCCCGCTAGGGTGGCGGTCGGCGGCAGCGGCCTTGTGTGTGGCCAATAGCGGTGCGGATTCTCGATTCGGCCCAGAGGTAGTCGCCGCATTGCAGGGATTTGCAGGTCAAGCAGTGTTGGCTCTTGAATTGGCCGAGGCGAGGCGTGACGCGGAACGAGTGCTCGTGTTCGAAGACCGCGACCGAATCGCCCGCGACCTCCATGACAGTGTCATTCAACGACTATTCGCTGCCGGAATGAAGTTGGATTCGATATCGCGAGTCATTCGTGATCCTGAGATCGAAGCGCGGATCCACAACGTCGTAGATGACCTAGACGTCACGATTCGCGATATCAGATCCACGATCTACTCGTTGCAGACCATTCAACGGGAGGACCCAATTGGGCTGAGGGCAAGAATCGTCGGACTGGCGGAGCAGCTCGCATCGATCCTTGGTTTCAACCCTGTGGTGCGAATTGATGGGCCGCTAGATGCGCTAGTGCCCGATGGCATGGTTGACGATGTGATCGCGGTTGTACGGGAATCTCTATCGAACGTCGCCAAGCACGCGAAGGCAACTCGCGTGGCACTAGAAATCACCGCCACAGATGAGGCGTTGGCTCTCACGGTCCTCGATGACGGCGTTGGATTCGCCGTGAAGGAGTCAGCGGACGGACCACCGATGAGGCGTAGTGGGTTGGCAAATCTTGAAGCGCGAGCCTTGCGCCACGGCGGGGTCTTCGAGTTTGACGCTGAACGTGAGTCGTCGGACGAGTGGTCGACCGCTATCCGGTGGCGGGTGCCGCTTACCCGAACTGGCAAGGTGGGCTAGCTGCCCGAGTTGTTCACTGCTGCTGGTTCGCCCGTGTCACAAGGACAGCCGCCTGAGTGCGTCGCTGTAGACCGAGCTTGCTCAAGATACTCGAGACGTAGTTCTTCACGGTCTTCTCCGCCAGGAAGAGCTCCGCACCAATTTGTCGGTTCGTCATTCCTTCACCGATGAGGTCCAAGATCTTTCGCTCCTGCTCGGTGAGCTCTGAGAGTGGCTCGGACTTGTTCGCTTCCTTGCGGATTCGTTCCATGACTCGGGCCGTAGCAGAGGGATCGAGCAGCGATCCACCACTCGCGACAGTCCGGACTGCCCCGATCAGGTCGGTGCCCCGAATCTGTTTCAGCACATATCCGCTCGCACCCGCGACGATGGCATCTAGCAGCGCTTCATCGTCCTCAAAAGACGTCAACATGAGGCACTTCAGATCGGGAAAGTCCGAGCGCAGATCCCGACACACAGTGACGCCATTTCCGTCGGGGAGTTGAACGTCGAGAACCGCAACCTGTGGATTCAGCGCGGGGACCCGAGCCATAGCCTGAGCCGCGGTGCCGGCCTCGCCCACGATCTCGATGTCGCCGGCAGATTCGAGCAGGTCTGCGACGCCACGCCGGACGACCTCGTGGTCATCGAGGAGGAACACACGGATCTTCGGTTGATCAGTCATTCTTCTAGGCTACTCCCACACTCTGGCCGGGTCACGGAATCAAAGCGGCAGTCCGCATACCCAGAGGTGACGCTGGCGATACATGGGGGTCTCGCGGGTGGGATCGTTAGCGCTCATGGAGCGCTATGTGCTGAGGGTGTTGCGTCGCCTGCCGACGCGCTACTTCCGCATCGCGCTGAAGTTCTGGGCAGTCTGTGCGGGGCACCGGGTGGGTACCCTCGCTGCGAACGCGGCATTCTGGACAGTGTTCTCGCTGCCGTGGTTGATTCTGGCGATCGCATCCACCTTGGGTGTCGTGAGTCGCTTGTCGACCCCGGCCGCCGCGAGCGCGGTTCGGCAAAACGTTGAACTCGTGATTACTGAGTTGGTCGGTTCGGAAGTTGCCCGCCAGTACGCGACACCTGCGTTTGATCAAGTCTTCGACCAGGGACTTCGCGGACTCGGCATCGTGGGCTACGTCGTTGCGCTCTACTCGGGGAGCCGCGCCGTTCGAAGTTGTATGAGTGGCATCGCGCTCGTCAGCGGCGCGGGCGACGAGAAGCGCGAGATTCGGGCGCGCTTCATCGCAATTGCGCTCTATCTCGTGGGCGTGGTGCTGTTCGTCGTCGCTTTGACGTTGACCACGGTTGGAACTGACCAAGTGGCCGTGTGGACCCACCTGCCAGAGTTCGTCTTCGCTGGCGTCGACGGAGCACTCCTCGCGGTTGCGGCGACCACGTTCTTATGGACGATCTTCCACTTTGCGGTTCATCCCCGGCTGCCTTGGCGACGTGATGTTCCTGCCGCTGTGAGCGCGCTCGTGATCACGGTTCTGTGTGTCTACTTTGTTGCTTGGTATGCCGAGTCAGTCGCGAGCTCGAGTTCATTCGGGGCACTGGTAATCGCGCCATTCATTGCGATGCTCACGGCGTACGTCGCGTTCCTCGCTGTGCTGTACATCGCGGTGTTGAGCGCGATCGTGAATGGCCGGGACGTCATGAACTTTGACTTCGGTCCACGCCCGATTTATCACCACTTGCAGTCTGTCGATCTCGCTGATCGTCGCCGGTCCCGCGCACCGTAACGATTCGATGCCCGGATCGGGACCTTGGTCCCGATCGATGTAGGTCCTATGCGTCCTTTTGGGGGTCCTACGCGATTAACCGATCGAACTTTTGGTGGAACGATTCCGCACATGGACGTGCTTGATCTGTCGCGGCTTCAGTTCGGTGTCACCACCGTTTACCATTTCTTGTTCGTGCCGATCACCATCGGTTTGAGCTTCCTCGTCGCAGGTATGCAGACGGCGTGGGTGCGCACCAACAACGAGAAGTGGCTTCGGGCTACAAAGTTCTTCGGCAAGATCTTCCTGATCAACTTCGCAATGGGTGTGGTCACCGGCATCGTGCAGGAGTTCCAGTTCGGGATGAACTGGTCGGACTTCAGCCGTTTCGTTGGTGACATCTTTGGTGCACCGCTCGCGGTTGAGGGGCTCCTGGCCTTCTTCTTGGAGTCGGTGTTCCTGGGACTTTGGATCTTTGGATGGGATCGCCTGCCAAAGAAGTTGCACCTGGCAACGATCTGGCTGGCCGCGATCGGCACGATGCTCTCTGCATACTTCATCCTCGCTGCAAATTCGTTCATGCAGCACCCGACGGCCTACACGTTCAACTCAGCGACGAATCGGGTGGAGCTGACGAACTTCTTCGAGATGCTGTTCCAGGACACCGCGAAGATCACGTTTTGGCATACGATCAGCGCCGCTTTCATCACGGCAGGCGCAGTTGTTGCAGGTATCTCCGCCTGGCTTCTTGTTCGAGGCAAGAGCCCAGACGTCGCTCGCTCGACGTTGAAGCTCGGATCGATCACGATCCTGGTCGCGGCGGCGTCGTTGGCCTGGAGCGGCGACTCGCAAGCGCGCATCATGGTTGAGCAACAGCCGATGAAGATGGCCGCAGCAGAAGCGCTCTATGAGACATCTGCGCCCGCACCCTTCAGCATCTTCACTATTGGCACGCTCGATGGGTCAGAGCCGATCTTCTCGCTCGACATTCCGCACGGACTTTCGCTACTCGCGACGCACACGCTTGACGGCGAGGTGCAGGGGATCAACAACCTGCAGGCGCAGTACGAGGAGCAGTTCGGCCCTGGCAACTACAAGCCGAACATCCCCATTGCCTACTGGGGCTTCCGGTTCATGATCGGCTTCGGAATGTTGGCTGCGGTGTGGGCGGTGTACGCGCTGTGGGCAACCCGGAAACAACGGACGCCGAAGAGTAAGTGGTTCGCGCGGATTGCGCTGACCGTTCCGTTCCTGCCGCTGATCGCAAACAGCTTCGGTTGGATCTTTACCGAGATGGGCCGTCAGCCGTGGGTGGTGTTCGGCTTGATGCAGACCGAGAACGGTGTGTCGCCGACGAGCACCGCTGGCTTGGTCGGGACGTCGTTAGCGATCTTCACATTGCTCTACGGGATTCTCGCAGTCGTTGAGTTCGACCTCATTCGGCGTGCGGTGATCCTTGGTCCACCTGAAGAGGTAGCTGATCCGTTCTTGGTGGATGAGGAGACCGGCGAACGGCCGCTATCCATCACGTATTAGTTCCACCATCGAGCTAGCTCTACCTACCTAAATACCCGCAAGAACAGTCCAGCAACAACAAAGAAGAAAGGTCACCACAATGGATCTGGCAACGGTCTGGTTCATCCTGATCGCCGTTCTGTGGTCTGGCTACTTCGTGCTCGAAGGGTTCGACTTCGGCGTGGGAATGTTGATGCCTGTCGTCGCCAAGAACGAAGGTGAGCGCCGAGCTGTACTCACAACGTTAGGTCCGCTGTGGGACGGCAACGAGGTATGGCTGATCGTTGCTGGTGGTGCAACATTCGCGGCCTTCCCCGAGTGGTACGCAACCATGTTCAGCGGCTTCTACATTCCGCTGTTGTTAATCCTGCTCGCTCTTATCGTGCGCGGGGTTGCATTTGAATACCGTTCCAAACTATCGAACCTTAAGGTTCGACGCCGCTATGACGTGATGATTTGGATCGGTTCGTTTTTGCCAGCGCTGCTGTGGGGTGTCGCATTCGCAAACATCGTCCGGGGGATTCCGCTCAAGGCTGCGCCCTACGGAAACATCCTCTACGACGGTGGATTCTTCAATCTGCTAAATCCGTATGCACTCATCGGTGGGCTCACGACGTTGTTCTTGTTCCTGACCCACGGTGCGGTGTTCCTCACTCTCAAGACTTCAGGATCGATTCATGATCGGGCGAAGAAGATTGCGACGCCTCTCGGCATCATCGCCGCCGTCCTCGCGGTGGTGTTCCTAGTGTGGACCCAGGTCGCGTACAGCGACAAAGCGGCCACTTGGATCATGGTCGTCGCCGGTGCGCTGCTGTGGGTGGGGGCCATCGTCGCCCACAAAGTTGGCCGTGATGGGTGGGCATTCATCCTCAGTGCGGCAACGCTCGTGGGTGCGGTCGCGTTCCTCTTCTGGGTCCTGTTCCCGAACGTGTTCCCGGCCTCGAATGATCCGTCGCTGTCATTGACGATCTACAACGCGTCAAGCACTGAGTACACGTTGCAGGTCATGACAATCGTCGCGCTAATCTTCACGCCAGTGGTATTGATCTACCAGGCGTGGACATATTGGATTTTCCGCAAACGGATCAGCGCAGATGTGATACCAAGTCCTGACGAAGGATCGCTGGACTATCCCGAGGAGAGGCCATCCGTTCAAGTGGGATGAGACCGTTTGACCCCCGGCTGCTGAAGTACGCCAGCGCCACCAGGGGGTTTATCGTCGCCTCGGTAATTGCGGGCGTCATCACCACGAT
>CAUJEJ010000180.1 GCA_963169255.1 Actinomycetota bacterium | reverse complement strand
GTGGTTGCCTGCCCAGGGCGCCTTTTGGATCACCATCGCAGTGGAAACCTGAGCTTCGCCAACGTTGAGATCACGGTCATTGACGAGGCTGATCACATGGCTGATCTCGGCTTCCTGCCAGACGTTCGTCGGATCCTGGACGCAATTCCGCGTGGAACCCAGACCATGCTGTTTTCTGCGACGCTGGATCGCGATGTCAATGTGATCGTTCGCAAGTACCTCAGTGAGCCATTGACGTTCGATGTTGACCCCGAAGACGGGGACCCACACGCGGATATTGATCACCATGTGCTGCGTGTCAACTCTGGCGACAGAGTGGCAGTCATCGCCGAATTGACCAAACCGGGTGGCCGCACCGTCATCTTTACGCGTACTCGTCATGGCGCGACCAAACTCGCGGTGCAACTGAACAAGGCTGGCGTGCCCGCGGTGGACTTGCACGGCATGTTGAGCCAGAACGCTCGGGCTCGGAACCTCGACAAGTTCAGTGCAGGACACGCGACAACCCTGGTGGCAACCGATGTTGCCGCCCGGGGGATTCACGTAGACGATGTGGGTTTGGTTATCCATGCGGACCCGCCCGCCGAGCACAAGGCGTACCTCCACCGTTCCGGTCGTACCGCTCGTGCCGGAGCAAAGGGGCGTGTTGTCACCCTCGCCACTGGCGCTCAGGTCCGTGCGGTTCGTCAACTCACGACAAAGGCCAAGATCAGCCCCACGGAGACCACCGTGGAACCCGGCCACCTGATGCTCGCGACGCTGGCTGCGGAACCGCTGAACCTGCCGGTGCGGGCGCTTCGGGTGGAGCAAAAGGAAGCCCCGAAGTCGCGCGATGGATGGGCCCGCACGAAGTCGAACAAGCCTCGCGGTAAGAGCACTGGGGGTCGACCACGTCGGCCGTCAAGCGATGGCGCACGGACGGGCGGCCGACCAAGCCCAAGGAACAGCAGTTCCCGAAGCAACGCCGCACGCGCGAGCTAGCGCGACTCCAACTCTGCCTTGAGTGCGTCCAGGGTTTGCGCCATCCCCAATCGATTGTGGTTGGCGCGATCCCAGACTCCCGTCGCTGCGAATCCAAGGATCTTCATCGTGATTCCGAGCGGTCCGGCTCGTAGGTCCGACCACGTCGAGGTCAGCTCGGTCGTGTCGCCGTGGCCAACGACGTGGTAGCTCCATCGCGCGACTGGGATGCCAGCAGCGGTGACGTCGATCGCGAAGGTCCGATCGGGCTTGGCTGACGTCACGGTGCTGGTGGTACGCCAGATCTGAATGCCACGCCGGTTGTAGCCGGCGAAGCGTTCACCGGCGGTCAGCGGCCCATCGTGTGGTGAGCTCACCCAGTCGAGTTCCGGACTCCAATGGGGCATGCGTGACACATCGCTAATTGCGTCATACACGACCCTCGCGGGTGCGTCGATTGTGATTGTCACGTTCACCGGTTCACTCAAGGACATGAAGGAAGTCTGTCACGCCAGGCGTGCCTCGCCGTCATCTCTTCCTACGCCGCGAGAAGATCTGTCGATGAACAGGTTTCTGCTGTGGCGAGAATCGGACCGCGAAATCCTGTTGAACCGTGCTCGCCGAAAGGCGTTGGAAGTCAAGCCAATCGCCGACGTGTACTGGCGAAGACAAGAAAGCCGTGCCCCGCTGCGTGCCCGACTCGCTCGGCGAGCGCTCGCACGTCGACGGGTCCAAGAGGCCTTCTGGCGCTATCAGGACCTGCGCGTCAATCCTCGGAGTAGGTCACGCCGAGGGTGATTTCTGTCTCGACGCACTCAGCGTTGCGGGTTGAGGCGGAAGTATCGTCTCTAGGTGTGTGGGACTGGTACGAGGACATCATCATTGACAGCGGTCGGCAGCCGCTGTTCCTCGCGTTGGTCGCGTTCATCGCAACCTTTGTTGTCACCCGGGCAGTCACACGCCTGATTAGGTCTGGACGAAGTCCTTTTGGCAACATCAATGCCGGTGGAATCCACGTGCACCACGTGGTTCCCGGAGTGGTTGCCGTGCTAGTCGGGGGACTCATGGGTTTCTCCGCTACGCGCGCCGGGCTCTGGGCTTCGGCGGGAGCAGTGTTGTTCGGGATCGGTGCTGCACTTGTGCTTGATGAGTTCGCGTTGATCCTGCACCTCGATGATGTGTACTGGAAGCAAGAGGGCCGGGTATCGGCGGATGCAGTGCTGATCGCGGTTGCCTTTATGGGAGCGTGTCTCGTGATCGCGTCGCCCGGCGACCCGCCGGGCCCCCCGGAGACTGACCAATACGTTGCGGCTCTGATACCGGTGATCTTCATTGTGTTCTGGGTGCTTCCCATTGGCACCACAATCCTCAAGGGCAAACTCTTCAGCGGGGCGATCTCAATGGTGTTCCCGCCGATCGCGTGGGTCCTGGCAATTCGGCTTGCGCGGCCAAACTCTCCTTGGGCACACGTGAGGTATTCGAGTCGACCCAAGCTGAAGGCGAAGTCCGTCGCCCGCTATGAACGGGTGGATGCTCGGTGGCGACCATTGCGCGCGTGGTTTGAAACGCACGTGTTGGGCTTTAGTGACGATCACCAGTTGTCAGAAACGCAGGCTCCAACCGGCAAGAACGAGGAGTCGGAAGACCAGCCAAGTCAGAGGAGTTCGGATTCCTCAGTTGGCCAGTGAGCCATGGTGTCCAAGTAGAGTTGACGAACCCGGTCCGCTTGCCGACCAATGTTCTTTGTGGTCCAAGTCTTTGAACTGATTGGCTTGAGCACCGCAACATCGACAGTGCCGTCGGAGATCACCAACGAATGCGGACGCATGAGGTCGCCTGCGTTTCGCATCACGATCGGGACGACTGGGACACCGGCTTGCATCGCCATGTGGAACGCGCCCTTCTTGAACGGAAGTAGCCGTGGCGTGGGCGAGCGGGTCCCCTCCGGTGCGATCGCAATTGATCGACCATCTCGAAGCGCTTCGACGACGGGGGCGAGTGCCTCGCGCGCCTTCTCGCTGTTCTTACGGTCAACGTAAGCGACACTTGCGAGGTATCCGATGGGGGCGAAAACCGGGTCGTGTTCGAGTTCCTTCTTGGCGACGGCGGTGAAATCGCGACGAAGAAGTGCGCCGAGCAGGAGCATGTCGAGTTGGCTCTGGTGATTGAACAAGAAGACGGCCGGGCGGTGGTTCCAGAGGTTCGCCTCGCCGACAACGCTAAGTTTGACGCCAGCCATCGCCAGTGCCAAGTCAGATCCAACAGATGCTGCGACGCCCATGCCAACGCGGCGGTCCGCGTTGATCAGTGCGGTGGTGGCTCCCGCCGCGACGCCAAGTCCGAGAGCGCCGATTGCGGACACGCTGCGCGCGACAGTGATGGGATTGTGGCGGTGAGGCATCTTGAAGCGCGCGATCGGCCACTTGTTCTGCTTGGCGATTGCGGCGAGGTCTTCGTCAGGGTTCAAAGGTCGTGGGTTCCCTGCCAGCTTGAGGAACGGAACGTCTTCGGCGCCGTTGCTGTAGCAGAAGCTCTGGGCTAGATCGATTCCGTATTCGGTCGCGAAATCCCGAACGCCATTGGCCTTCTCCTCGCCCCAACGCACTGGTGAAGCAAGTTCGCCGGTGAACTCGCCATCGACCACTTCGAGTTCGGTGCACACAATGTGTTCAATCCCGAAGTCTTCGGCTGCCGATTCCACCTGGGGGAGTGTGGCGGAGGACGCGAGCACGATCGTGTGCCCGGCTGCACGGTGGGCGTCTACCAGGATGCGTGCGTCGGGGTACACCATTTTTGCGATCTTCGCGTTGAAGAGTCGGTTCCCAAAATCCTCAAGGTACTCAAGACTCTTACCTTGTTGAGCCTTGACGGCAATATCCATCAGATCGGAGACGTCCTTGCCGTGGCGTTCAATGTTCACGGACTCGACGAGAGTTTGGAACACTTCCTTCGCGTCGATGTCCCGCGTCTTGATGCGCTCCTTGAAGAAGGCGGTGGCGGAATAGCCCTTGATGAGGGTGCCGTCAAAGTCGAAGAACGCGCCGATCTCGGGACCTTGGGGCCCGGCTTCGATCTCGGCAAGGAGCCAGTTGATGTCCGCCATCAGATTTCCTCTTTCTTGCGAGCCATCGTTCGGATGACGTCAATTCGGTGGTTGGCCTCGTGGAATTCGGCGGCAAATGCGGTACGCCTCTCGGCGAGGTCCGGGGTCCCGGGTTCGATCAGTCCTCGATTGCTCGCAAGCTGCCAGGCACCGCTGAAGAGATCCCGAGAGATCGACTCTGCGCTGTAGAGCTCCTTCTGGTACCAGCGCTGCTGTGCCACGCCGATGCACTCCAAGATGAACTCGTCGCGGTCGATTTCTTCGTTCGCGTCGCGCATCGCAAGGCGGTCGGCGGCAACGCCGTAGGCCTCGAGGAACGGTCCGATTGTGCGGTGTGCGACGAACAGCTTTGACTTGGTCAGGGTCGACAGAATCTCGGCGGAATCGAAGGTCTCTGATTGCCACCCTGGGTACGCAATCTCGACCTCAGCCGCAATCTCGTCAGCGAACGGCTTCGTGCGTGGGAAGAAGAACTCAAACTTCAACACGTCCCGCAGACGTCGTGCTTCTTCCCAAGTCGCTGCGGCGACGTCATCCGCGCCCTCTTCAGCAACACGGACGAGCGCAACCTCGACGATCGCGCGGTTGACTAGGTGGTGGATCAGGGTGTTCCGGTAGAACGCAGCCTCGTGGGCCTTGTTCTCCGCAATCCAGTAAACGTCTTCGGGACCTTCGGTGAAGCGACGAATGACACCTTCGCGTTCAAGGGTTCGCACCGCGTCATACAAGCCGCCGTGATCTTCAAGGTCGATGTCTTCGCTCAGGTCGAGTCCGCGCCGACCGATGTAGTCGATGAGAGGCTTCAGGACGCGCCGACCTTCGTCAACGGTCATGGCCTTGTCGTCATTGTCGAGCAGTGAGAACGTGACGAGTGCCGAGGGCATGATCGGAGTTACGTTGTTGATCCGGTGAAGCACCTCAAATGCAACCTTCGGGACCGCGAGGCGGGCATCGTTTGAGTCGCTGCTCGCTCGAGTCTGAGCAAGCGCATCCCCGAGCGAGAGCGGTTCGCCGAATCGCAAGTGGGCACGCCCACGGCGGACCGTTTGGGCACGAGCGAACTTCAGTAACCAGCTCACACTTTCGGGGGCCTTCTTGCCGCCCATTTCTTCTGCCGAGATCGCACCAACTTCGTACTGCTGGTCGTACCCGACGAACACCGGAACTATGAGCACATCTTCTTCGGCGTACTCATCGTAGGCATCAACGAGGTAGCTCAGGATTCCCATTCGTGGCGGGCGCAACTTCCCCGTCCGGGTGCGGCCGCCCTCGATGTACCACTCGAGATTCTGTTTGTGCTTGACCAGGTATGCCATGTACGCCTTCAGGCAGACCTTGTACACCTCGTCGTCTTTGAATTCACGGCGAATGAAGACCACACCGTTGCGCCGAGCGATCGTGCCCATCGGAAAGAACGAGAGGTTCACGCCACCGAGCACGTGGTTCGGCTCGAAGTCGTATTCCTGCATCGCTGAACGCAGAATGAGCGGATCGAGATAGGAGCGGTGGTTAGGGAGGAAGACAAGCGTGCTCTGTTTGTTGAGCGCAGCGATCCGTTCGAGCTGTTCCGGCTTCACATCGAGCTTGTACGCCCTGCCCAGCCAACCGCAGATCTTGTCCCAACTACTGATCGCCCACGATTCCTGCTCAGCGGCGATCTCCTTGAGGTTCTCCTTGCACGTCTCCCGAACGTCTTCGACCGACTTGCCAGAGGATTCGGCAAGCTTCACGACGGAAGCTTCGAACTTCTCCTGCCCAAGGATCTCGTCGGTGAAGTCGTGGATATGAATGCCACGTCGGTCGACTCGTGGGGCCACGGTGACGCCTCTCTGAACAAGGTTGATTCGGCTCGGCGCATCGTCGCGTGAGCAGGATGCGCCATGATCACGGTCCTCAAGCTCGACGGTGCCCGGCCAACCCTAGCCAGAGTTCGGGTGCCGTTGCGCTAGTTGATTCACCCGCGCGAGTGCTGAAGCGCTGCAGCGGCGGGTGGATCGGTCCAACGACGGCGTGACTCTCGTTGAGGGCTAGCGCTCGATGCGTCCAGGGGATTCCGGGACCTCTTCGTGCTCGTACACGACCTCTGGTGGTCCGACGATGTATGGGTCTGGAATGCCAACGACGCGTTCGTCCTTATCCGGGTAGTCGAGGTTGTAGAGAACCCACCGCATGGCCTCTACGCGGCCCCGCTTCTTGTCGTTGCTTCGGACAACCGTCCAAGGGGCGTAGTCGGTGTCAGTGTGTTCGATCATCGCGCTCTTGGCCGCTGAATAGTCATCCCACAGGTCCAGCGAAGCCAGATCCATTGGGCTGAGCTTCCACTGGCGAACCGGATCAATCCGACGGATGGTGAACCTTGTGACTTGCTCCTTGCGACCGACCGAGAACCAGAACTTGAAGAGCATCGTGTCGCTGTCGGTCAGCATTCGCTCAAACGCCGGCGCCTGCTTCATGAACTGCTGGTACTCCTCGTCGGTGCAGAAGCCCATGACGTGTTCAACCCCGGCTCGGTTGTACCAGGAACGGTCGAATAGCACGATCTCGCCCGCGCTAGGAAGATGCTTGATGTAGCGCTGGAAGTACCACTGAGTGCTCTCTTCTTGCGTTGGCTTGTTCAGCGCAACAACTCGGGCACCGCGAGGATTTAGATGCTCCATGAAGCGTTTGATCGTGCCGCCCTTACCAGCTGCATCGCGACCCTCGAACACCATGACGATCTTCTTGCCAGTCTCTTGTACCCAACTTTGAACCTTGAGTAGTTCGATCTGCAGAAGGCGCTTGGTGACCTCATACTCGTGGCGCGACATCCGTTCGTCATACGGGTAGTCCTCGAGCCACGTGTTCACCGGCGCGCCATCGGGGCCCAGGAGCACCGGATCATCCATTTCGTCGAGGGTGCCCTCGACCGCCATGCCACGGAGCTTCAATTCATCGTCTGAGAGATCCTGCAAGCTGGTAATGATGTCGGCGAGGTCCATAACCGCCTCTATGCCGACGCCGGTACCCTCGCTTTGATCGAGATCGTCCGATGACATCTATTCCACCTCGTTGTTCGGCACGACTGACGTCGTGAGTGTGTCGCGAGTGCTGCGATCGCCCTACCCGGTTAAGCCCTCGCGAAGCCATTGGCGCCGCGAGACGGCAAGCTGTGTACATCTTGGCCCGAACGTGTTCAACGTTGCGCGGTATTCACCTTCTGGCAACCCCAGTCAGCGCATTGGTTGGTGACCCGAAGGGAGATCCATCTGCGACGATCCGGCGCGCTCGCTAGCGCCAAAGCTGATCGATGTTTGACGCGACTGCTCCGGCGGCATCGATCACGGGCATGGGTGCCGCGTTCGTGGTCGGTGACCCGAAGTCCGTTGGCCGCAGGTGCGTTGTTTCGTCGAGATGCGCTGCCGCTGCTCCTGTGAGGAATCGCGAAGGTTGCGCCCAAATGTGTCGATCATCATGGGCGTGTCGGTTCACGTGGAATCTCAGTGGGACGTAGACGTCCACCGTGTTACGCGCACGCGTCAACGCAACGTAGAACAATCGTCGTTCTTCTTCGAGTCCGGATTCGTCCGTGAGCGCCATGTCGGAGGGAAAGTTGCCATCCGCAGCGTGAATCACGTGGACGGTATCCCATTCGAGTCCCTTGGCACTGTGGACCGTGGAGATGACCAGGAAATCCTCGTCGATGCTGGGCGCACCGGCTAGGTCACCCGTTGACGCGGGCGGGTCGAGCGCGTGTTCGGCCGCAACCTCAGAGAGTCGGCGAGCGGAAGTGGTTGCGTGTACGAGCGCCTCAAGATCGGTGATTCGGGGTTCGCTGTTGTCGTAATTCGCGGAGATCAGGGGCGCAACGACACGACAGAGTCGGTCGGCGTGCGAAACCAGCGGTTCCCCAGGTTCTATCGTCAGGCCGGTGAACAGCGCCGTGACGTCACCTTGCGCTGATGGACCGAGCTCGCGAATCAGCACAGGCAGTCGTTCGCTGAGCTCGGCGAGAGAAACTGAGGATTCACTGAGGGGTCCCGATATCCGCAATGCCTCGAGGCCGCGGCGTGCTTTTGCTGGGCCCACCTTGGGCAGCAGTTGCAGAAGCCGGAACCAGGACAGTTCATCAGCCGGATTGTCGACAATGCGAAATGCGGCGAGAAGATCCTTAACGTGCGCTGCCTCGAGATACTTGAGGCCGCCGTACTTGACGAAAGGTATTCCGCGGCGGGTCAATTCAATTTCGAGGCGGTCGCTGTGGTGTGCAGCCCGCACAAGGACTGCCTGTTGGGACAGGGGGGTTCCTTCTTCGCGTAGTTCAAGAATTCGTTCGCAGACGGAGTCCGATTGGCCGTCTTCGTCTGCGCAACGGACGAGCGCGGCGCGAACGGGGTTAGCCTCGTCGACTCGGTTTGCCCGAAGAGTTGTGCTGAATCCGACGGACGCCTCCGACGCGATTGCGTTAGCGAGATCGAGAATCGGTTGGGTTGAGCGATAGTTCAGGGTGAGCGCCAGAGTCCGAGCACCAGCGAAGTCGTTCTCGAAGTTCAAGATGTGCTCGGGGCTTGATGCGCGGAATGAGTAGATCGCCTGGGCATCGTCGCCCACCACAGTCAAGGACGTCGCGGGTCGGCACAGTAGACCGAGCGTTTCCACTTGCAGTGCGTTGACGTCCTGGTATTCGTCAACGAGCACGTGGTCGAACTCGTCGCGAATCTTGCGACCAAGGTGATCGCTACCGAGCGCCTCACGCCAATAGAGCAGGAGGTCGTCAAAATCGAGTACGCCGAGCTCGCGTTTACGTTGGCTGTAGGTCCGGCAAATGTCGACCACGTCGGCAGTGGATTGCTGGGCCCAGGGTGCGACGTTGGTGATGACCTCGCTGACGGGTTGTCCGCTTGCGATCGCGCGCGAGTAGATGCTCAGCAGTGTGCCCTTGCGTGGTATTCGGCGCCGACCTGTTGTGTCCTTGACCTGGCTGTCTCGAATGACGTCAAAGAGATCTGCCGCATCTGCTGGGTCAAGCACGCCAAAACCGGGGGATAGGCCGACCGACTCCGCGTGCTGGCGCAAGATCATGTGGGCAACAGAGTGGAAGGTTCCACCGCGAACTCGACCGGTGCGGACACGAGGGCCGTCGGCCTCGCCGGATCGCTGTATGAGAGTGGTCGTTCGCGACACCATCTGACGAGCCGCGCGACGGGTAAAGGTGAGAAGCAAAATGCGTTCGGCCGGAACGCGTTCAGAAAGAATGAGATGGGCACAGCGCCCCGTCAATGCTGTCGTCTTCCCCGTCCCCGCACCGGCAAGGACCCGTAATCGCTTCGCATCGCTTGTGGCTACCGCACGTTGTTCAGGATCTAGGTGTGCAAGTGGATCGAACATGTGTTCGACACTAGCAGACTCCTAGCTCTTTGTGCCTTCCGCAATCGCACGAGACAGATAGTCCGGAAGATCCGTGCTACTGGCGACCGTTAGCCGTTGGGTAGGGCGGGTCATCGCAACATAGAGGTCATGGACCGGGTTCGCTGACGACTCAAGAGCATCGGCTGGATTGAGCAGAACGACGCTGTCAAACTCGAGCCCTTTGACGCTCAACATCGAGTGGGTGGTGA
>CAUJEJ010000179.1 GCA_963169255.1 Actinomycetota bacterium | reverse complement strand
CGCATACTCTCGGCGATCTGTTCGGCCTGCGACGTTGCGAGCGGGTCGTTACCGAGGGACGTTTCGACCGATCCGGCAATCGCCGTGAACACGATCGTGGTCATCACCACGACCCCGAGCGCAGTCCCCACATGGGTGGCGGCGCCGCGCATAGCTGAAGCGCTACCTTCCTCGCCGGAAGGTGCGGTGTTCATGATCGAATTAGTGACAGGTACGCCGGCCCCAACCGAGGCGAGTGCGTAGACCGCCATGATCGCCACGGTCACTGGGATCGGAGTGGTCGGGACGATCGCGAGCGTGAGCAGCAGACTCGCCGAGAGCCCAAGCAGCATCGCGACACCGGTGTACGTGATGCCACGCGTCATGATCATCTTGCGTGCGATGAGCGCGCCGCCGACACCAGCGAGTTGCGCCGGAACCATCAGCAGCGCCGTCGCAACAGCAGTCATGCCGAACACGTATTGGTAGCCGAGTGTCATGTAGTACCAGAGGTTTACAAACGGAACCACGATCACTACGACCAGAAGCACGAGTAGCCCGCCGCGCTTGAGTGCCGCTAGCGAGATCGACGGTTCTGGTGCACGTCGGTAGGCCGCCACGAATGCGATCGAGGCGGCGGTGGCGACGGCAAACCGAACGAGCACCGGCGTTGATAGCAGGCCGTTGTTGCTGATTGCCGAGATTGTCTGGACGCTCGCCGCTAGCGCGAGGCCAGCAAGTGTTGGCGTGAGGATCTCAACGCGGCTGCGATCTGGATGGTCCGTCGGGAGGTAGCGCGCTGCACCCCAAATCGAGACCAGGCCGCCAGCCGTCCACATCACCGCGACCCAGCGCCAAGAGGCGTGGTCAAGCAGGAGCCCTGCCACCACCGGCAGCACCATGTAGGCGGCGGGTGCAACGAGGGCGAAGGTTGCGAACGCAGTTGCTCGTGCGCGCGGTTCAACGACGCGTGCGCTCAGCAGGCCGAGGCCGACCACCGCCGTGGCTGAGCTCGCGGCGCTCAGGGCGACAAGCCCGAGGGTCGCGACCGCGAGCACTGGCGCAACGGCGATGAGCGCGCATCCCGCGGTGAGGAGGATCGAGCCGAACACGATGAGGCGGCGCTCACCGATCCTCGAGCCGAGGGAACCTGCGAGGAAGATCACGAGTAGCGCGGCGATGCTTGGCAGTTGCCGCAGGAGAGCTTCTTCGGATTCGTTCGCGCCGAGGCCTTCGAGCATTGGGTTGAGGATGAAGTTGTAGGTCGAGGGCACCATTGAGATGGCGGCGACCAGGATGCAGATGCCTGTGAGTAGGCGCCGCTGCTCGTGGTCGAGCACGCCGTTACCCACGACGGTTGAGGCGTTGCTGGTCACGCCCGAACGATCCCACCTCAGCCAGTTGCATGCCTGGTTGACTGGGTCGTGCCGCTACCACGCCATGCGATCATCGATGCCGTGATTCGAATCAAGGTGTGGGTGTTGGTCCTGTCGACCATCGGTGTCGCGATCGCTGCGGCTGTTGGTTATCTGACGGTCCCGCGTCCGCCCCAGGACTTCGGATGGTTTGCCTACCCCCTCGACGAAGGCATCGCGGAACCGGTTACGGGTGCATTCGTTGGATTGAACCCGATCCTCCTGCTGGCGCCGATCATGCTGACGGTGCTCTGCCTCGTCGTGCTCGGGCTTGGTGAACCATTTCCCCGCTACCAGTTGGCCATCACCCTCGCCGCTGGTGCCGCTGCGATCGCGGCTGGGGTTGGTGCCTCTTTAGGTCGAGGAGGTACCTGGATCTACGGCACGGGATCGCGTCGCTATGCCGACTACTTGACGAACGAATCCGTCAAGGTGATCGACATTGCTGAAGTCGGAATTCTGTTGATCGGGCTTTCCGCGCTCCTGGTTGCAACGAGTCTCGTGCTCGCAATTATGGGAATCAAGCGGCAGCGGTCGGTGCCCGGACAGCCATCGGGTGCCGAAAGCCCTTGAATGCATTAGATATCACGCCCGTCTTGCACTAGCGCCGCCGTGCTTCTCGCCGAGTGAGCACCGTCGACGCGACGCGACTTCACGCGAAATACCAATACTGCGTATGCATACGCGGTATACATACGCAGTATGCATTTGCTGTTTCGTTTCGAGCAGGGAGTAAGAATCGTGAGTATCCGAATGGCGCTCCTAGCGATCCTCTGTGATTCGCCGAAGCATGGATATGAGTTGCGGGCAGAGTTCGAGGCTCGCACTGGAAGTGTGTGGCCGCTCAATGTGGGGCAGGTGTACTCGACGCTGCAACGACTTGAGCGTGACGGCCTAGTCACCGCTGACGAACCGACTGCCGACGGCCATGTGATCCATTCTGTGACCCAGGTCGGACGACTCGCTGTCACTGAGTGGTTCACAGAGCCAATTGACCGGACTTCTCCACCGCGCGATGAACTTGCGATGAAGCTGTCACTCGCCGCAGTGAGCGACATGGTCGATGTGCGTGAGGTCGTACAACGGCAACGGGCAGCCAGTATGCGAGCACTACGTGACATCACCCGTCTGAAACCCAGTGACGACGAGTCGTTTGCGGATGCCGAAGCGATGGGCTGGTCGCTCGCTTTGGAGTCGTTGGTATTCCAAGCCGAGGCCGAGATTCGCTGGCTTGATCACGTCGAATCACGTCTGGTAGCGCAGGCAACGCGCAGGCGGGCTACTCGCGCGGAAGGTTCGGTGTCAGTGTCGGAGGACGCTCGCCGACGCAGTCCAAGATCGCCCAGCGGGAGAGTAAGTCGATGAGTGTTCAAGCCGTTACCGGATCCGGGTTAGTGCAAGACAGTTCGGTTGCGGTACTCGAGCTCCGTGACGTATCGAAGGTATACGGCGAATCCACACTCGCGGTCCAAGCGTTGCGAGGTGTTTCGTTGACACTGCAACAGGGCGAATTCGTCGCCGTGATGGGTCCGAGCGGGTCAGGCAAGTCAACCTTGTTGCAGATCGCCGGCGGAATGGAGCAGCCTTCTGCAGGTGCGGTTTCAGTGGCTGGTCACGATCTTGTTGGCCAGACGCCCGCTGAGCGTGCGGCAGCTCGCCTCAGCACAGTCGGTTTCGTCTTTCAATCCCTGAACCTGGTTTCCTCATTGACTGCCGCTGAGAACGTGGCGTTGCCGCTGGAGCTCAATGGCATGGCTTCGAGGCCTGCACGCGCTGCCGCTGCGTCAGCTTTGGCGGAAGTGGGACTTGAGGGTTGCGGAGACAAGTTTCCGGACGAACTCTCAGGTGGTCAGCAACAGCGAATCGCGATTGCGCGCGGCCTCATCGGTGAACGGTCGCTCATCCTCGCGGATGAACCCACCGGGGCCCTCGACTCGGTGACTGGTGAAGCGATCCTGCGGCTGTTGCGCGCAAAGGTAGATGCGGGTTGCGCCGCGATCCTCGTGACCCACGAGGCTAGGCATGCCGCTTGGGCTGACCGGACGGTGTTCCTTCGGGACGGATTGATCGTTGACGACACCGGAGGGCCGCAAGACCCCCGCGATCTTCTGGGGTCTCTGCGATGAAGGGTTGGCGGCCGCTAGCTCGGATTGCAAGACGGACGCTGTCCCGGAATAGATCGCGCAGCCTCTTGATCATCGCGATGATCGCGCTCCCCGCCATGGTGGCAACCTTTGTACTTGTCACCTACCAAACTGGTGATGTCACGGGCGAGAAGATTTGGCGCGCCGGGCATGGGCAGGCCGACCTGGTCGCGTCGTATGACAGCACTGCTAGCCAGGACAATGGCGAACGCTCGACCCCTGCGCAAGTTCCGAGCACTCTGCGCGAATCCGACCGCGTCACGCTTCTCTCGATGCTTCCTGCTGGCTCCCAAGTCGCGACTCTCCGGTCCATTCCGGCAACCTTGTCGCTTGCTTCGGAAGACCGAACCAGCGAGGTGAATCACTCGTATGAGGGCGATCTCGATGACCCAGTCTCTGACGGTGTGCTCGCGCTGTCGGAAGGTCGTGCTCCATTGGCACGCAACGAGATCGCGATCGGTGAATCGAATCTTGCGGCGCTCGGAATCGGTCTAGGTGACACGGTCGGAGTCTCGGCGACAACTTGGGAGAGCTCGGGCGACCTTGGCCGCACAGAACGGTCCGAAGCAGTCGTTGTCGGGACTATCGATACTCCCTTCACGTACCGCAGCGGCGGACTGTATTTGCAGTCGCTGCCGGGCCCGATCAACGTTCAGCAGATCGAGGCAGCATCGCCGTACGCGGGGGTGTCGCTGGACGTAAAGCTCCCGGAGGGTACAAGTGCGCGCGACGTATTTCCCGGAATCGACAGCGAAGGTGGCCCCCTAACGGTCTTCGAACCGATGGTTGCGGCGCACTGGACTGACGGCAGTATCTTCACTCTGGCTCGTGACTACGTCCTCTATGAAGGCGCCATTCCAGCGTTGATTCTGCTTGCAACAACGTTGGGGCTCGTCTCCGTCGCACTGGTCGTTACGGCTGCATTCGCTGTTGGTGCGAGGCGTAGCCAGCGAGATCTCGCGCTCATTGCTGTCACGGGAGCATCCCGGCGACAATTGGCCGCTATCGCGGCATTTCAGGGTTTGCTGTTGGGTGTATTCGGTGCAGGTATCGGCCTCATCGCAGGACTATTGATCTTCATCGCAGCCCGTATTCCGCTGCAGGATCTGATGCGGGTGAGACTCGATGGCACGCCGATTCTCGGGTGGCGCGTGCTTGTCGCTTTGGCCTGTTGCGTGCTGGTCAGCGTTGTTGCGGCCTGGGTAGCGGCACGCAAAGTCTCAGTGAACGATCCGTTGCGGCAGTCCTGGACGAGTTCGCGTGCAGCGGCGACTATGCCACGGTTCCCACGACTTGCGCTCACCGCTGTTGCCGTCGGAGTCCTAGGTGCGGTGCTTACTGGCGGACGCTATAGCGAACCGCTGAGCATTCCGGTCGTTGGTCAGGTTAGTGAATCACTCACCTATGCGTCGATGGTCTCAAGTCAACTTGTACTCGCCGTCTTCTTCATGATGATCGTGTTTGGGGTTGTCGGGGCGCTTCCAGCCTTGTTGGCATATGTCGGGCGTCACGCGAACCGTCGGCCACTGATCCAGAGGCTTGCGTTGCGAGACGCCGCGAGAGCTCGCTACCGAACTGTTCCAACCGTGGTCATGATCATGGCCGTCACAACCCTAAGTCTGGCGGCGCTAATCGTCGCAGTAGGGATCGACGGGAATCGCGAACTCGCTCATACGCCTGATACCCCCGCAGGTGTTGTAGGAACGCGTATCGACCTCGGTGAGGAAGATCGTAGGATCGAGGCTTCCCGAGCACTGGCAGCGGACCAACTGAGTTCCACCCTCGGTACGGCAGAGGTCTATGACGTGAAAATCACTGGTTCCGAAGCCGTGGGTGAATGTGATCCAAACCCTGACGCCGGTATGTGCTGGACGGCACCGATCTATGTCGCCGACGCTGGCTTGATCGCAGCGATGGCGTTGGAAGGCACCGACGAGGCTGCAATCCGCGAGCACCTAGTGAATGGCGGATTGATCAATTTCGCACGGCCGGATCGAAATACAAGGTCAAACTTTAGGCCTAACAATATTGCGCAGGAGATTGTTGTCAGCGACGACGGTTTCCTCTCGGCGTTCGCGAACTCGCGTGATCCGCGAACAGCACCGCACGTCGACCTTCCTGTGCTTACGTTGGAACCGAAGCAACATTCGACACTTCAGAAGATGGTCTTCGCAAGCGAAGCAACCGCCAAGGTGCTCCCATCCGCTCGATTCAAGCCGGATGAGTCCCGCACCGATCACTGGGTGTTTGTTCGCGTCGACGAGGGAGCGGCTAAAGGTCAAATCGACGGTGCGCGAGCAGCGCTGTCCGCTCATGGGTTCGTGCTTGCCAGCTACAGCGAATTTGTGCCGCTGAGCGGTGGAGTCTCGGTCGCGCTCACGGCTTCGGCAGTGCTGCTGGTGCTTATGACAATGGGGATCGGGGGCGCGTTGGCGGCAACCGAGCAGCGTGATGACCAGCGGTTGTTGCGTTCGATCGGTGCGACCCCACAGACATTGCGACGGATAACTTGGCTACAGGGATCGGGACTTGCGCTGGTGGGGATTGGCCTTGGCGCAGCTATCGGTGTCGCATTTGGATCCAAGGCTCTTACAGCGCTTCCGTATGACTATCCGACCTCCATTCCACTGCCGCAACTGGCAGTCCTTGTTTTGGCAGCCCCACTGATCGCTTGGGCAGTCGCCGCGCGCACAATCCCAAATCGGTAGGCGCCGGTTCGCCCTTTGAACGCACGGACAGTTGATCGTTCTTCAGTCGCGGATGAACGTCCGAGTCGCGAAAATACTTTGCTCTTGCGCTAAGTGTTCATCGGTGCAATACTTACCCACATGGCTAAGTATCAAGTCCTCGACGATGTCTTCGTGGCCCTCGGCGATCCGACTAGGCGCGCGGTAATTCGGCGTCTTGGGCAGGGGCCTGCGAGCGTGGGCGAATTAGCTGAGCCCTTCGCGATCACGCTGCCGTCATTCATGAAACACGTCCGCACGCTGGAGTCCAGCGGATTGATCAACACTCACAAGTCCGGCCGAGTGCGCACATGCAGTCTCAACCAGGACCGACTCGCGGTGGTGGATGACTGGCTTGCAGAGCAGCGCAGATTGTGGACAGAGCAAACCGACCGACTAGCAGACTTCGTCACCGAACAACAGGAGAATCAATGAGTACCTTTGACCCCAAACTCGACCTCTCAATCGAACGGGTAATCCGGGCCCCGCGCGAGGCAGTCTGGCAAGCGTGGACGGACCCTTCGAAGTTGCAGCGATGGTGGGTGCCTGCGCCAACCATCGCGCGAGTCGAGCAACTCGATGTTCAACCCGGTGGCGCATTCGTGACCAGCATGAGCGATGACGGTCAGACCTTTGTTCCGCACATGAATGCGCTATTCCTTCTTGCCGAGAAGAACACTCGCCTTGCCTTCACCAACGCGATCGACAGCTCATGGCGGCCAACCGAACCCGCACCAGTACTTATGACTGCCGAGATCAACCTTCTTGATCACCCGGAGGGCACGGACTACCGGGTGGTCGTTCGCCACGGCACCTCTGCGGATCGGGATCACCATGAGGAGCTCGGCTTCTATGACGGGTGGGGTTCAGTCACCGATGCCCTCGCGCGGCTGACCGAGGGTGGACCAGGGGCGTAGCCCTAGGCAATCGGGGAAGTTCGCGCTACAAGTCGCGCATGCTCTCTCGTTGGTAGACCCACTTGACCGACCGGGCATCTCCACCACCGAGGGATGTCTCCTGCGACGAGTCGCGAGTGCGTATGGTTTACCCGTGCTCAATCTGACCCCAAGTGCGCAAGCGAATGAGCTGTTGACCAACGATCCGTTCGCCCTGTTGGTCGGGATGTTGCTCGACCAACAGTTCCCAATGGAGCGCGCGTTTGCGGGTCCGCAGATTCTGGCCGAGCGGCTCGGAACTCCCGGGCGACTTGATCCGCAGGTGATCGTCAACACCAGCGATGCAGACTTGCTCGCTGCGGCGAAGGGTCCGCCAGCGATCCACCGGTACCCGGGTTCGATGATCGACCGCATTCGTGCGCTCGCCCAGATCGTGATCGATGACTACGACGGTGATGCGGCTCGGATTTGGACGGATGCGAAGAATGGAAACGCGGCAGTGCGCGCGATGCGTGACCTGCCCGGCTTCGGCGAACAGAAGGCCAAGATCTTCATCGCGCTCGTCGGTAAGCAACTCGATCAGGCGCCGTCCGGATGGAAGGCAGCCACGACTCCGTACGGGCGCACCGGCACCACGATGTCGATCGCGGACGTCACCGACGAGGAATCGCTGCTCAAGGTCCGCGCCTGGAAGCAGCGCCGCAAGAAGCGCCTAGCGAAGGCTGCGCAGGCGTAGTCCGCGGGCATTGGTGGCACACTGGCGAGCTACATCGGCAGATCGAGCGCGGCAGCGAGGCCACGTTCTACGCGTGCCATCGCGGGTCGACTCAATGCGCCAAGGTCACGACGGATCTCGTCTTCCCAGAGCTCCACAATGTCGTCGCAGACCACCCGACCCTCGAAGACTTCGCTAGCACCGAGTTCGACGATGCTTCTGATGGTGGGTTTGGGGCTGGTTGTCAGCCGAACCGCAAGAACCTGAGGTAGGGAGCGATTCCGCCGATTGTTAGAGACAACCAAAAAGTACTTGTCCTCGGCGAGGTTCGACAGGCGTGCGGCATAAACGCGACCGCGCACGAGCGGCCAGGTCACTGCTAATCACTCGCCCACGTAGGTAACCTGCGTCTCGCGGTGGCCCGGCGAACGCCGTTCTCAGCCGCTGATTCGGCTGCGATTTGGGCATATCCGTCAGCTTCCGCCGAGTCTCGCAATGCGTTCATCCCGATTTCGAAGATCGCGTGAAGAAGTGCGGACTCGCTTGCCGTGGCGTGGTCTAACGGCGTATCTGCCAAGCGGGCGAGGGCCTCAAGGTATTCATCGTTTGCGCGCAGCGTCGCGAGGTCAGCCTCGTCCCTCTCAGTTAGTGGCAGTGAAGGGCGCCGGGTGACTTTGGAACGCAAGCGAGTTGCCATGCTGCACATAGTGCTGCACTAGTTA
>CAUJEJ010000178.1 GCA_963169255.1 Actinomycetota bacterium | reverse complement strand
TCGCTACCAGAGTGCGCGGCTCTCGGCTGATCTTCGTGACGCCAAGTGAGATCTTGTCTGATGCTCGGCGGCGAGCAGCCCCGATTCCACCGGGGAGTCGAGCAGCGCGAACGAGGTTGAGGACGCCGGACTTGGGCGCATCTTCGGCAGCAGACTGTTCGTTCTTGAACCGCTCAGCCCACGCAACCAGCGGGCGCCAGAAGAGGACGTTGACTCCGACGACCACGATGACCATCGTCAGGATTGCCCAGCCAACGTTGGCCATATTTCCTTGATCGATTGCGATGCCCGCGTACGCACCGATTCCGGGCACGCTGTAGTCCTGCCCTGCAACGCTGATGGTCTCCGCCGCGGTCAGGAAGAACCAGGCACCTCCCATGCTCATCATCCCGTTCCATACCAACCCGATGGCAGCGTTGGGGACTTCGAGGCGCCAGAAGCGAAGCCACGAATTCATCCGGAACAGAGACGACATCTCTCGCATGTCGTCAGGCATCGTGAGCGAGGAGTTGTACATCGAGAATGCGAGGTTCCATGCTTGTGCGGTGAAAATTGCGAATATCGCAGCGAACTCAAGGCCTAGCTGGGAACCCGGGAATAGCGCAAGGAAGCCCGTCACCGTGATCGATAGGAACCCAAGAACCGGGACCGACTGCAACACATCGAGCGCCGGTATGAGCAGTCGTTCGGCCTTTTGACTATGAGCTGCCCAATACCCAAAGGCCAATGCGAACGCGTATGAACAAACCAACCCCACGAACATCCGCAGCAGCGAGCACGCGGCGTAGTAGGGCAAGTTGATGGGGTCGGTTGAGATTATGTCGTCATTGCTGGGTGGCAGCGGTACATCAGCAGCGGCAACGATTCTGACGATGAGGTACAGAACCAAGAAGACGGCGATCGCGACCAAAATGTCAGCAGAGAGCGGGCTGGTCAAACGGCGCCCAACAGAGGCGCTGAGCACCGTTGCGTTGGAGGCAATCGTCCCGGATTTAGCGTCCGGTTTCGTAGTTGTCACCTGAGCGGCTGTAGCCACGTATCCGCGGACACCGTGGTGTGGCGTCGCTGGTCAGGAATGCGGGCGGCATCTGCTTCATCAGCGAGATTTGCCGCGGCAATCGCGAGCGACATCCATCCCTCGCTTAACTCTGCCGCCTCGCCTGGTTGGCTTGCGCAAACCACGGCGCGCACATGCACCCAGCCGTCTGGCTGAAGGGGCAGCACTACGTACGAGGCGAGTCGCCGGTCGCGATCGGCAATGGACTTGAACGCCTCAGTGACAAGCGTGAGGCGGCGCCGCTGGGTGATCGTCGGTTCGGCTGCTAGCTGGAATGCCAACTCCAAATTGAATCCGATCTCGGCGGTACGGCCTTGTGCTGGAACAGTCGCTGTGGTCATGGCACCACTTTTGCTTAGACCGGGTGCCGGGGAGTGTCATTGAATTGACGCCCGTGTGAATGCTGAATGAACGCCGTGCTTCGCCGTCACATGCATCGGTCGATCGGCCATTTTGGGGCTCTGAACGGTCATCTGGGTGACGGGCAATTCATCTGCTAGCAACCCGATGTTCTGCGAATCGTTGGCTGTTCTGGGTGCGCCGTAAACACCTTCGATGACACCTTTTGCTCAACAAGTTCTCCAGCGAAGGTGTGACGAATGGTCAAGCTAAAACGACCCGATGCAATTCAAAAGATGATGAGCGATGCGACTGAGCATCTGCCCGACGCCACTATGGCTTTCTACTCACTCGTCACTGCCAAGCCAGATGCGCGTGCCGGCCTGGCCGACAAGCTCGCCGCCATCGAAAAGGAAGCCGACGAGCGCCAAATCAAGTTGCTCCGAAAGGTCTCGACGACGTTCATTACGCCGTACGACCGCGAAGACATCTACGACATGTTCGAGGCCCTTGACGACGTCGTCGATTCCCTTGACCACGCGGGCAAACTCCTGGTCTGCTTCGGGATCGAGGCACTCCCGGTTGAGTTCGCCGAGTGTGCGAAGGAACTCGTCAAAATGAGCGAGCAGGCTCGGGATATCACCGAGTACATCAAGAAGCCGAACAAGCTTGAGAAGGCGTTGTTCGCGGTGAACGAACACGAGAACAACATCGACGCGCACTACCGCAAACTCCTGTGCGATTCGATGGCCGAAGGTGCGGATCCGATTCACGCCCTGCGCCTGAAGACCCTCGCAGATTCGGTCGAGAGCGCAGCGACGCAGATCGAACGGTTTACCCGCGCGCTCGCAATCACCGCCATCAAGGAGACGTGATGGACTGGGCGCTCATCATCACGGCGCTCGTTGTCATCATCGCGATCGGATTCGACTTCACCAACGGGTTTCACGATGCAGCCAACGCAATCGCCACCTCGGTGGGAACGAGAGCGTTGGCACCTGCCACCGCTCTGGGTCTGGCGGCGATCTTCAATTTCGTCGGGGCCTTCATCGGGTACTGGTTGGGAAGCGGCGTCGCCAAGACGATCCAGAGCGTGACAACGCCACCAAGTGGTTATGCCGGTCTTGCCCTAGTCGCGGCGGCACTCGGTGGCGCGATTGGCTGGAACCTCATCACCTGGCGGCTCGGCCTGCCGAGTTCCTCCACACACGCTCTGATCGGCGGTGTCGTGGGCGCAGCCATCGTGGCCGGCACCATCGTGGAGTGGGGCACGGTCTGGGAAAAGGTCATCCTGCCGATGGTGACTTCACCATTCGTCGGCCTCATCCTCGCGTTCCTGCTCATGCGTTTGATCGTGCAGATCTTCCGTAACAAAAACCCGCGAAACGTCGGCAAGGGTTTCCGCCACGCGCAGTCCGTCTCGGCGTGTGCGATGGCGATGGGACACGGCATGCAGGACGCGCAGAAGACGATGGGTGTCATCTTCCTGCTCTTGGTCAGCATGGGCTACGCGACAGCATCCGAAGAAATGCCGGTGTGGATTGTGTTCGCGTGTGCCGGCGCCATCAGCATTGGTACCGCAGTTGGTGGCAAGCGCATCATGAAGACGCTCGGTCGCCGAATCATCGACCTTGATCCGGCTCGCGGCTTCGCTGCCGAGTCAGTGTCTGCAGGTGTCCTGTACACCACGGCGCTGGTGTGGGAGGCCCCAGTTTCGACGACGCAGGTCATCACTGGCGGCATCATGGGCGCGGGGGTTGAGAAGCGCGTCAATTCGGTCCGTTGGAGCGTGGGCGTGAACATCCTCTGGGCGTGGGGTTTGACGCTCCCCGCGGCCGCTGCGATTGCGGCACTGGTCTACGAACTAATCGCACTGCTGGCACCAGCGTTCTAAGACTCCAGTCGGCCGACAAACCACGAGTGCGGCACGTGCCGTTCGCAACCGCTAACGTGCGTTGCGAATGGCACGTACCGTGATCACGGTCGCGACTGTGGCGCCGGTAGCGATGCCAGCGATGGCGGCAGACGTTCCGCCCACCTTGACGACTTTGCGTCCGACCCGGAAGTCGTCGATCGGCCACTCGTTCGCCTTCGCGTGTGCGCGCAACTTGCGGTCGGGGTTGATCGCATGAGGGTCACCAACGAGGCTCAACATCGGAATGTCATTCGCCGAATCGGAGTACGCCGAGCATGATGCGAGGTCGAGCCCTTCGGCAACGGCCAGCGCCGTCACAGCATCGGCCTTCGCTTGACCATGAACGGGAGCACCTAACAAGCGCCCCGTGTACACCCCGTTTTCGATCTCTGACCGGGTCCCAATCGCGCCAGAAAGCCCGAGTCGATCGGCGATGACCTGGGCCACCTCGATCGGTGTGGCTGAAACAAGCCATACGCGCTGGCCGCGTTCAAGGTGAGCACGCGCCAGCGCCAACGTCCCCGGCCAAAGTCGGTCGGCCATGTAGTCATCGAACACTTCGTCGGCCAAGTCCGTCATCTCGGAGACCTCGCGGCCCTTGACGATCGACAACGCAGAATCCTGAATCTTCGCGATGTCGTCCATGTTCTCTGTGCCAGCGAGGACGAACTTCGCTTGCTTCCACGCGAACCCGGCCATTTCGCGCTTGCTGACGATGTCGTTCTTCACCATTCCGCGGGCAAACGCGTAGATGCTCGCACCACGGATGACCGTGTTATCGATGTCGAAGAACGCTGCGCTTGTTGGGTCCGCCTCAGCCGTTGGTAGGTGACTCGGCAACTCGGCGGCGACGAATGAGCCCACCGGGACGCCCGCAAGGTCTCCGTCAGCCGACTGAGCCGCCGAAGAATTTTGCTTGCTTTGGTCCTGGTTTGTCACACTCGCACCATAGCCGCCCTCGGCTATGGGACACTCACGTTCGTGGGAGCCAACCTCGCAGACCTGGTTCAGGTAGCCGCAACGCAGCGACCCGACGTGCCAGCCATCGTTACCCCTGACCGCACAACAACGTGGGCCGAACTTGACCGCCTTGTTCGAGCAGTGTCGGGCGGTTTGACGACCCGTCGGCTAGACCGTGGTGATCGTGTCGCGATCGTGCTCGGCAACAGTCTGGAGTTCGTGACGTCATATTTCGGCGTACTCCGTGCTGGCCTAGTTGCGGTGCCGATCAACAATTCGTATACCGCCACTGAGATCGACGCGGTGTTGAGCTCATCTGGCGCCAAGCTCGTGATCGCTGATCGACAGACCTCGCAGGCCGTCCGCCACGGTGCACCTGATGGTTTGCCCGTAATCGAGGTCGGCTCGGACGAATGGCGTCGCCTCACGGTCGGTTCCACCCCACCGCCAGATTTTGAGACCGACCCCGAGAGCCTTGCGGTATTGATCTACACGGCCGGAACCTCCGGGCAGCCCAAGGGCGCAATGCTCACGCACCGCGCATTGCTGTCCAACCTTGAGCAGTTGCTTCGCGTGCAAGATCCGGCACCCATGACACCCGACGACGTCGTCCTCATCGTGCTGCCGATGTTCCATATCTACGCGCTAAACGCCGCTCTTGGCCTGGTTGCCCGATGTGGCGCAACCGCTGTGATCTCTGACCGGTTTGACCCAGAGGGCTCGCTGAAGCTGATCGAAGACCACCGCGTCACCAACATCGCGGGTGCACCGCCGATGTACATCGCATGGTCCGCAATACCTGATTTTGCAGCGAGGATGGGGTCGATTCGGATGCTTGCATCTGGTGCCGCACCACTGCTGCCCGCTGTGTACCACCAGTTCGCCTCGGCCGGTCTGACGATTTGGGAGGGCTACGGGATGACCGAAGCCGCCCCCGTCATCACCTCTGCCATCGTGACGGCGGTGTCAAAGGCCGGGTGTGTGGGCCATCCCCTGCCCGGTGTCGAAACCAAGCTGGTCGACGATGCCGGAGTCGAGGTCGAAGAGGGCGATCCGGGCGAGATCATCGTCCGCGGTGCGAACCTGTTCAGCGGTTACTGGCCCGACGGCGCCGACGGACCTGACTCCGACGGCTGGTTTGGAACCGGCGACGTCGCGATCGCCGATGGTGACGGCGACCTGAGGTTGGTCGACCGCCGCCGTGATCTGATTCTGGTCAGCGGCTTCAACGTGTACCCGCGCGAGATTGAAATGGTCATCGCAAACGCCCCAGGCGTTGCCGAGGCCGCCGTGGTTGGCGTTACCCACCCCTACACAGGCGAGGCAGTCAAGGCGATCGTGGTGGCTAGTGCAGGCGTGGATCTGCAGTCCGAGGACGTACTCAGCTACGCGCAAAAGCACCTTGCCCGGTTCAAAGCCCCCACGATCGTTGAGGTTGTCAGCGCACTCCCTCACTCGGTGACGGGAAAAATCAAGAAGGGTGGCTTGAAGGCGCCCTCGCTCGATGCAAAATCCGTCTCTGACATCAGCGATCTTCTGACCGAACCTGACGTTGCCGATCCAGCGGCGCAGACTGACTCACCAAGTAGCTGACGCGTGATGGCGAGTGAATCGCAAGGTCCGCAGGTGACCTTGATCGGCAAGCCCGATTGCCACCTGTGTGACGACGCCCGCGCGGTGATTTCGCAAGTGTGCGACGAGTTGTCTGTCGAGTGGATTGAGCTGTCGATCCTTGATGATCCCGAACTAGCGGACGAATTCTGGGATCGGATTCCCGTCACGCTCATAGATGACCAGGTGCACGACATTTACCGGGTTGACCCCGTCAGGCTGCGCGCGAAGCTGAGTTAGGCGCCCGCCACTGCGAGACGACGTGACTTAAGTCCTGATGTTGCCAAGTTAACAGCCGGTAACTTTGTGCAATCGTGAATTCCGACGTACTCTTGAGGCTGCCGACTCGGGATGGCGGCGCCTACACACAAGTATTCGGGGGGATTCGCGGTGGGAACACGACGCGGCATCCCTGAAGCGACGGTTGCTCGGCTCCCGATCTACCACCGTGTGCTTGCGGGCCTTAATGAGCTTGGCGTTGCCACAGTCTCGAGTGAAGAACTCGCAACCTCCTCTGGCGTGAGCAGTGCAAAGCTGCGCAAGGACTTGTCGCACCTCGGTTCCTATGGCACTCGCGGGGTTGGCTACGACGTTGAGTTCCTCGTCTACCAGATCGCGCGCGAGTTGGGTCTGACGCAGGATTGGCCCGTCATCATCGTCGGTGTCGGTAATCTCGGTCGGGCGCTTGCCAATTACGGCGGATTTGCCTCGCGTGGGTTCCGGATCGTTGGCCTACTCGACGCTGACCCTGCTCTGATTGGCTCTGATGTTGCGTTGGCACCTGGCATTCGGGTCCGCCACCTTGACGAACTCGAACGGGTCGTCGAAGAAGCCGAACCTGCGATCGCCGTCATCGCGACACCTGCGTCGGCTGCCCAGGACGTCTGCGACCGCGTTGTCGCGGCGGGGATGACAAGCATTCTGAACTTCGCTCCGGTCGTGCTGAACGTCGGTGATCGCGTTGAGGTCCGCAAGGTTGACCTCGCGACCGAACTGCAAATTCTTGCGTTCCATGAGCAACGACGATCACGCGATACCGAAGTTGTTGTGACGGACTCGAAGGTCTCGTTGACGGTAGGTGGCGCACTGTGAGCCTGCTGCTTGTTGGCGTTAGCCACCGCACGGCACCGGTCGCGCTCCTCGACCAGATCGCTGCCCACACGGATTCGATGAGCGAGTTGCGAAACGACATCGCGTCGTCGCCGTTCGTAGCCGAAGTCATGGTCGTGAACACGTGCAACAGGCTGGAGGTCGTGGCCGAGGTCGCACGCTTCCATGGCGCCGTAACTGACATCTCGACCCGGTTGGCCAAGCACACCGGTGTCTACCTCGAAGAGCTCACGAATCACCTCTACGTGCATTTCGAAGAACGCGCCGTCCACCACGTATTCACTGTGGCGAGCGGACTTGATTCGATGATCGTTGGCGAACAACAAATCCTCGGCCAGGTGCGATCGAGCCTTCGCGATGCGCAAGACGCCGGCAACGCTGGTCGGTCTTTGAACGACTTAGGTCAAACGGCGCTGCGGGTTGGCAAACGCGTACACACCGACACAGGAGTTGACCGCCACGGCGCGTCGGTGGTGTCCGTGGCGCTCGACCTCGCTGAAGGAATCGCAGGTGACCTCACGACGCGTTCGGCGTTGGTCGTCGGCGCCGGTGCGATGAGTTCGTTGGCCGCGCAAACCTTGGATGCTCGCGGAGTTCGCGACA
>CAUJEJ010000177.1 GCA_963169255.1 Actinomycetota bacterium | reverse complement strand
CGCTTTAAGCGAAGGTCTTCAAGCGATAGATCCCGAAGGTCGATTGACTCGGGCGCTGACTCGCCAGGGATCTTGTCGCCCATGGCTGCCTCCTCTAGTGCGCAAGTGCGCGTCGGCTTGCCGCGAGAATAGCCTGAATCTCTGTACCCAGAGCAGTGAGGCTCGCCCTACGCATCGCGTGTCGTGCCAATTCTTCCCACGCCGGCGCGAACCACTACTAGCCAGCGATCACGACATCCTCAACACTCGCTGCGACACACGCACCCTCTTCGCCCGGTAGTGCGACGGTGAGGGCGCCGTCGATCGGAGTGTTCCGCTTGATCACCGCAGTCGCGATCGGGCCAAGTTCATAGTGGCGAACCACAGTTCCCACGTGCCCCACCACCCTCTCACCAGACATGACCGCGGCACCGTGTTCCGGCAATTCGTTCACCGAGCCATCGAGGTGCAGCAGCACGAGGCGGCGGGGCGAGCGACCTAGGTTGTGGACCCGCGCGACCGTCTCTTGACCGCGGTAGCACCCCTTTGCCAAGTGCACGCCGGTACCAATCCATCCCACTTCGTGCGGCAGTGTCTTGTGGTCCGTCTCGAATCCCAACCGTGGAACGCCCGCGGCGACCCGCAGCGACTCATACGCCCACGAACCCGCGAGGCTGCGCGCGGCGCCAAGGTAAAGGGAGAGTTCCTCGCGAGGCACGAGGACCTCAGCACCGACGAGTGTCGCTGGGCGCGCGGCGACGTAGCGATCTGCACCACCCCCGCGGTCAGCGCCGGACGGAGTCACTCCGACACCTGCGAACTCGGCTGGTGGCATCCACGTGACGTGGGCCGAGTCATGTTCGCGAACAGAACGCCAGACGACGGCAAACAACTCGGTGACGTCCCTGACCTCAACGCGGCGCATGAACCTCATCGAATCGAGGTACTTCGCCAAAGCCGGGGCAGTGCCAGGTTCAACCGTGATCCATGTGGTCGCGCCGTCATCAACGAGGTGGAGTTCGTGTTCGACGTGGCCCTTGGGGTCAAGGATCAGCGCCAATGCGCTGCCGCCGGCGGGCAACCCGTCAACCTTGTGCGACACCAAGTCATTGAGCCAACTCAAACGATCAGGGCCGACAACCTGCACGACGCCTCGGTGCGACAGATCAACCACGGCCTCGCCAGCGACCAGTGCTCGCTGCTCGGCATGAGGGTCGCCGTAGTGCCAGGGAACAGCGGCGTCGACCGTGCCCTCTGGTCCGGCAATGGGCTCGCGCGTGGTTTCAGTCATGAGTTCATCACCCCTGTGCAACACGTTCGGAGGCGTTTGCCTTCCCACGTGGCTGCCCGGTTGACTCTTGTTGCGAGCAGTTCGCACAGCTCCCGTGCATGACGAGGTGTCCGGTATCGACGACAAAACCGCTACTCGCTTTGATCCGGTCCACGACCGGCGCCAACTGAGCGGCCGGGATCGAATCAACCACGTCGCATTCGCGGCAGACGAGGTGGATGTGTGGGTCCGGATCGATCCGGTGGTAGGTCGGCGAACCGCTACCGAGGTGAGCGTGAGTGATCAGCCCGGCGTCATCGAGGGCAACCAGCGTCCGGTACGCCGTCGAGAGGTCAATGGGTGCACCGCGATTCACGCACTCCTCGACTACTTGGTCGACGGTCACGTGGCGCGATTGGTCAACAATTTCGAGTACGTGGATTCGCTGTTTCGTCGCGCGCAGACCGGCCTCGCGCAACTGCCCAGCGGCCGACACTTAGTCGACCTTGGCCAAACGGGCCGAGAGGTGATTCGTCAGTGGTTCGCCAACGGCGGCCATGTCGTACGCCCATCCGAGGTCACCCTCGATCAAGCCGTACAGGCGCACCCCACCGTCGTACTCCTTCGCATTCGTGCTGCGCACAACAACGTCGGTCTTCAACTCACAACGAGCGCCATCGATAGTGGCATCTGCAATTGAGGTGACTTCGTTTGTGCCGAGGTAGGTCTCGAGGTGCCCGGTCGAATGAACGATCAGGACTTCCAACCCGTTGTCTGGCTGCGGACGCCAGAACCCGTACTCCGTGGCTGCGGGGCGAATTCGGTTCCCGTCGTCGTCCAGGATCCAGGATTTGCTTTCGTAGTGGAGGAACGGGCGACCATCGTTAGTGAACGTGACCTCTTGACCGAACCGGAAATCTTCGATCGTCGGGTACGTCCCGAGGCCCACGCCGACCCATTTGCCGAGCAGCCACGAGATCGGCACGATCGGTTCGGGCATCTCACTGGGCAGCGGCGCCCTCGACTCCGACATTGCAATACCCGCTAGCGGGGACCGGTCTTGAACAACCGGTAGACGACGTAACCGATGAACCAGGCTGACGCCAGCACGACGAAGACCATTGCTGAGGTGAATACGACATCCAACACGGTCCTAGCCTAACCCGTGCGCAAACATGCGAGCGCATTGCGGCGGCCCGCGAACCCCTCTCCACCGAATTCGTCACATGCACCCTCCAGCGACGGCTAGCAGAGCATCATTGATCGAAACCGGCGACGATGGGCCGATGCAGCATTTCGTTCTCAAACTCACTGCTGGTGAAATCAACCCAGAGTTGTGTTCCCAGGCGTTCACTGTTGCGGCGACGGCACTCGCTGCCGGGGTTCGTGTCTCGATGTGGCTCACCGGCGAAGCAACCTGGTTCGCTGTTCCGGGGCGAGCCGAGCGTTTTGTGTTGGCCGAGGCCGCTCCGCTCGCTGGCCTGCGCGATCTCATCATCGCCGGGGGCTTGCTGACTGTCTGCGCGCCATGCGCGACGCGACGTGGGCTTACCGCTGCCGACTTCCTACCTGGCGTCCGAATCGCCGGTGCCGCAACATTCGTTGAAGAAGCGTTGTCGCCGGGCACTCAAGCGCTGGTCTACTAGCCGAGCACGCAAAACCCCCGCCGTCACGAGTGATCGATTCCGAATGGATCGACAACCAGCGCCAGCGGGGGTTGCGTCGTGTGGTGAAAACTACGCGGGAAGCGCTACCTCAACCTCAGAAACTTGACCTTGCGCGGCGACCACAGTGCGATCGAGCGTCGCCCCTGGAGCCAGAGTGCGCAGGGTCCAGTTGCCTGGTGCCGCGAAGAAGCGGAACTGACCGGTCGCGCTCGTCGGAACCTCTGCGGTGAATTCACCGGTTCCGTCGAGCAGGCGCACGTACGCGCCGCCGACTGGCTGTCCATCGCGGGAGACGACTCCCTGAATTACGGTTTCTTTCGTCACATCAATTCCTTCCAATGAGAGTCCGCCAGCGGTTGCGCCACACATTAGGCTGCTCCGCCTTCTGGCGAACCTGGCTGCGCACCGAGCTGAACCGGAACGCCGATGAGTGAGCCGTACTCGGTCCATGAACCGTCGTAGTTGCGCACGCCTGGCAGGCCGAGGATCTCCTGCAGGACAAACCACGTGTGCGAGGAACGCTCGCCGATGCGGCAGTACGCGATGGTCTCCTTGCTGAAGTCAACACCTTCAGCTTCGTAGAGCGCCTTGAGCTCCTCATCGGAACGGAAGGTGCCGTCGTCGTTGGCTGCCTTGCTCCACGGGATGTTCGCAGCGGTCGGGATGTGACCGGCGGTCTGTGACTGCTCCTGCGGAAGGTGCGCGGGAGCAAGCAGCTTGCCGGAGAACTCATCTGGGCTACGGACGTCGACAAAGTTCTGGCTACCAATTGCGGCAAGGACATCTTCGCGCAGCGCACGAATCGACTTGTCCTGTTCCTTGGCGGTGTACGTCGTGGCGGTGCGCGTCGGGACCTCGGTCACGAGCTCACGTGAATCAAGTTCCCACTTCTTGCGGCCACCGTCGAGCAACTTGACGTTCTCAACGCCATACAGCTTGAACTCCCAGTACGCGTAAGCGGCGAACCAGTTGTTGTTGCCGCCGTACAGCACGACCTGGGTATCGTTATCGATCCCGTTCGCGCCCAGCAGGGCCTCGAACTGTTCCTTGGTCAGGACGTCGTGGCGAACCGGCTCGGTTAGGTCGGTGTGCCAGTTGAAGCGGATTGCGCCCTTGATGTGGTTCTTGTCGTAGGCGGTTGTGTCTTCGTCTACCTCGATGAGGACGACGTTCGGGTTGTCGAGGTTTTCCTCGACCCAGTCGGCTGATACCAGCGCGCTTTCACGGCTCACAATTTCTCCTTGTAGTTACTTGGTGGGGGCGTTGAATTCGTTTGTTGAGGTTTGATTTGTCAGCGAGGCCATGTGTGGCCGCTGCGCGAACTAGTGCTGAGTAACGGTCTTATTCCCGACTCCAATCCGCCTAAACAGCAGGTACATCTCGCAGCCGAGGCAGAAGTTGAACGCGGCGTTAAGGAACGCCGCGGCCAAAGCCAGTCCGATAGCTGCGTAGAAAAGGACGTCGAGACCGAAGACCAGACCAGCCGCAGCAACCAGCGCGAACCCGAGTCCGACTGCTTGGGCGAATCGTGGAGGCGCTTGGTCTTCGAGTTCGCTCGGTGGGCCCAAACGTGGGCGCACAAGCTTGCGGAACAACCAGCCATACGGTTGTGCCCGCAGACCAATCAGTGACCCGAGGCCGAACGCGATGGTTTGGGCGATCAGTAACGCCAAGGAGATAGGTGACGTCGGGCCGAGTACGAGAATGAGGGCGAGTACGACCGTCGTTATCCCTGCACCGAAGCGCGGGGCGCGTGGGTCGACGAGTTTGCATTGGTTCGGTTGCACCGCGGATTTGTTGGGGTGCGTGGTCTCGCTTGGCATGAGATTCCTTCAGGTTCGTGTCGCCGATCAGGATGGTGTGAGGGCGCGAACACTGAAGCTTGAAAATGCGAGGGCGAGAAGAATCGTCCAGAAGTGAACGGCCCTGCGATCAAGCAGCAGTGGCCGTGCCAACTGCAGCTAGGACATACACATACAGGTGGTGGCGCGACAGTAATCAACTGTGCGGCGTTTTACGAGTTCCACCTGACGGGACATGTGGGAAAGAGTATGCCTCCCGGCCGGCAATGTCCATACCGGGTAGGAGATCCATTTGAAACGCCCGCGAGGTGGGTTCCGTGCCTCACGTAGGAAATGCCCGCGAGGCGATGCGCAACTCGGGGTTATGGATGGCGGGGGTGAGGCTGCCTGGCCAGTTGGTCACGGTCTGCGAGTGGGGATGCCCTTGCCCTCGATTGAACGCAGCGCCAGGGTGGCCTGCCGTTTTACTGCGGTTTTGTATGTGTCCGCAAA
The DNA here is from genome assembly GCA_963169255.1 of Actinomycetota bacterium. Lineage (GTDB taxonomy): Bacteria > Actinomycetota > Actinomycetes > S36-B12 > UBA10799 > UBA10799. The sequence continues at coordinate 1,136 of CAUJEJ010000177.1, read as the reverse complement.
TTTGCGCTCCGACGGGGTCCTGCCTGGCTCTTGATTGAACAGTTCCACCACCTCAGCCGTAGCGGAAGGGACCCGCTGCACAACAGCGGCTACGAGAGACACAGTCTCTTCCGGGTGAAGTCCGACTTGGTCGGCGAGAGTCTTCCAGTCCTGCGCTGTGATCTCGTTGAACTTGCGGTGCTTCGATACCTTCATCGCAAGGCCTGCTTTGTGCATCGAGACCTCTCCCGGCCTCACGTCTCGCACCTCGTTCACGAAGTACGGGGCTGCGCTGGACACGTCGTATAGGGGTGCGAGTGCTACCGCGTCTTGAGCAAGCAACAGGCTGTAGTTCTTTGCGTGTGCGTCAGTAGCAGCCATCGCCCAGGCGAGTGCCTGTGCCTGCAGGAAACGCGTGACCGTGTCCTGGGCGACAGCCACTGGAAGGTTGCGTCTGAGCATGTTCACGATGCTGGCGATCCCAGGGCCACCCTCTGACTCATACTTCTTCGACGGGGGTAGAGACAGGGCCTGGCACATGTCTTCTTGATGAACGCGACTGATGGTCTGTTCATCAACAACAACCCGGTCGTACCGTCTGACACTGATGACGGTTGCGTTGCCGATGGACAGGATTTCGCTGGACGCAGCGGCTAACCCCACGCGTGCGCCTAGCCGCAAACTGAGGTGTTCGTTAATCGCGTGCCCTGGAAGCCCATCCCAGTATGGCTTCAAAATGTGGGTCGTCGCCTGCGAGCCATACGGCAGGCCCCATCGGCCTTCTTCCCACCTGATCGCGATCTTCGCCTGGGCTCCCGATAGCGAGAACATTCCGGCCGCCATCTGTGGCGTCCAAGCTGCAGGATCAAGCTTCAATTCCGCGAGACGTTGCGCCAGTAGCGAGTCATCCAACCAGTCGATCCCTCCATCATCAAGGTCTCCGATGTCGGACTCCGGAACGAACTGGAAAGCACCGGCAATATCTCGACCTACATGTCGCAACCCCGCGAAGGGGCTGCCTGCAGAGACGCGAAACTGGGTCGCCCAACGATCTAAAACCTGAACGTTGTCGGGTAGAAGGTTGCTCAGCCAGTTCCTGACGTTCTTTCCGTGGTGCTCCTTGATTGCTAGCGGCATGCTTACCGACAGCGGCGTAG
>CAUJEJ010000176.1 GCA_963169255.1 Actinomycetota bacterium | reverse complement strand
CCAATCCAGCCGCCCTCCGCGCTCCAGTCCATCGTCTCCGGACCCGACAACAGCATCTGGTACGTGCAATCACTCGGGCGAAACATCGCCAAGATGACGATGCAGGGGGAGGTGACAACCTTCCCGACGGGGATGCCGTTCGGGACGTTCCTGCAATCCTTGGCAGTCGGTCCTGACGGGAACGTGTGGTTCACCGGAATCAACCGAATCGGCAAGATGACGCCTACAGGTGTAGTCACGACGTTTACGACCGGGTTGACGACCGCCGGCGTGATTACCGGGATCGCCGCTGGGCCAGACGGCAACATGTGGATCGCTATGCCGAGCGTCAACCAGATCGCCAAGGTCGATATGGCGGGCAACGTCACGCCGTACTCGACCGGGCTGACTGTGGGCGCTAGCCCGGTCGGGATTGTGGTGGGCGCGGACGGAAACTTGTGGTTCACCGGCGGGGGATCGGGAACGGTGCCTCAAGTTGATAGTTCGATCGGACGCATCACGACTGCTGGCGTCGTTACTGAGTTTCCCTTTGGCCCCTACGCATCGAACGACCCCAGTGGAATTGTGGCTGGCTCGGACGGCAACATCTGGGCCGTCAACATCCTCGAAGCCTCCATCGTTCGTGCGACGACCGGCGAGGCGGCACCGAGTAGTGATCCGGTCGTCACCAACATCAAGCAGACCAGCGCGAACGTGTCCGGAATTGTGTACCCGGGTGCGGCGACGAGTGCCGTTACCTTGCAGTGTGCGCGAGACCAACTGTTCCAGGACATCGAGTATTCGGCGCTCGCGAGCACGGGCAGCCCTGCGACTGGCACAACTGCGGCAGACGTCGCCGGAGTCTGTTCAGGTCTGACCGCCGACACCAACTACTTCACCCGCTTCGTCAGCTCCAACACGTTTGCTGGCAGTTCAACGTCGTCGTTGACCTACACGACGATTGCGCCGTTCACCACGTCGGTGCGTGAGCCTCAGTCGCTCCGTAGCGGCACCGTTCCCAAGCGTTTCAAGAACGTTGGCAAGACCGTGGTCAACAAGCGAAACGCGACGACAAAGCAGAACATCGCGCTGAAGGCTCGTGTCGTCGTCAAGCAGGCGCAGGTGGGCTCGCGTGGCGACTACGGCTGCGCGCGCGTCACCTACGGGCCGAAGCGCAAGGTCATCGTCCGGACAACGGGTGAATGTGCACTACGTATCAAGGTCATCTACACCGCGCCCGGGAACCCTGAGTACCTCCCGTTGAAGAAGGCGTTCACGTTCAAGACCAAGAAGATCAGGTAATTCAGCCGTCAGGCGGGCATTCGAGTCACACCTTTGAGTGGGTCTCACCCACCTAGGTGCGGAATTCGGAAACTAGTGGCAAAATCCGCAGGGAATGCTTGATTGAGGCTTGGACGTCGGGAGTAGCGCAATGAACCTTTGGTCGAATCGCAAAGTCCGGTACACCGTTTGCGCAGCGGGAGCAGCAGTGCTCGTCGTGCCCGTCGGAATCGGCGTCGCAGTTGCGAACTCGGCCGCTACGTCGCCGCAGGCGCCAGTGCAGGCACTTGCCGCGCCCGCAACCAAGATCGACATCCAGAAGCTGCCCGATTCTGTGCTGCTCAGCAGCAGCCAGCTCGGCTCCGGATGGAAGGTCATTGATCCTGACGAGGTTAAGAAAGCGGCGGGCAAGGAGTTTGGCTCGCTGACGCCCGAGAAGGTCAAGTCGATGCTCGGTGACATCTCAGTCACCCCTTCATCATGTGCTGATCTGCTCTCCGTTCCTGAAGGCAATGACGTGACTGGCGTTGCAGCGCGCGGATTCAAGAAGGGCTCATCGATGTTTGGCCCGTACGCGGGCCAAGCAGTCGTGGAGTTCACCGACGCAGCCGCAGCAGCGTCCGCCCTTGCCAACGCGAGAACGGTCGCGCAGGAGTGTTCAAGTGTCACGGTGACGAGCAAGTACGGGCCGACGAATGCGGTTGTCACGCCGATCAACGTGCCGGACGTCGGTCAGGACCGCGTGGGCTACCGAATCAACGCCAGTCTTGCCGGGTTCGTTTCGATCTCGGCGCAGGTTACCGCGGTTCAGAAGGGCAACCGGGTCGTGATCGTCGGACAGGCAGGCGCGAAGACGAGCTCAGCGCTCACAAACTCTCTGACGACCAAGGCTGCGGCTCGCGTTTAGTCGATGCATACGAGCGCGCGGCTACCAACTAGCGGACGCTGAACTCCCTCGAGGTGCCCACAACGGGTTTGGTGGATCCGTCCGCTTTCAGGGCGTCGCCTAGGTAGCGGACTCGGTACATTCCGGCTTCGGTGTCGCGCGTGATTGCCCAACGAACCTTCACTACTGAGCGATGGTTCGGCTTCTGCTTCCACTCGAACTTTGTCGACCAGTCGTCGTCGGTCAGGATGGTTGACCATTCGGTGCCCTGCTTTTGCTGGACCTCAAGGAACGTTGATCCACGGCGCTGGTTGTTGTTCGGGTGGGTTCCAACGAACTCAGCGACCACCTCATCTCCAACCGAGTAGCCGGCGTTGGGCTGAGTGAGGACGTCACCGAATCGCTGCTTCGGCTTGGTCTTGTCCGGGTTGAGTTGGGTGTCCGCCCGGTGAATTGCTGCCGCGTTGAGTTTGCGGTTGGCCACGATCGCAACCGGCATGGCGAGTGTGCTTGAAGTCGAGAAGCGTGACTCGCTCAGGTCTGGGGGAGTTGCCGTGCTTGGTGTTGGCGTTCCATCTGCGATCGCTGTCGCTAGGGCCGCGAGTTCCTGCTGGTATGCGGGCAACGTCGCGGGACCGAAGTGGGTCGAGGCCGATTCATACCGCTGAATCATGTACTCCTCGGGCGTGACGACATAGCCGGTGTAGTCGTTCGCGTAGCCGGCGAGGACCACGTGGGACACCTGCCCGGCAAGTGCGTCTTGGACCGCTGCACGCGCACGATGTGCCGCCACGATCGTGAACTCCGCAGGGACGACAACGATCGCGAGTTGCCCGACACGGAGTACTTGGATCGAGATGACCTGTGATGTCCACGGTGGCGACATCAGGCCCGTCGCGATGCCGATTGGTTTGGGTGCGTGACCGGCCGCGACGTGATCAGGAACCTTGACCATCGTGTGATCGAGGAGTTTGAGGATCTTGACCCGATCCATCTGCCCCTGCTTCACGAACGGAACGCCTGCGCCGTCGTAGCAACCTGCCATGAACGCTTGTCCAAGGACCGCTGGCCACGTGCGGGTGTCTTTGCCGTTAGGCGTCCACTTGGCGGCTACGTCGATGTGCGAAAAGTCCAGGTAGCGCTGCCGGAAGTCGACCGGTCCGGTGAGTTCCTCGGTCGCGGAGTCGAAGAGCTCCTTTGCCTTCACTGCCTGACGTGAGCCGATGACTCGGGTGTTCTCGAACATGTCGTCAGTTGGTCCGTATGCGGTGCCTGCACCGACGTTGGGCGACATATCTCCGGCGCTGCTCTGGGCGAACGCGGCGACGAAGTTGTACTCACCTTGCGCCTTGGCCACCGATGCCTGACCAGCCCAATCGTGCTCCCACAGGTAGGACGCGTACCCCTTGTTGTCGGCGCTGATGAGGGTGTTGCGGTTTGTCATCGAGGTGCCGTGCACGCTAAACCAGTTGAGCCCGGCGACTGCCTTGCCGTCGCGCTCGAACTTGAGTTGCGTCATCTGCGGATCGTTCGCGGCGGGGAAGAGCTTCTGCTCGTCTTCGGGATTGCATTCGAACTGGAACAGGTTGCGGCTCACACTCGCGCCATGGAGTTCGCCGACCGCGATCGAGATGTCGCCGGGCGCGACGTCGGCGTCGGCTCGTACGCATGCCTCAACGATTCCGGCGACAATCGCCTCGAATGTGTCGGGCCGGAATCCACCGATCGTCAGGTTGTAGAGCAGGGCGTGCGCTGAGCCGCCAGGGCCAGAGTGCGTGTGGGTCGCTGAGATGACGGTGTTCTGGTCGGTGTAGCGGTCGCCAAACTGTTCGCCTAGTCGGCCGATGACCTCGTGGTAGACCGATTCAAAGAGCTGGCCTAGGTCGGTGTTGACGAACAGAATTCGTTTGCCGCTGTTGTCATCGGTGTTGTCGCCGATCACGAATGCGCGCGCCCACTGCCGGTTATGGATGCCTTTGGTGATCTGTTGTGCCCGGGCCATGCCCATCATTCCGACGCCGCCTGCCTCGCCGGTGATGTCAGCGATTCCAACGCCGATTAGGTAGTTCTGGCTCACGTCGCGTCCCATCAGTTGGCCGGGTAGGCACTCGCCGCGACTGGGCGCTGGCGAGGCTACGTAAGCGTAACTTGCTGACGGTGGTGCGTCCGGTCAGTCGGGCGCGTGCTCGCCCGTAGGTATGAGGGCTCGCGGGTCGTGGTTACGGCTTCTGTAGCGACTCGGCGAGCATCACCAAGATGCCGCTGGGTCCGCGGACGTAGGTGAGCTTGTAGATGTCTTCGTAGGTGGCGACTCCGCGGAGCGGGAAGTAGCCGTGCTTGGCTGCGATCTCGAGTGTGGCGTCCAGGTCGTCGACCGAGAATGCGACGCGGTGCATGCCGATGTGGTTAGCCGCGACGGGTTGGGTCTCGACCGCTGGCGGGTGAATGTACTCGAGCAGTTCGAGCGTTCCGTGACCGTCGGGCGTCTGCAGCATCGCGATGTTCGCGTGGTTGCCATCGAGGTCGACCACGGTCTCGGTCCACTCGCCGTTGACAGTGTGGCGACCCAGGACGGTCAGGCCGATGTCGGTGAAGAACGAGACCGCAGCATCGAGATCCTGGACGGTGATCGCAACGTTCTCAAGTTTGATCGGCATGGGTGGATCGTAGTGGCAAGACGCGAAACGAAATCAAGTTCCTGTAGTCGACCACTCGGTGGTATCCGCGACAAGGCATCACAACAGTCGCTCGACAGTTGCTTGACAGCGTTCGGCTAGCGAGCCTTCAAGGTTCGTTGTTTCACCAGAGCCGAACCATGCCCCCGGTAAAGAATCGAACATATGTTCGATGTTGCTGGTAGGATACTCGTATGTCAAAGCAACCGCCGGGCACACCGGGACGACCCACCAGTCGGGTGTCGTTCGCTGCTGCCGAGTTGCCGGGTGTCGAGTCACTCATTCATTTGATTGAGACTGACCCGTACTCGTTACCCGCTGCCAAGCAGCTTGAGCTGCTGACAGCATGGGAGCGGCACAGCGCGTGGTTAGAGTCGCTGAAGTTGGATGCGCTTGAAGCGCTTTCGGGCCCCGACCCAGACGTTGATCGCGCAACGGACGGTGTGGGTCCTTCGGTTTCCGATCACACCCAAGGTGAGCCCGACGCACACGCGGTTGAGGACGCGACGTGCGACGAAGTTGCTGCTGCACTTCACATCTCTCTTGGCACCGCGCGGCATCGGATCGCAGTCGCCCGAGACCTTGCCCACAAGCTGCCAGAAACGCGTCGCCTGTTGCGCAACGGTCTCTGCAGTTACGCCCAGGCGATGGTTGTGTCTGATGAGTGCCAACTGCTAACAGTGGAACAGTGCGCGCGGGTGGAAGCTAGTGCTCTGAGGCGCATCTCGGTTCAGACACCGCAGTTGACGCGGCGAAGTGTGCAGCGTGTCGTGACGGCGATTTGCCCACCACGTCCAGCTGATGCGTTGGAGGAGGAGTTCGCGCGCCGTGACGTCACGTTTGTCCGCGGAAACGGTGTGATGGCCACTATCCACGCGACGCTACCGATCCCGGACGCGATGGCCTTGTGGAATGCGGTCACATCACTCGCTAACCGCGACGAGCGTCCCGACGATCCCCGCACGATGGC
>CAUJEJ010000175.1 GCA_963169255.1 Actinomycetota bacterium | reverse complement strand
CGCCCCCCACACTTATTTCGTTGATTAGTTAGGCATCGCGGAAGCGGTTGATCTGCGTTTCGAACTTCGCGCGCTTCTCGGGGTTTGTCACTCCGAGGCCTTCTTCGGGAGCCAGGCACAGCACTCCGACCTTGCCTTGGTGCTTGTTGTGGTGCACCTCGAGCGCGGCTTCACCTGTGTCGGCGAGCGAGAACGTCTTCGACAGCGTCGGGTGAATCATGCCCTTGTCGACGAGGCGGTTGGCTTCGTACGACTCACGGTAGTTTGCGAAGTGCGACCCGATGATCCGCTTGAGGTTCATCCAGAAGTAGCGGTTGTCGTACTCGTGCATGTATCCACTCGTGGACGCACAGGTCACGATCGTTCCGCCCTTGCGCGCTGCGTAAACGCTGGCACCAAAGGTCTCGCGGCCTGGGTGTTCGTACACGATGTCGACGTCTTCGCCGCCGGTGAGCTCACGGATCCGCTTGCCGAAGCGCTGCCATTCCTTCGGGTCCTGCGTCTGTTCGTCTTTCCAGAACTTGTAGCCCTCGGCTGCCCGGTCGATGATCAACTCCGCGCCCATCTTGCGGCAGATATCAGCCTTCTCAGGTGAAGAGACGACACACACTGGAGTGGCTCCGCCGTTGAGTGCGTACTGCGTTGCGTAGGAGCCAAGGCCACCAGATGCGCCCCAGATCAGGACGTTGTCGCCCTGCTTCATGCCAGCACCATTGCGGCTCACCAGTTGGCGGTAGGCCGTGGAGTTGACCAACCCTGGGCAGGCCGCTTCTTCCCACGTCAAGTGCTCAGGCTTGTGCATGAGCTGGTTGCTTTTCACCAAGGCAAGCTGGGCGAGGCCACCGAAGTTGGTCTCAAATCCCCAGATGCGCTGTTGCGGGTCCATCATGGTGTCGTTGTGGCCTGCTGGGTCTTCAAGTTCGACGCTCAAGCAGTGGGCAACAACCTTGTCGCCTGGCTTCCAGGCGGTGACGCCGGGGCCAGTGCGCAGCACTACGCCCGCGAGGTCTGAGCCCACGATGTGGTACGGCAGATCGTGCCGCTTGGTCAGCGGCGAAAGGCGCCCGTAACGTTCGAGGAAGGAGAATGTGGAGACCGGCTCGAAGATCGAGGTCCACACGGTGTTGTAGTTGATCGCACTTGCCATGACGGCGACGATGGCCTCGCCTGGACCCAGCTCAGGTACTGCTACCTCGTCGAGGTGCAGAGACTTGCGTGGATCCTTGTCGCGGGACTTCTGGCCTTCAAACATGTCGACCTCGTCCTTGTGGACGGTGATCGCCTGGTAGCTATCGGGGAGCGCGATGCTCGCGAAGTCTTCCGTGGTGGCGGTATCAGCCTGAATCGCATCGAGAATTTGCTGCACGTGTGTCAGTTCCTTTCCCAAGGTGAGTGCCGTGATGGCGTTGAGTCAGCGGCACACGGCTGCGGTGCGGCACGTGTGACGAGAATCGCTGCGCCTACGATGCCTCACACGCCGCGCATGCTGAGCATCGGGGGTCGGCAACGCAACCCCAATAACCACTGCGCTGCCTCAAGAAATGGCTTGACCCGCGACAAACCAGATCCCACAGCTGATCGCGATCAACAATCCAACAAGCACGGTGAAAACCACAAGCTTCTTGACGAGCCCGTACACGAAGATCGCGAACAAGAATGCGGTGATCAGGAGCAGGATCCAGTACGGCGTATGCGTGACGGTGTCGGTCGCTCGCGCCCAAATCTCGTCGAGCAACGTGTAGCTGCTCTCAGCAGCAATTCGTCGCGTCACATCGTCATTGTGTCGGAGTTCGCGACGCTGGCGCTAGTGAGCCGGATTTGCTGCCGGTTCAACGAGCTCAATCAGGACACCACCGGCATCTTTCGGGTGAACAAAATTGACCCGGCTATTGGCTGTGCCCCGCTTCGGCACGTCGTAAAGGACTCGCACTCCGACGCCACGCAAGTGGTCGCACAACGCATCGATGTCGGACACGGTGTACGCCATTTGCTGGATGCCTTCGCCGCTACGTGCGAGGAACTTGCCGATGGGTGAGTCGTCCGAGAGTGGGGCCAAGAGTTGGATGCAAGATCCAGAATCGCCGACCGCGAGCATTGCCTCGCGGACACCCTGTTCCTCATTGACCTCTTCGTGAACTGATTCCAACCCAAGGGCCTTTGCGTAGAAGGCCTTCGCCTGATCTAGATCGCGCACAGCGAGTCCAACGTGATCGATTCGGGTGACGTACGACTGAGCAACTTCAAGTGACATCTAGATCTCCTGGCATTGGGACGTGGGGACGGAATCGCTGCGCACATCTTCGCACCGGGTAGGTGGGGTTGTGCGTGCGGTAGGTGGGGAATGGGGGAGACTTGCGCGGTGTCGAAGGCTTCTGGCTCCGTGGATGGGGCGCTGCGTCTTCTCGACGAAGTTGTTGCAGGGCATTCGAACGCAGAAGACCGGCCGCAGCAACACGAAATGGCAAAGCTCGTTGCTGACGCAGCCGCCACGGGAGAACCACTGATTGTGCAGGCGGGCACCGGTACGGGTAAGTCGCTCGCGTATCTGTGCGCCGCCGTGGGGACTCGTTCGTCGGTAGTGATCTCGACGGCAACTAGGCAGCTGTCGGATCAGCTCGTGAATAGTGATGTGCCGTTGGTGGCGGACGCGGTGAAGACACTCGACAAGCGCGATTTGTCGGCGGTGTCGTTGAAGGGCCGTGCGAACTACCTCTGCTTGGCCAAAGTCGATGAACTGCATCGGCTTGAGGCACGTGCGAACGAGAAGGCGCCGCCAGAGGAACAGGTTGAGGAGCTTGACCTAGGCATCGAGTTGCCGACGCCGGTAGTGACTGAGTCCGAACAAGTCAAGCGGCCAACTTCGGCGGATCTACGCGCACTCAACGAGTTGCTGGAGTGGGCAGCTGAAGGCCCGAAGTCCGGTGACCGGGTGGGGGCACCTGCGGTTGCTGATCGTGTCTGGTCGCAAGTTTCGACGGACACGGCCGGATGCCCGGGTTCGCGAGTTTGTGCATTCGGCGAAGACTGCTTCGCCGAGCTTGCCCGCGCACGAGCCCGCGTCGCTGATGTTGTGGTGGTCAACCACGCGCTGCTTGCCCAGGACTTGATTTCGCCGAACCCACTATTCGACGATCGCGACCTCATCGTGATCGACGAAGTCCACGAACTGCAGGACTACCTGTCGTCGGCATGGGGAGCCGAGATCTATGCGGGCAGCATTGATCGCATCATGACAAACGCCGCGCGGCGAGTCCCAAAGTCTCGGCAGTCCGTCGTTGATAAGGCCTTCGCCGCGGTCGGTGACGCTGCGATTGTGACTCAAGAACTGATGGGGCTGCCAGCGCAACGTTGGCTGGGTGAACTGCCACCGGGGGTCGCGGGGCCGTTGGAGTCCTTGGAACGGCGAGCTGGCGAACTGGCCAAAGCGTTTGACGAGATAGTCAAGGAATCGGGCGCCGATGGTTCAGGAACAAACACTGCGGGAATTCAATCGGCGCGGGGTCAACTTCAAGAACTTGCGACCGCGTTGAATCTTGTCCGAACGCCCAACGACGCATTCGTGCGGTGGTCAGCCGCAGACCGTGATGGTGGAGCAGCCGTGTTACGCGCAGCTCCGCTAACGGTCGGGCGAATGTTCCGCGATCGGGTGGGTTCGCGTGCGCTGGTGGCAACGTCGGCGACCGCATGCGTGGCGGGGGACTTCACCCCGCTTGCTGATGCAATGGGATTGGTCAATCCACCGGCGCAGGGCGCAGACGGTGAGCCGTTACCTCGGACCTGGGCCGGGGTCGATGTGGGCAGTCCCTTCGACTACGAGAAGCAAGCGATTCTCTACATTCCAGACGACATTCCCGAACCCGTGGGTAAGGACCGAGCCGAGCACACCGCTGCCGTACTCGATGAACTGACTGAGCTTGTCGGTGCCGCAGGCGGACGAACGCTTGCGCTCTTCACGACAACCGCTGCTGCCCGGAACGCAGCAGATCACCTGCGGCAGAAGACCAAACACGTGATTCTTGAGCACGGTGAACTGCCGCCAGCCGTGCTCGCGCAAGAGTTCGCCGAAGATGAAACCAGCGTGCTGTGCGCGACGATGGGCATGTGGGCAGGACTCAACGTGGTGGGGCCTGCGTGCACCCTCGTGGTGATCGACAAGATCCCGTTCGCACCGATGGATGATCCGTTGTCTGCTGCCCGGCGAGCGAACGTCGATGCTGCTGGCGGCAATGGATTCAAAGAGATCTTTGTGAATCAAGCTGCGCTCATGTTGACCCAAGGTGCCGGTCGACTCATTCGACATCGAGAGGACCGTGGAGTTGTGGCGATCCTCGATCCCAGAATTCATACGCGGGGGTATGGTCGGCTCATCGTGAGTACCTTGCCGCCGATGTGGCGAACCACGGACCGCGATCTGGTGTTGGCTGCACTGCGAAGATTGGCGCAGTCGAGCAAGTAGTGCAGATCTGAGTAGCACCAGGAACTAGTCCATCTCGGCGACAAACTGGTCGCCACAAGGAGGAAATGTGATCGTAGGAAGCCGTCTTAGTAAAGGTCTTGTGCTCGTCGGATCGGTAGCAGCAGTGGCTGCGCTTGGTGCATGCTCTGGAAGCTCTGACTCATCAAGTTCAGCATCGCCGACCCAATCCCAAAGCGCGTCGAACTCATCCTCAGGTGCCTCTTGCACCAGCGAGTCGATCAGTGCGGCAATCCCTAATGGGGCGCAGATCACGAGCTTCAACTGCACAGGCACCGGCGGCGGCGAGATCGCCGCGGTTCGCTTCAACCCAGGTCCAACGGTTCAGTTCCTGAAGTTGCAGAGCGGCAAGTGGGAAGTCATCAACGCCGATCAGGTTTGTGGAACCGCAAGTGCGGGGCTCGACCCGAAGGTCCTTGCGTACTGCACCTCGACGCCTACCAAGTCACCGTCGAAGACGCCGACTAAGTCACCGTCGCAATCACCCTTGCAGTAATGCCAATGCGCCGGAATCTCGGCGTGCCCGAAGTTCTGAGTTAGCGGCCGGAGCGGCGAACGTAGTCAAGCCGCTCCGCCCGCAACTCTTCGACTTCACGTTCGACAAGGGGTTCGAGGTCGCGGTCGAGGACCCACCCCAAGAGCAAGTCCGCGAGTTGTGGGTTCCGAGCCAGACATGGGCCATGCAGGTAGGTGCCGACTACCCGCCCGCTGATTGCCCCCTCGGATACGTCGCCGTTGCCCACACCACTCTCGACTTGGGCCAGTGGCAGCGCATCTGGTCCGAGGTGAGTAGCGCCAGCGTGGTTCTCGTAGCCAGTGAGCGGCTCAGTGAGCTTGGCGGGTGCGTTCGGTGACGGTGTTGCGAGCAGTTCGCCGACAGCGCGCTTCGGTAGCCGATCCGTTCGGATGTCGAGAATGCCGACACCCGGCGATGGGGTGCCAGTCGCGTCCGGGAACTCCTCGCCTATCAGCTGGTAGCCAGCGCAGATCGCCAGCAGGCTCGCGCCGTTGCTGATGGCCTGCGCCAACCCGCGGTCAGCGCGTAGGGCATCAGCGGCAGCAACCTGGGCGGTGTCCTCGCCGCCCCCAAGGACATAAAGATCACCGTGACGCGGGACTGCTTGTCCCGGCGAAATCTCGGCGACTTCGGTTGTCAGGCCATGCATGCGCGCTCGGTGCGAGAGCGCGAGCACATTGCCGCCGTCGCCATAGGTTCCGAGCAGGGATGGGTAGATCGAGACAATCCTGATCACGGAATCGCTCATGGTTGGGCCTCCCGTTGGGCACGGGTTCGCAGTTCATGGAACGCCGTGTACGTCGCCGCGTTGTCGATGACATCGAGCGCGCGTGCCTGTTCTGGCAGGGGTGCGTCTGGGGCGTAGGGGTCAGCAATAACAACATGATCAACATCCGCGTGCAAGAGACGCACGGCAAGGTCTCGCCGTCGATCGCCGCTGGCGATCACCGTCCTGCCTCGCAGTCGTTCGAACGGCACATCCCACAGCCAGGAAGGGTCGCGGCCGTCTGCAGCATTGGAATTTATCGACACGATGACTGGTGCAGGTGCCGGGGGCATTACGTCGATGAGTTCGGTCCAGCCAGCCGGATTCTTGGCCAGCAGGAGACGCAATCGTGTTGCCCCCACATCGACGACCGCGTATCGACCGGAGACTGCCGTGACCTCGCACATGCGCTTCACCGATTCCGCGAGGTCGAACCCAAGTTGCTCGCACACCGCAACGGCCAGCGTTGCATTACTGGCATTGAAGCGGCCCGGAAGCTGCAGTGCTGATAGATCGAGTTCTAGTCCCGACTTCGAGACCGCGGTGCCAGCCCCTTTGTCCCACCGCAGTTCCCAGGTGGTCTCCGGGCGCTTGCGGCCACAGCCAGTGCAGTGCCACTGAACATCATCGCGGGTCAGCAGCGTCCCACATTCCGGGCAGACGGCTGAGTCTGCAGTCCAGACCTGCCCGCCGCCAACCCACACCACATGCTGCGCTTGTTCGGCAGCAAAAGTGACGATCGGGTCGTCGGCGTTTGCCACAACGGTCACGTCAGGGTTTGCAGCCAGCATGGTTCGCCACTTGCGTGCGGTCATCGCGACTTCATTCATCCGGTCGAGCTGGTCGCGGCTCAAGTTTCCGAGCAAGATCACCTGTGGCTTGGTTGCCGCGGTCACCATCGGCAAGTAGGCCTCGTCCACCTCGAGGATGGCCATCGCATCGGGCGGACCTGCCGCCAGCGTGGTGACGACGCCGGAGGTCATATTCGCCCCGGTGGCTGCGGTGACGACGGGGCCCCGTTGTTCGGCGGCATTCGCTAGGAGGCGCGTGGTGGATGTTTTTCCATTGGTGGCTGAGACCAGAGCAGCGACGCGACCGTTGGCGAGGTCGGCGATTGCGTCAGGCGCCAATTTCAACATCACCCGGCCGCCCACCACCATGCCCTCGCCCTTACCCGCGATTCGTGATGTGGCGGACGCCAACTTTCCAGCGCGAATCGCAACTCGCGTTCGCAGTTTCCGACTCATAGTGCGCCACCTTATTCGCAGAACCCGCACGCCGAACTCAGCACACGCGAACGGCGGGCTCGTTGTGCCGTCGGGCAAGATGGGCAAGGTGACTCGACCAATCGATGCGACCTTTACCCCCGCCGACACACAATGGGTGAGCGTAAGCCCGAAACTCACCTCAGCGCGGCGCGTGCTGTGGGCATTGTTGATGCTGATTCCGGCAGTTGCAGGCGTTGCGCTTTTCTTCGTGCCGAACATCGAGGTGTGGATTCCGATCCTGGTGCTCGTCGCGACCGTCGTGGCGTTTGGCTGGGGGTTCTGGTATTTCGCCCGACGCACAGCCTCGTGGGCCTATGCCGAGCGTGAAGACGACCTGATCGTTGTCCATGGCTTCATGTTCAAGCGGTTGGTGATTGTGCCCTACGGCCGGATGCAGTTGGTCGATCTTGCCGCTGGACCTGTTGATCGGGCTTTTGGGATTGCCACCCTGCAGCTGCACACCGCTGCTGCGACCTCGGATGCAAGCATTCCGGGGCTGGTGCCGGAGGTCGCTGCGGCACTGCGTGACCGGCTAGCTCACCTTGGTGAACAGCGAGCAGCAGGCCTATGACTCCCGATGCTCCGGATCGTTCCACCGACCTCGGCACGCCACCGGCCCGGTTACATCCGCTGACTCCGATAGCCACCGCGCTGCCCATCGTCGCTGCGATCTTCGCGATCACGTTGTTTGCTGGTGGGGGCTCCGCGTGGCAGCAGAATGTCGCCGGAGTTCCGCTCGCGCTCGCGATCTGCGCACTAGCGCTAGTAGTCGTGACGGCATACCGGTACTTGTTGTGGCAACGATGCGAGTATTGGTTCGACGAGGTTGGGGACCTCCGCATTGATTCAGGACTGGTCTACCGCAACGAACGCAAAGTGCAGCTTTCGCGGCTGCAGGCCGTCGACCTCGAACGACCGCTATTGGCGCGCATCTTCGGTTTGGCTGCGGTGAAGATCGATATCGCGGGAACAGGGGACTCCAAGGTTGCGCTCGCTTACCTGTCGAACGACGAAGCGATAGCGATGCGCGTTGATCTGCTCGAGCGCGCACGGGCCGAAGGCCGAGCTGAGGAACCAGTCGTCGAAACGATATTGCATTCGGTTGCGCCGTCTGACTTGTTGGTTTCGCTACTGCTGCGCACCGCCACTGCGGGCTTGCTCGTGTTGACCGGACTGCTGATCTTTGTCACCGTGATGACCAGTGGGGCTTCTGGGCTCTTGTTCCTGCCATTCACTGGCGGTATTCCGTTGTTCATTGTCGTGACGGAGTTCGTCAACCTCTACGGCTTCACCGTGGCAAAGGCCCACGATGGCGTGCGCTTGCGGTACGGACTCCTGCGGACGCAAGCCCAGACCGTTCCGATGGGCCGCGTAATGGCCGTCGACATCATCGAGCCGTTGTTGTGGCGCCGCAAGGGCTGGGTGCGCCTGCGGTTGACGATCGCCGGGGTTGCCGGTGAGAGCGATGACGGATCGAGTCAACGTTCAATCCTGCTGCCAGTTGGTTCACGCGCAGTCGCGGATGAAATCCTCAGCCACGTGCTTCCTGGGGTCGTGGTGGAGGCCGTTCCGCTCGTTAGTGCGTCATCCAAGGCGCGTTGGCGCGCCCCGATCCAGGGCGCGCGCCTCGCATTCGGCCACACCGACGAGGTGTTTGTGTGCCGTCGAGGCAGAGTCACTCGACATCTGTCCGTGGTGCCCCACGCGCGGACCCAGTCGGTGTCGATTGTGCAGGGGCCCTGGCAGCGGAGCTTAGGCCTGTCGACTCTGCGGGTGGACATTCCGCCCGGCCCGATCAAGGTGGAAGCGCTTTACTTTCCCGCGCACCAGGTTCAGCTTGCCGCCGACGAACAGATCGCGAGGGCCCGAGCCTCCCGCAAGGGTGACTGGGCCAGCTGAGATCTTCACTGAGCGTGCGTGATTTGTGTGGCTATTCAACACATTTCACGCACACTGACAGGAATTGGCTAGGGTCGCATGCGTGACCCAGGCATTGGACGAGGTTTTGGCCCTGTTGAAGCTTGAGCAGGTTGATGACGATCGGTTTCGCGGGAGATCGCCGGGGCAACACGCATTCACCAGAGTGTTCGGTGGGCAACTGTTCGCACAGATGCTGTTGGCCGCTGACGCAACCGTCGGTGATGATCGAGATGTGCACTCGATGCACGCGTACTTCTTGCGACCCGGTCACCAAAGCAAGCCGATCGACTTTCACGTTCACCGCGGACTTGACGGTAGGTCATTCAGTAATCGGACGGTGTCGGCGTACCAAGATGGCAAGCAGATCTGCAACTTTGCGGCGTCGTTTGCGGTGCCAGCGGACGGCCCGGAGTTTCAGGGTTGGCGACCGACAGTTGAAGCGCCAGACGCTCTGCCACCGGCTCCAGACATGCATGAGCAGTATGAAGAAGTGATGGCATACGTGGCCGGAACGGGAACAATCGAGTTCCGATTCGGGGAAGGCATCGCTGACCCTCGGTCCAAGGAATCATCGCGCTGGCATGTCTGGTTCCGAGTCAATGGGGAGCTGCCGGACCGCCAAGGCGTGCATAGCGCGGTCGTCGCCTACGCAAGTGACATCTTCTTGCTAGAGACCACGTTGCGAACGCACGACGTCGGTTGGCTTGGTGATGTCGACTTCGCGACGATCGACTACTCGATGTGGTTTCACCGACCGTTCCGCCTCGACGGTTGGAACCTACTTGCATTTGGTGCCGCCATGGCGCGTGAAGGTCGTGGACTCTCGTACGGGGAACTGTTCGACGAATCGGGGCAGGCACTGGCATCGATGACACAGGAAGGCGTGACGCGGTACAAGCCCGGTCGCGGCGCGGACCTGTTGGCCAAGGCTGCCCGCAACCGTCAATCCTGACCGGTTATGCCTACTTGCGGTAGCGAAGCCAGACCGTTCCAAGCGGAGGCACGCTGATCGATGCTGACGCGGGGCGGGCGTGCCACGCGAGGTCCTCAGCAGTCACCACTCCGAGGTTTCCGACCCCGGACCCGCCGTACACGTGCGCATCGGTGTTCAGGACTTCGTCCCACTCGCCTGCGAACGGTAAACCGATTCGGTAGTCGAGGTGGGGCACTGCCGAGAAGTTAGCGATGCAGGCAATCACGCCGCCGTCGCCGTCCCACCGCAACCACGAGAATGTGTTGTTCGTTTGGTCGTTGGCATCGATCCACTCAAACCCCTGCGGCTCATGGTCGAGCGCCCATAGCGCCGGGGTTGCTTGGTAGACGTGGTTGGCATCGCGCAGCATCGATTGCACACCACGGTGTTCACCATGCTCGAGTAGCCACCAGTCAAGACCGCGTTCCTCGCTCCACTCCGCGTCTTGAGCGAACTCCTGGCCCATGAACAGCAGTTGCTTGCCAGGGTGGGCCCACATGTATGCCAGGAATGCCCGCACAGTTGCGAGTTGTTGCCAGCGATCACCAGGCACCTTGCGCAGCAGCGATCCTTTGCCGTGTACGACTTCGTCGTGGCTGATCGGCAACACGTAGTTCTCACTCCACGCGTACATCAGTGCGAATGTCAGCTTCTCGTGGTGGTACTGGCGGTAGATCGGCTCCTGCTGCAAGTAGCGCAGGGAATCGTTCATCCACCCCATGTTCCACTTCAGACCAAAACCGAGGCCGCCGAGGTGAGTCGGCTGAGTAACTCCTGGCCATGACGTACTTTCCTCCGCGATGGTGACGACGCCGGGGATGCGCTTGTAGACGGTGGCGTTCATCTCCTTGACGAACTCAACCGCTTCGAGGTTCTCGCGGCCGCCTAGCGCGTTAGGTACCCATTCACCGGGTTCGCGCGAATAGTCGAGATAGATCATCGATGCCACAGCGTCGACTCGTAGTCCGTCGACGTGGAACTCCTCGCACCAGTAGATCGCGTTAGCGACAAGGAAGTTTCGAACTTCGCGGCGGCCGAAATCGAAGACGTACGTGCCCCAGTCAGGGTGCTCACCGCGTAGCGGGTCCGGGTGTTCAAACAGGGGAGTGCCGTCGAAGCGAGCGAGGGCGAACTCGTCCTTCGGGAAGTGGGCTGGAACCCAGTCGACGAGTACGCCGATACCGGCTTCGTGGAGTGCGTCGATCAAGTGCCGGAGTTCGTCAGGATTACCAAGGCGTGAGGTGGGTGCGTAGTACGAGGTGACTTGGTAGCCCCACGAACCGCCAAACGGGTGCTCCATCACGGGCAGGAACTCGACGTGCGTGAAGCCGTTGTCTTTGACGTACGCGACAAGTTCGACGGCTAGTTCGTCGTATGACAATCCAGGCTTCCATGAACCGAGGTGTACTTCATAGATGCTCATCGGCCCGGTGTGCGGATCGGTCTTCGCCCGCATTGTCATCCAGGATTCGTCTTGCCAGTCGTAGTTTGAAGTGAAGACAACCGATGCGGTGGCGGGTGGAATCTCCGTGGCATTCGCGTATGGGTCAGCCTTCAGGCGACGCACACCGTCGTGGCCGAGCACATCGAACTTGTAGCGCGATCCATCACCAATTTCGGGAACAAAGATCTCCCAAATGCCGGTGGATCCCAGTGACCGCATCGGTGAAGCGGTGCCATCCCAGAAGTTGAAGTCGCCGACGACTCGAACACCTTTGGCGTTCGGCGCCCATACCGCGAACGACACACCGTGGACTGGCCCGTGGGGAGTTTCGTAGACGTGGGTGTGTGCGCCCATGACCTGCCAGATCTGTTCATGGCGGCCCTCAGAGATCAGGTGTTGATCCACCTCTCCGAGTGTGGGCAGGAATCGGTAGGGATCGTCAGCCGGAAGTGGATCACCGTCATAGGCGACTGCGAGCCGGTAGTCGGGTGCATCGGTTCCTGGAACCGCCGTCGCCCACACACCGCGATGAACATGGGTCATCGGGAGGTGTTCTCCGCCCAGGACCACATCAACTGAAGTGGCATTGGGGCGCAGCACTCGGATTGTCACGACGCCATCGGCAACGTGCGGTCCGAGGACATCATGCGGTTGCGGGTGCGTCCCGTCAACGAGGTTGTCGATTGCTGCCAGGTCAACGTCCGCTGGGGTCAGCGCTGCCATGTCACACCGTTCCTCGGCGAACCGCAACGATGTGCGCACACGCCTGATTGGGGTCAATTCGTACGTAGGTGTGGGGGCCCCACACCCAGGAGCTGTTGGTGATCGCGTCATGCGCACGGAAGTCGTCAGACCATTCGAGGCCAAGTGCTGCCATGTCGAAGTGAACGGTGGCTTCCTGGGCACCGTACGGGTCCAGCGTGCAGATGACGATCGTGATGTCGTCGCCGTCTCGACGTGAGTACGCGATGACCTTGTCGTTGTCGACATTGTGGAAGTGCAGCCCGCGAAGGGTCTGTAGTGCTGGGTGCGCTCGGCGAACCTCGTTGAGCATCGTGATGTAGGGCTCTAGGGTGCGACCATCCGCGCGAGCTTGCGCCCAGTCTCGTGGCCGCAGCTGGTACTTTTCCGAGTCCAGATATTCTTCCGAACCCGGCTTCACAGCCACATGTTCGAAGAGCTCGAAACCGGCGTAGACGCCCCACGTCGGGGCCAACGTTGCCGCCAAGGTCGCCCGAATTGCGAAGGCTGCCGGTCCGCCGTATTGCAAGTAGGCGGTCAGGATGTCTGGGGTGTTCACGAACAAGTTCGGACGCATGTATGCCGAGGCTTCATCGGATAGTTCCTCGAAGTACTCCTCGATCTCCCACTTCTCGTTGCGCCAGGTGAAGTATGAGTAACTCTGGTGGAATCCAACTTCAGCGAGGGCTCGCATCATTGGTGGGCGTGTGAATGCCTCGGCGAGGAAGAGGATGTCTGGATCCGTGTCGTGAATCTGCCCGAGTACCTCGTCCCAGAAACGGACAGGTTTGGTGTGTGGGTTGTCGACTCGGAAGATCCTTACTCCGCGGTCGGCCCAGAAGTGAATGACGCGAACAACTTCATCGATAAGGCCTTGGGGATCACCGTCGAACCAGATCGGGTAGATGTCCTGGTACTTCTTGGGCGGATTCTCGGCGTACGCGATCGTGCCGTCAGCGCGGACGATGAACCATGGCTTGCCCGCTGTGGCCCATGGGTGATCTGGTGCAACCTGTAACGCAAGATCAAGCGCTAGTTCGAGGTTCAGGTCGCTGGCTGCGGCGAGGAAGTTGTCGAAGTCTTCGAGCGTGCCCAGATCGGGGTGCACTGACTCGTGCCCGCCCTGTGCCGACCCGATTGCCCAGGGCGATCCGGGGTCACCGGGAGCAGATTCGACGGTGTTGTTGGGCCCCTTTCGGTTGACCTCTCCGATCGGGTGAATCGGCGGCATGTACACGACGTCGAAGCCCATTTCGGCTATCGCGGGCAGGCGATCGGTGGCGGTCTTGAAGGTGCCGGAGACCCGCGGTGTTTCAGTCGCACCTTCTGATCTTGGGAACATCTCATACCAAGAGCCAACGAGTGCGAGGCGACGGTCAACGCGCAGCGGCCATGGTCCGCAGTCTGTCGTCAGGTCACGCAGTGGTGAATCGGAATGTGCTTGGGCCACCTCGTCGGTCATCGCCGCGGTAAGGCGTTCATCGGCTGTGAGCGCGGTGGATCGCAGGCTCGCGGCAACGGCGGCGTACGCATCTTTGCTGGCCGAGTCGTTGCTTGCGGTCGCGGCCCGTTCGAACAGTTGGGCGCCTTCAATGAGTTCGAGTTCAACATCGATTCCGGCCGGAACCTTGATCTGCGCGCGGTGCTGCCAGGTGGCGATTGGATCTGCCCAACCGCGGATGATGAATGACCACTCGCCGGGATCAGTTGGGCGGACCGAACCTTCCCAGCGGTCCATTCCCTCGCCGACTGGGTGCATTGGCGAGCAGTCGACCTCGTTCCCCGCCGGATCTCGCAGCACCACTTCGACGCCAATGAGGTCGTGGCCTTCGCGAAACACGGTCGCTGACACCGTGATGAGTTCGCCCGCGGCTGCCTTCGCTGGGCGCCGACCACTCTCGACTGTCGGTTCGACATCAAGGATTGGAATTCGCCCCGTCAGGATCGGCGGAGGAGTGAGACTACGGCTTGGCAGGGCGTGCCATGCACGCTCCGCGGACGGTGTTGGAGCGCCCGGACTCGTCAGTTCTTCAGCCACCCTCGAACGCTAGTGCCACCTGGCTCACCATGCACCTTCGAACCACTAGCTCTGCCCTATCTAGGCGAGAAGACGGAGGTAGCGAGCGGCAGATGTCGCAGGGGCCGATGGCTACGGACTGTAGGGGTTCGCTTCGGTCCGCCACTCGAATGGGTGATCTTAGGGGTGTGATCAGCCTGACAGGCTGTGAACGTTTGGCACCCGTGTGACTCTGGGAATACCGAAGGAGCCTCAAGTTATCCGTCGGCCCCCGCCGCCAATCACGATCACGGCGGGGTGGAACCGGTGAGGCAATTACGTTGTCATTCGAAGTGACGGTGATGCGCTCATGCGCGGGGAATCACCTGACTACCAAGGGGGATTACACATGAACAACAAGAAGAAGTTCGCAGCCGGTGGAGCCGCACTACTCGTTGGCGCCGTCGGATATGGCGTTTACGCCACGACCCTTGAAGTCACCGACAAGACGGTCTCATTTGCCGCAGGCTCCGGTGAAGCAAACCAGGTTGAAGGCTTCGGCAGCGTAGTCATCGATGCTGGCTCGCCCAACTTCAATGGCACATCCAAGGCGTACAGCTTTGACGCGCTGAAGATCACGCCAGTCTATGACGCGAACTGGAAGAGCGTCGCGGGTAAGACGATCACAGTTGTTGCCTATGACGCAAAGGGCAAGGCAATTGGCGAAGGTATTGCAACCGCGAACGGCGACCTCGGAACATCCGCTGAGAAGGTCAAGCTGACGACCGCGCCAAACGCGAACGACGTCGTGACCTGGGGCATCGTCATCCAGTAGTCACCAACTGCTTTTGCCGGGTGCGATCGATTGATCGCACCCGGCAAAAGCAGTACGCAGGGGGAGTTCTAGGGGACGGGGGTCTCGGGGTGTTTTCGGCAGTCGCTTTTTCGCACGCCAGTCGCGCAGTGGTCGCGGTTGGCGTTGTGTTGTGCGCGCTGCTGGTGTTATCGATTTCCTTCGGCCCACGAGCGTCCGCGGCGGATTTGAAGGTCAGCTATGAGGGCGCATTCTTTGCCACGTCAGTGAGCCAAGCGAACCTCGCCCAGTGTGTGTCTTCGGTGAAGAACACCAAGGTTCACAAGGAGGGCAAAGACAAGGCGATTCGCGAGATCGAAGTTTCGTTCTCTCAGGAAAATGAGTGTGAGGGTGTGACCCTCACGGTCAACGTGGTCGACAAAGACGGCGAAATCTCTGCTGGTTCGCTGCCGGAATTGCCAGTGGGTACCAAGGACAAGGTGAACGTGAAGTTGACCGGCGAAGCGGCTCGCAATGACAAACCCACGTTCTATTTCAACATTGCTTGATTTCCGGCGGGTCTCATACCTAAGGGTGACCTAAGCGACACTCAGTTGGGGTTTGCCGACCCCATCGGAGCGGGCATACCAACTGTGTCCGAAAGAAAGCCCCCCGGCCCCCGAACCACACTGCGGTTTCGATGAGGGCAAGGGCACGAATCAGACATTGCGTTACGAACACTCACTAGGCGAATGCGCACCGCGCAACGGGACTCGCCATGACCAAAAGGGGATAGCAATGGACAACAAGAAGAAGCTTGCAGCTGGCGGAGCGGCACTACTCGTAGGTGCAGTTGGCTACGGCGTCTACGCGACCACGTTGACGGTGGACGACAAGACGGTTTCCTTCGCAGCTGGTTCAGGGACTGCTAACCAGGTCGAGGGTTTTGGTCAGGTCACGATCAACGCGGGCACGCCGAAGTTTGATGCCAAAGCGGGCGCCTACAGCTTTGAGGGCCTGACGATCACCCCAGTCGGTGATGCAGCTTGGAGCAACGTTGAAGGCAAGACCATCAAGGTTGTTGCGTACGACGCTGAAGGCAATGCAATCGGCGACGGTGCCGAAGACGTAACCTCCGCTTTCAAGGGCGCTGACGCTGAAACCGTCAAGCTGACGAAGGCGCCAAACGCGAACAACGTGGTGACCTGGGGCATTGTCATCCAGTAGTCACTAGGGCTGGGCCGAAGTGACGAAATCTCGTCACTTCGGCCCATTCGCCTTACCTGAGCTTCACGCACCAGACCCACCACAGCCGATGCCCCCGAGGAGGCTCAGATGTCGATCGTTTCCGAAAGCGCGCCAGCATCCACTGATGCCAGCGGGGCTGAGCTCGCCGCAATGCCGCCCGCACCGAGTGAAGAACCCGCGCAGGCACAACGCTCGCGTGCCTACCGAATTTATAAGGCGATGCGCTTCTGGGTCGTGCTCGCTGCGATCGTTGGCGCGATCCTCTTGACAGGACTCGGCGCGTCGGTGGTCAAGACGGGTTCCATGCGCCCGGTCTACCAACCCGGCGACCTGGTCCTCACGATCAACAAAGACATCGTCGAGCCAACAGTTGGCTCCGTTGTGGTGGCGACGCCGTGGGTCGCCGGCGAAGAACTCCCGCCGATTGCTCACCGGGTTACCGAAATCGCGCCCGACGGATCGATCAAGACCAAGGGTGACTACAACCCCGAACCAGACGCCTGGACAGATCGTCCGGAGGACGTCGATAAGACTGTGATTGCGCATGTGCCGATGGCTTGGGCATTGGATGCGGTGAAGAGCCCGATTGTTGTCGTTGGCGGAATCACGCTTTTTGCACTCATGCTGTTCTGGCCGTCGTCAAAGCCTGAAGACGAGCTCGACGACGGCGAATCCGACGATGACGCGCGCGACCCTGATGCTGCGCCGGACGACGAAGTTGTCATCGATCTGACGCAGCCGTCCGCAGCGGCGAATCGGTAGCTTCTGTCAACGGACATCCAATCCGCACCCAATTCGGACGCAGAACGTCCCTGCGTTTGGGCGGCAGCGTCCGGTGAAAAACGTCCAGTTGCGGCCAAACTTGGAGACGGTCGCAGCGAGAAGGCCACCCGCGGCAAGACCGACGGTGCCTGGACGTCCCTAACTTGGCCCTGAGCGAGCGAAGGCAACGCTTAACGACGTCGGTACCCCGATGATGCGCGTCGTTCACGGCCGAACCCGCCGACTGGTGAAATGCTCCAACCCTCGATCGGGGTGGGTGAATATGAGGCGCAGCAGGTGGGCCGTTCTTGCGGGCACAACAGCGGGTGTTCTGGCCGGGGTAGGGCTTGGGCTGACCGGTGCGACGCTGGTGTCAGCTTCACCTCCACCGACTGAAGTCCTTGAGGCGTTCGGCAATGCGGGGAAGCCTGCGGAAATCCCGATAGATGTCGCCAAGGCTGAACTGATCACCAGCGGGGCCGGACCCGAAGGCATGCAGCTCTCGTACTGGTCCGCACCGATGCTCAACGGCACCGGGGGCGTGTGCAGGGCGCTGATCACTAGCGTGCGCGGCGCGCCTTCTGGCGGCAAAACCGATCGTCACGGTGCCGCATGTTCCTCGGCCTCTGGCAAACTCGTCGACATCGCCTCCGTGGAGGGTCAGTACTGGAAGTCGCCGAGCACGGGTGACGAATACATGCTCAGCGGGGGCCTCGTCGACGAGGGCGTCACCACCGTTCGCCTCGAAGCGGACGGCAAGTCCTACCTGACGGTGCCCGTGCACAACGGTGGTTGGGTCGGGTGGTTCCCGCAAGACGCAGCCAACCGGGACAAAACCAAGACAGTTCCCCTCAATGCCGACGGCACCCCATGGCAACCGCCTCCCACCACCCGGTAGCAACTAGACCCAGGTCGCGTCTCCGGTAGTCACGTCGGCTCCAGCAACCAACACGCAAGACAGTAGGCATCCCCGAGTACCCAACTCCGGAAACATTGCGGTGTCCGTTGCTGCCTTCTCGGGGACTAGCGTCAGAATGCCACGAGTCCAATTTGCCCGGAAGCGATCATCGCCGTGTAAAAGGCAAGCAATTTGAAGGGGTCCGCAGCGATACGCTGACGCTGTGAGCGTGTGGGTCTGGGAGTGTCAGCAGGTGTGCTGTGGCTATGCCTTCTCGGTCGGCGACG
This sequence comes from Actinomycetota bacterium, assembly GCA_963169255.1. Classification (GTDB taxonomy): domain Bacteria; phylum Actinomycetota; class Actinomycetes; order S36-B12; family UBA10799; genus UBA10799. Next base: position 11,102 of record CAUJEJ010000175.1, on the reverse strand, counting down.
TGATTCGGTGGCCAGTCGAATCCCTAAACCTGTCGTCGCTACCAGTTGAGTTGGCAACTTCGGTCACGCTTGTCAGAGAGGAACATTCCGACGATACGCTGCCCACCGTTACCGGAAGGATTGCGTCGATTTTGCTCGTACCTGAGGAGGGCGGCACATCGAAGAGCATGACAACCCTGCCGTCTGGAGCACAAACACAGGACCCCACTTACGCTGGGGAACTGCATGGCCAGTTTTCGGACTTGATCGGGTACGTGGTTGAACTCACGGATGAGCGTCTAAGCGCTCCGGGTTAACGTCTGGCTGTTGAGACGGGACAAGCTGACCGTCTGGTGCCATGGTTAGTCGATGGAGATTGTTGGTGTTGATCCGCGAGACGTCGAATGGGAGGACGACTCGCCTGCGTACCGGGTGTATTTCTGGCGGCAGCAGACTCTCCCGGACGGCGCTTGGGAGTCCGACGAGTATCGGATTAGTGGCGCTGACATCCTTGAAGTCCTCGCGTGGGCTTCTCGGAAATCCCGTGGCCAGTCATTCCAAGTATTCGTCGAGCATCGCGATAATCGGGGCGTGCTGGGATCCATCCGACTCCACGGCAAAGACCCAGTCCCCTACACCGAGTCGAAATTCGAAGTTACTCTCCCGCCGTCAGGGTGAGGCGTGAGAGGGCGGCGTGGCAGCCGGGTCTACACATCCAGAACCGAGAAGTTCTGGCTGCGCTGACAAACGTCGGTTTTGCGCGAATGCGACTGGGACCCCCATAGTTGGATCGTGAAACGCGGCCTCATCCTCGCCGTGGCTGCAACCGCGGGGCTGATCGCATTGACTGGCTGCGCTACGACTGGCTCACCGTCCACGACGAGTGAGGCATCGCCGAGGACCAGTCAAACCGGTGGGTGGATGCTCGTTCAGACCGCGAACACTGGCGTCACGTTCACCAAAACCGGTGACAGCACCTATCTGGCAACTCTGACCGGAGTGTCGCCAACAACAGTTGCGTTCTCGGATCGACCAAGCTGCCAAGCCCGCCAGATTACGACGATGCAGGTCGCCGAATCGTGGTCCCAGCGGTTTGTAGGAAGCGCCCCCAACGCGGCTCTGGTTAACCAAGTTGCTCGAAGTAGTCAGGCTGTGATCGTGCAGCTTTCCGATCCAAAACACCGCCCTGAAGAGGGGAAGATGACATACCAGGTTCGGCTTGTCGATCCTGGTCAGATCTCGTCAGGCCTTCAGTTGTTCACGGACAACGCCCTCCCTCAACCGCAAGACTCTACGCTCAAATCCGCGTGCCACCCTTTTCGGTCGCCGTGATGCTTGCGGCCGAAAATGTGCCTCAGGTCGGCTTCTCGAGTGCTCTGCGGACGGTTGAGCGGCTGATACCAAGCCCAGTCGAGATCACGGTGAAGGTCGCGCCGTTGGCGTGCATGGCGCGGGCGGCTTCTAGTTTCTCCACCGTCATCACGGTCGACCGCCCGCCGACATGGCCCCGTGCCTTGGCGGCTGCGAGTCCAGCTCGGGTCCGTTCCGAGAGCAGACGACGTTCCATTTGAGCTAGGGCTGCGAAAATGTGAAACACCAACTCACCGCCAGGTGTCGCGGTATCGATCGCCTCGGTCGGGGAACGGAACTGGATACCCCTATTCGAAAGATCACTCACAAGTTTGATCAGGTCAGTGATCGAGCGTTCAAGGCGGTCAATGCGCCACACCAGCAAAGTGTCACCGGAGTTGAGGTAATCCAGAGACGAGATGAGGGCAGGGCGGTCCGTGGTGGCTCCGGAGGTGTGATCAATGAAGATCCTCGCGGAACCGGCAACTGTTAGCGCATCCACCTGTAAGTCAGTGGATTGATCGGTCGTTGAGACTCTGGCATATCCAATGTTATTCGACATAGTCAGAGCATCGACACAAACCACCAATGATTAAGGCATTGCATAAATGGATAGGACGCGGCATACTCAGTTTGATGACCAGCAAGCCAGTCCGGTTCACTCAAGCCGCCCGGGCGGAAAAAGATTGGCAAGGCTCACGCCCTGTGGGTGATGAACAATCACAAGCCGATCTTCACAATGCGCAACCGGACCGACTGGCTGGAAAGGGATAGCCGAGGTGTCGAACTGGAGATCATCACAGTCGAAGATGATGCCCAGATCGTGGTCTTCCACTGCATGCCTCACGCACTGCGACAGAAGGGAGTTCAGTGATGAACGGAACGAAGTACGTCCTTGGCCCAGACATTAACCTGGACGCTGAAGAGTTCTACGACGAAGACGGCACCCGGATTACCCCCTCCCGTGCCGACCAGATCGCGAAAGAAGTCCTCAGCCAAGCTGGCAAGCGCGGGAGGCGCTCACTCACGGGCAAGGCCAGCCGATCTCCGCAAGTCACCGTGAGAGTGACACCAAAGATCAAGCAGGAACTCGCAAAACGCGCGAAGGCCCGAGGAGTCAAACCGTCTGAGATCGCTCGCGAGGCACTGGAGAAATACTTAGCCTCATAACGCCACTTCCGTCAATCCGCGAAATTCGTCGACAACGACCGCATGTCCCAAGCGCCAGTTGTTAGCTCCCGCAGTCGTGACGGGTGAACTTTCGCGAGTCGCACTCACACAAGCGGCGCTAGACGGTAGCCGTCGGCGGTAAAGAAGATGTCGGGTTCACCGAGTAGCAATGCCTGCTTTTCTGCTTCGTCGCCGACGTATAGCACTGCTATGTCGCGCCGGATCTTTCGCGGCTTGCCCGGCAATCGCTCGGGGTACGACCAGGTGAAACCGTGACCATCTACGCGAAAATCGAAGCCGTCGCCATCAATTTGCACTGCGCCGCGAAGTGACAAGGGCATCCGGCGTACGTCTTTGTCGTCAGACAAGGCTGCTCCTCTCGCACGATGGGTTGTCGGTGCGTTCCGAATGAGCGAAGCAGTTTATCTAGGCCGGCCTCGCGTACCCGTATGGCTCTCGCCCTGATGCCCATCGCGGTTCTTGCTGCGCTCAAACGTCCAGTTTTGGGCGCCAGAGGGAATCCAGACCCGTCGGCGCGGCGGGATACCTACCCAGTGGCCAGTCGACCGGCAATCCATTCTGAATCAGGGACTGGACCCGGTCCAGACCAGTAGTGCTGGTCGTGATCCCAATGGGGCCGGACGACTATGTCTGTGGATCGCACGCGAGCCCAAGAAAGTGCGTCAACAAGCCCCTGAACGTCGGGGCCAGTCTCCATCTCGGCGTTGGTCCTTTGCCAACTACACCAGTAATGTCCGCGAGATTGCCCGTCCACCTCGTCAGGGATCCAAGCAATCCAAACACGCCCACGTTCTTCCATGACCTAAGCCAAGCAGACAGAACGCTGCTCCCTACGCTGTCACTCCGGGAAACGTCGGGTTGTGGCCCGATCTCTGGTGGCGATGAACCAACACCTCTGTTTGGTCACGTGGGCTAGCGTCTTACCGCTTGCGGTTACCAGCTGGCGGTCCAGGAGTACCAAGGACCACGCAAATGCCGCCATTGTGGCGATTCGAACCCCCCGTTTGCCAAGTCATCAGTCGGCCCCTGCGGCAGGTAGGCGAAACCCGCATCGTCAAAGAAGTTTCCATGCGCTTCATAGAAGATCACCCCTCCGTGAACCACCGAGGCGTTGCTGATCTCGTAGGTGCCGATCCTCCTAGGCACTGCCACAGGGTCTCCCCAGCCATCCGCCACAAGGTGTTGCAGTGCGGCTGGATCTATCTGTTCAACAACCGCCTGAAAGTCGGATTCGCTCGCTGCGAAGCGAACATCCAGAGGCCACTGCGTCACCCAAGTCACGGCCCACAAAGACATCGCCCCAATGGCAACAACGATGGGCGCGACCCCCAACAGCCTATTTCCGCGAGGCAGGGCGAGGCCGAAAACTACAACTGCAATCAGCGATGCGGGCACAAGCAATACAGAACCCAACACCAGGTAGGAGCCAAAGAAGCCGGTGCCGGGCTTACTCAGTGTCCACGCGAATGCGAGCACGAGAAGTATCATCAGCGCGGTAAATCCACATGCAGGAAGGAACACAGCTAGAACCCTTGCGCGGCTCGTTGAGTTGACCACCGCTGTGGAGGACTGCATTTGGTCATCTTGCTTGACGCACACGTTCGAAAGACCTCCCGGTAGATCCAGATCTTCTCACCGAGAGAAGCCCCGCAGGGACGTCGGGGACGATTGCCACACCTGCACGACGGGCGGTGACAAGCCCCGCAGTGCCTCCACAGCGCGAAGCAGCCAATGGCACCGTCATCTTTGGAGCCGCTGACAATCGAGGGCTTCTCGCCGAAGTTGGGTGCCTCCACATACAGGACGTGACAGGGAGCGAACCGGGTGGGCGAAAACGTGGCCATTACCCAAATGCGCCCGAATCCGTGAGACCGATGTCCGATCCCTCATGACATTGAATGTCCGTTCACGGCTTCACCCGCACTTAGTGCTTCGTTACCTCGAGAAGGTTCGCACCGAAGGCTGGCAGCGTCAGCACGTCACCTTCGTGGTTCTCAACGTGAGCGAGCACCGGAATCGCGTCACTGGTGCTCAAGATGCTCCGGTACAGCTGACCGTAGGGCCGCCCGGGGAGAGTGAAGTTCACCGGTTCATGCCCAGCATTCATCAGTAACAAGAACGACGAATCATGTTGCGGTCGGCCATCGGAAGTGCGCGACCGAAGGTTTCCCGCCAGGTACATCCCGATCGCCCGAGTGTTGCCATCAGACCAGACGTCACCGGTTGCCAGCTGGCCATCGGGTGCGAACCATGCGAGGTCCTCGGGGCCACCCTCGCGAACCGGTTCCCCCTGGAAGAAGTAGCGCTGCTTAAACACGCCATGTTCGCGTCGGATCGTCAAGAGGGTCCGGGTGAATTCGAAGAGCTCTCGTTGCCAGTCCGCGAGGTCCCAGTCGATCCACGAGATGTCGCTGTCTTGGCAATACGCGTTGTTGTTGCCACGCTGAGTTCGACCCATCTCGTCGCCAGCGACGAGCATCGGGGTTCCGCTCGCGAGAAGTAGCGTGGTGAGCAGGTCACGGATTCGGCGTCGTCGCAGTTCGACGATCGCTGGGTCATCAGTCTCACCCTCGATACCGGAGTTCCACGACCGGTTGTGGTCGTTGCCGTCTCGGTTGTCTTCGCCGTTGGCTTCGTTGTGCTTCTCTTGGTAGGTCACCAAGTCGCGCAGCGTGTACCCATCGTGTGCAGTCACGAAGTTGATCGAAGAGTAGGGGCGCCGGCCCTCAGATGAGTAAAGGTCAGCAGAACCTGACATCCGCCACCCAAGTTCGCCCACACCGGCTTCGCTTCGCCACCAGTCCCGCAAACAATCTCGGTACTTGTCGTTCCACTCAGTCCACAACGGCGGGAACTCGCCGACTTGGTAGCCGCCGGAACCGATATCCCATGGTTCGGCGATCAGTTTGACTCTACGCAACACGGGATCTTGGCTCATCGTGGTCAAGAACGCCGACAGCATGTCGACGTCATGGAATGAACGCGCGAGCGCGCTGGCTAGATCGAACCGGAATCCATCTACGTGCATTTCTTCAACCCAGTAGCGCAGCGAATCCATGATCAGCTGCAACACTTTTGGTGAAGACGCGTCGAGGGTGTTCCCGCACCCCGTGTAGTCCGCGTAGTAGCGCGCGTCATCTGCACCGAGCTTGTAGTAAGGCCGATTCGCAGCACCGCGAAAGCTCAGGGTCGGGCCAAGCTGATTGCCCTCGGCGGTGTGGTTGTAGACCACATCGAGGATGACTTCGATTCCCGCATTGTGGAGCGCCTTGACCATCTCTTTGAACTCGCGGACTTGGCCGCCACGGGTTCCGGCCGCGCTGTACGCGCCGTGTGGGGCGAAGTACCCGATCGAGTTGTAGCCCCAGTAGTTGGTGAAACCTCGTTCTAGCAGGAATGATTCGTCAATGAAGTGGTGCACGGGTAGTAGCTCGACGGCGCTGATGCCGAGGCGTTGGAGGTGTTCGATCGCGGCCGGTTGGGCGAGCCCGGCGTAGGTTCCACGTAGGGCCTCGGGCACGTCGGGATGTTGCTTGGTGAAGCCCTTGACGTGCATCTCGTAGATCACCGTGTCGGACCACTTGGTACGTAGTGGGTGGTCACCGTCCCAGTCGAAATCGTCGCGGACCACGACCGACAGCGGCATTGAACCCGCCGAATCGATGTCGCTGCGCTCCAAGTCGTTGAGGCCAACATGGCCGTAGATCGCTGGCCCAAGTTCGATCTGCCCGTCAATAGCGCGGGCATAGGGGTCCAATAGCAACTTGTCTGGATTGAATCGGAGCCCATTCGAAGGATCCCACGGTCCGTGAACTCGGAATCCGTACCGCGTACCCACCTTGATGCCCGGGACATAGCCGTGGAACACGTGGAACGTGTTCTCGGCGAGTTGGACCCGGTCCTCCGTGCCGTCATCGCTGATGACACAGAACTCCACACGCTGCGCGCCTTCGGCCCAAATTGCTACGTTGACGCCCTTTTCGTCCGCGGTGACGCCGAGGGGCTCCCAGGATCCGGGCCAAGCGACCTTCGGGGGAACTACGTGTGTCATGAAAGTAGATCTCCTCTCTGGTTTCCCAGGAGTTGTCGCGGTTGCACCTCTCGAGAGTCTGCCTTGTTTGGTGCTTCAGTGCCTATCCAAACCACCCATGTGCGATGCACACAAGGGCGGGTTGCTGCTATTGGCGGGGATCCGCTTCCTTGGTCGCAGGCTGCGCAGCCGATGCGTCCGTGGGAGTTGGAAGCGACTCATCAGACTGATCCTCGGCTTCGGCAGACTGATCCTCCGCTTCGGCGCGGCGGTCCGAGATTGACTGGCGCAGAATCGGTACGCCCACGACCAAGCTCGCGACGGCGACGATGATGCCGACCCACATTGCGGGCAACCCGATCAGTGCGAGCCCGGATGCCCCGATTAGGACGAGTAGCAAGATTCGTAACGCCTGACCGTCGTACCGACTCGAGATGCGCGCGCCAAGCCAGACGCCGGGAATCTGACCAACGAGTAGCGGAATCAGGACAGCCAGATCGATATCGCCAACACCCCAGTGAATCAGCGCGCCAACCACCAGCATCGGAACCGCTTGCACGAGGTCAGTGCCGACCAGTCGGCGCGGGTACATCGCGGGGAACAGCAGCACCAGGCTCGCCGCGATCAACGTGCCGGATCCGACTGAGGTAATGCCAACGAGCACTCCGACGAACAAACCAGCAATCACCACCAGGATCTTGCGGTTGGTGGTTAGCGAGACGGACCCGTTCGGGTCAGTTGATCGGAAGCGGCGCAACCTCAGTCGCAGCACCGATACCGCAACGCTAAGGAGGAGGACGAACCCCACGAAATGCTTGAGGATCTCGCCGCCGTTGCTGATGGTTGAGATTTGGGCAAAAACTAGGCTTCCGAGGATCACGCCAGGGATCGAGCCGACACACAGCCACAGGACAATCCGCATATGCGGTGTGCGACGTTGAAGGTGCACGGCCGCGCCGACCGGCTTCATACTCGCTGCAGATACAACGTCGGTTGAAACGGCCACGGCGGGCGGTACACCGAAGATGAAGATGAGCATGGGTGTGACGATTGCGGCGCCGCCCATTCCGGTAAGACCCACGACTATTCCGGCGAAGAGTCCACCGATCGCGATCCAGACGTCAAACGACACGAGACAACAGTCTGCATTACGACCCAACCGAAATTGGCGTGCACCGCGAGTTTCGTGCGTTCGATTGGTGCATAGCAGCCCGGTCGGCGGGTCCAGGACTCGTGAGAGTTAGCCTTCACCGGTGACTGAAGACTCCAACGAGCCTGTCCTGCTTTCAGTTGATGATGGCGTCGCAACCATTCAACTGAATCGCCCGCCGATGAACGCCTTGAGTACAACTGTTCAAGCTGCATTCAAGGCAGCCGCCGCGGAAGTATCCGTTCGCCGCGACGTCGCAGCGGTGGTGCTCTACGGCGGACCGAAGGTGTTTGCTGCCGGAGCTGACGTCAAAGAGATGGCCGATTGGGACCATCTCACCGCGATTGAGCGGACCGCGCAGCTGACCGAGGCATTTGACGCGGTCGCAAGGATCCCGAAGCCGGTGATCGCGGCCGTTACCGGTTACGCGCTCGGCGGAGGGCTGGAACTCGCACTCTGCGCTGACCTGCGCATAGTGGGCGAGAACGCGAAGCTGGGTCTGCCCGAGATCCTGTTGGGCATCATTCCCGGAGCGGGCGGGACTCAACGGCTGCCGCGCCTAGTAGGTCCGTCGCGGGCGAAAGAGATGATCTTCACCGGTCGCTTTGTCGATGCACAGGAGGCTCTGCGTATCGGGCTAGTTGACCGCGTGGTTGCGCCCGAGTCGGTCTACGACGAGGCGCTCACGTTGGCAGCTACGTTGGCTAAGGGTCCGGCCCTCGCGCTGAGGGCGGCCAAGAACGCAATCAACCGAGGCCTTGAGGTTGACCTCAACACAGGCCTGGAGATCGAACGTATGGAGTTCGCGCAATTGTTCGCGACCAATGACCAGAAGACCGGCATGGATTCGTTCGTCGCCAATGGCCCTGGCAAGGCGACCTTCGAAGGGCGCTGAGATGTCGGTCGATCCGGACGTTTCCGCCGAGATGATGGCGCAAGCCTGGAACGACCCTCGCATGGCCAATCTGTTGTACCACGATTGGGAAGCATCAACGTACGACCCAAAGTGGTCGATTCGCTACGACGAACGGGTCGTGAAGTACGCCAAGGATCGCTTTGTACACGCTGCGGGGGATTCGGGCTGGCCGTACGCCCGTTCCCTAGAAGTTGGCTGCGGAACGGGATTCTTCACACTCAACCTGCAGCGTGCTGGCGTGATGAAATCCGCGGTGGTGTCTGACATTTCGCCCGGCATGGTCGAGGTAGCGGTTCGCAACGCACGGGGTTTGGGTGTCGAGGTTGAGGGCCGGGTAGCTGACGCCGAGAAGGTTCCATACGGTGCTGGCGAATTTGATCTGGTCATCGGGCACGCAGTGTTGCATCGGATTCCCGATGTCGAGCAGGCGTTACGCGAGGCCTTGCGGGTGTTGCGACCGGGCGGTCGGTTTGTGTTCTGCGGTGAACCCACGGGCAGCGGCGAAGCCGTTGGACGTCGGCTCTCGCGCGCTGGCGATTGGGTCAAGTCGGGTGCGGCGAGCGTGCCATGGGTGGGTCCGCGACTGAATTCATCACCCGCTGCAAACGGGGCGGCGAGAGCGGCTCAGCTGCGCGATGTCGTCGATGTTCATAGGTTCGCTCCCGCCGAGCTGCGAAAAGTCGCAGTTCGGGCGGGTGCGGTTGATGTCGAGACCGTCACCGAGGATCTAACGTCACGTTGGTTCGATATTCCTGCGCGAGCATTCGAGGCGGCGATGGGAGAGCGCAATCTCGGTCGCGGTGGCGCGAGCTTCCTGAATCAAGGCCGTTCGAAACTCTCTGACTTTGACACTCGCGTCCTGGAACGGGTTGTGCCTGAGAGGCTATTTGCGACCGTGTGCGTGACCGGGTTCAAGTACTGACGACTGCACGGAAATTAGGGAGCGAGCCCGAGCAGGTTGCGATCCGGGATCGTGGGTGCGGGCACCTCGTCAGGGCGCGGCGACTGCGCAGCGTCGGCGATGGCTGCGGTGTAAGTGTCGACGGTGCTTGCAGCGATCGTGTCCCACCGGTAGATGGTTTCGAGTCGCGACCGCATCTCGGCCACTCGGCGTCCGGCTTCAAGGCGATCGCCGAGGGCTTCATCCATCGCGCGCGCCAGCGCGGCAGCGTTACCCGATTCGAACATGAACCCCGCAGCACCGTCATCAACGACGTCACTGAGCCCACCAGTGTTGGCCACGACGACCGGTACGTCGAGCGCCCCGGCCTCTAATGCCACGAGTCCGAACGGCTCATACCGGCTAGGCACGACAATGACGTCCGCCGCAGCTTGCAGAGCGTGCAGTTCCTGCGCAGGTAGCCATCCAGTGATTGTGATGATCCCGGCATCGATCAGTTCGTGCGTCTGCTCGACCAGTGCAGCCTCGTAGCTTCCAGTTCCGGCGATAACGAGGTGGACGTGTGCAGTGGCAAGCAGCGGCATCGCGTCGATGAGTGTTTGAACACCCTTCTCCCATTCCAGTCGCCCGACGAACACGACGAGGTTCTCGTGGGCTGACCAGCGCTGACGGGCAACTTCGACGTCTTCCTCGGCGACCGCCCATTCGGCGACGTTGATCCCGTTAGGAATTACGTCAACAGCTGAGGGGGAGGAGCCAAACAAGGTGATGACGGCATCGCGCATTCGCTGCGAACACGCGATCACTCGCTGCGACAGATTGGTCAACTGGAATTCGCGTTGGTGGATGGTGGTCGAAACAGTGCCGTGAATCCACCCCTGGTGTCGCCCGGCTTCGGTCGCGTGAATCGTGGTGACGAGCGGAACGCCAGCGGCCAATCGCAGCGCATTGGCGGCACCAGACACGACCCAGTCATGGGCGTGAATCACGTCCGGTTCGACCGCCTCGACAACCCTCGCTGCCGCGGCCGCCATAGCGAAATTGAGACCCGTGACCCATTCAACGAGTTCGGTCGGTTCCCTTGGTGCTTGCGGTTGGGGCGCAGGGATTCGAATGATCCGAACGCCGTTGACGACCTCATCCTCGAGGGTTCCGGGTGGGAGCTGCGTCAGGACGGTGACGCTGTGTCCGGCTCGTGCTTGCTCCTGCGCAAGCGCATGAACGTGGCGGCCCAAGCCGCCGTAAAGCAGGGGCGGGTATTCCCATGACACGTGCAGAATTCGCATGTCTTCCCTCAGGTTCGTAGTGCAGCATGCAACGGCCGTTGCATGCTCACGGACGAAACGATAGGGGTCTGTGAGGTTCCGGGAGTTACCCGCGGGTAACCTTCTTCGAAGCAGTTCAACTGTCGGATTCCTGTAGCCGCGAGGCGCAGCGAAGTACCTGGAGGTCGTGACTCGACCATGAAGATCGCAGTCTGCGTTAAGCAGGTCCCAGACACCTGGGCAGAAAAGAAGCTCGATGCCAACACCAAGACCCTTGATCGTGAGTCCGTTGACGGAGTCATGAACGAGCTCGACGAATA
>CAUJEJ010000174.1 GCA_963169255.1 Actinomycetota bacterium | reverse complement strand
CCGGCCAACCGACCGAACGGGTTGCTACCGCACCGTAGTTCTTCTCTATTGGAAGTCCGAAGAGCTCTGGTTCTTGCCGACGCTTACAGCAGTTGCGACGGCTTTTGCCCGGACTACCAGGCCGCTAGGACAGGCCCTGCGCAATCCGAATCTGATCGAGAATCTTGGCCATGATTGTGGTGGCGTCGTAGTCCTTCGGCGTGAAGACTGCAGCGACGCCGTTTGCCAACAAATCTGCCGCATCTGACTCCGGAATGATGCCGCCAACCACAACCGGCACGTCGTCGAGGCCTGCCTTTTTGAGCCCAGCAACCACATCCGGCACAAGTTCCATGTGTGAGCCAGACAGGATTGACAGGCCAACGCAGTGCACGTCCTCTTCGACGGCTGCTGCCACGATCTGCTCGGGCGTCAGGCGAATCCCCTGATAGACGACCTCGAATCCAGCGTCACGCGCACGAACAGCGATCTGTTCGGCACCGTTCGAGTGACCGTCGAGGCCTGGCTTTCCGACGAGCAACCGAACACGTCCCCCGAGCTCTTCGCCGGTCTCCTTGACAGCTTGACGAACCTTGGTGAGTTCGATCCCGGCTTCACTCACACCGACAACGCCCGTCACACCGGTAGGTGCGCGGTATTCCCCGAACACCTCACGCAGTGCCCCGGCCCACTCGCCTGTCGTCACGCCTGCGCGGGCGCAGACGATCGACGCGGATACGAGGTTGTCATCAGTCTTGGCTGCGTCCCGCAGTTGGTTCAGCGCGAGCTCAACGGCATCGTTGTCACGTCCTTCACGCCATTCCTTGATCGAGGCGATCTGGTTCGCTTCCACTGCCGCATCAACCGTCATGATGGCAGTTTCCAAGTCCGACGTCAGCGGGTTTTCTTCCGTTGTCGTGAACTTGTTCAGGCCCACCACGATGTCGTCGCCGGCTTCAATGCTGGCTCGACGGGCGGCATGCGACGCGACGAGCGATTGCTTCATGTAGCCGCTCTCGACAGCAGCAACCGCACCACCCATCGCCTGCACACGATCGATTTCCTCGCGCGAATCCGCAACGAGTTGAGCAACCTTGGCATCGATGACCTTCGAACCCTCGAAGATGTCGCCGTACTCGAGCAGGTCAGATTCGTATGCGAGTACCTGCTGAATCCGCAGTGACCACTGCTGGTCCCACGGCCGCGGCAGGCCGAGCGCTTCATTCCACGCAGGCAGTTGGATCGCGCGAGCGCGGGCATCCTTGGACAGCGTCACCGCGAGCATCTCAAGCACGATCCGCTGGACGTTGTTCTCCGGCTGCGCTTCGGTCAAACCAAGCGAATTGACCTGGACGCCGTAGCGGAATCGACGCTGCTTGGCATCCGTGACGCCGTAGCGCTCAAGCGTCAACTCATCCCAGAGTTGAACGAACGCACGCATCTTGCACATCTCTTCAACAAAACGCACGCCAGCGTTCACGAAGAACGAGATCCGAGCAACAACCTCACCGAATCGGTCGGCAGGCACCTGACCTGAATCGCGGACCGCATCCAGCACAGCGATCGCCGTGCTCATTGCGTAGGCGATCTCTTGCACCGGAGTCGCACCGGCCTCTTGCAAGTGATAGCTGCAGATGTTGATCGGATTCCACTTGGGAATCGTGTTGACCGTGTACGCAACCATGTCGGTGATCAGCCGCAGCGAGGGTCCGGGCGGGAACACGTACGTCCCGCGAGATAGGTATTCCTTGATGATGTCGTTCTGAGTGGTCCCCTGGAGCTGGTCCGGCGTCGCCCCTTGTTCTTCGGCGACCGTCTGATACAGCGCGAGCAGCCACATTGCAGTGGCATTGATCGTCATCGCTGTGTTCATCTCGCCAAGCGGGATACCGTCGAACAACTCACGCATGTGGCCGAGATGTGCAACCGGCACACCAACCTTGCCGACCTCACCGCGGGCGAGGTCGCTGTCCGGGTCGTAGCCAGTCTGGGTTGGCAGATCAAAGGCGACCGATAGCCCGGTCTGCCCCTTCGCCAGGTTCATCCGGTACAGCTTGTTGGATTCAATTGCGGACGAGTGGCCCGCGTACGTCCGCATCAACCACGGGCGATCTTTTGTCCGACGAGTAGTTGCCTGGGAATCAGAGTCAGCCATGACATTCAGGGTAACCGGTGAGCCAGGTCACCAATCACCCTGCGTTGGACGAATCCCTTTGACGCCAGCGCAAACCCTTGACTATTCGTACTCGTAGAAGCCCTTGCCAGCCTTTCGACCGAGCTCTCCGGCCGCGACCATTCGGCGGATCAGTTCCGGCGGCGACCATGCTTCGTTCTGCGTGTCCGCGTACACGTTCGCCGAAGCGTTCGTGAGGATGTCCAGGCCGGTGAGGTCGGCAGTCTGCAACGGACCCATCGGATGGCCGAACGCGTATCGGCAGGCAATGTCGACGTCTTCTGCCGACATGATTCCGGTCTCCACGAGGCGGACAGCTTCCATGCACAACAACGTGATGAGTCGAGTGGTGACGAAGCCTGCAACATCGCGATTCACGACCACGACCGTCTTGCCCACGTTCTCGGCAAATTCACGACCACGAGCGAGTGCTTCATCAGACGTCTTATAGCCGCGCACAAGTTCAACGAGCTTCATCATTGGCACCGGCGAGAAGAAGTGTGTGCCGACAACCGACTCCGGCCGTGAGGTGACTGCTGCAATCGTCGTAATCGGAATCGCCGAAGTGTTGGTTGCGAGCAGTGCATCTGGTTTACAGATGCGGTCGAGTTCGATGAAGAGTTCCTTCTTCACATCGACGTTCTCAAAGATTGCTTCCACCACGATGTCGGCCTCGGCAGCTGCGCCAAGATCTGTCGTTGTGGTGATGCGGTTGAGTGCGGCGTCAACATCACTCTCGCTAATGGCACCCTTTTGCGCGAACCTTCGCAGAGACTTCTCGATACCAGCGACGCCGCGGGCAAGCGCTTCGTCAGTCACGTCGCGCAAGGTGACGTCGTAACCACCGACCGCCGATACCTGCGCGATTCCCGACCCCATGAGCCCTGCACCAACAATTGCAATCTTCTCAGCCATAGTGCTGAACCCTAAATCGTCGGCTCGCACCTCCCGGCCACTGGGTGCACGTGCAGCACCTAGACCTCAATACGGCGGATCTTGCCTCCGAGGCCTGTGAGGTCCTCAACGAAGTTGGCATACCCGCGATCAATGTGCGAGACGTCGTACACGGTGGTGACGCCATCAGCGACGAGACCCGCGAGTACCAGGCCAGCACCTGCCCGGACATCTGTGGCTTCAACGGGGGCACCTGATAGACCCTCGGTCCCTCGGACCAACGCGTGATGGCCATCCGTGCGAACGTCGGCGCCGAGGCGATGGAGTTCTTGGACAAATCGAAAGCGAGCCTCGAACAGGTTCTCCGTCACCATTGCAGCACCGGTGGCGATGGAGTTGAGCGCGATGAACTGCGGCTGAAGATCTGTGGGAAAACCGGGGTACGGCAGCGTCACGACGTCAACCGCCTTGGGCCGATCCGTCATCGTCACCCGGAAGCCGTCGCTGCCGACGTCAACGTGGGCGCCCGCAGTTACCAGCTTGTCGAGCGCGATCTCGAGGTCTCCAGCACGGCCATTCTTCACGTGGACATCGCCCGCAGTGATGGCTGCGGCAACCGCCCAGGTCCCGGCCACAATTCGGTCCGGAACAGTCTGGTGGGTTACCGGCGACAGTCGGTCCACCCCATCGATTTCCAACGTCGCGGTACCAATACCCCCAACGTTCGCGCCCATCGCAACGAGCATGTTGCAGAGGTCAACGATCTCGGGTTCGCGAGGAGCGTTGTCAATAACGGTGGTGCCCTTGGCAAGCACTGCGGCCGTCAGGAGGTTCTCGGTTGCGCCAACACTGGGGAAATCGAGCCAGATGTTTGCACCCTGCATCCGATCGTGGGCGGTCGCGATGAGGTACCCGTGTTGGTTGTGGACGTCAACGCCTAACCGGTTGAGCCCCGCGATGTGCAGATCGAGCCCTCGGGAACCGATCGCATCGCCGCCGGGCACGGCAACTTCGGCCCGGTTGCAGCGAGCGATGAGCGGACCGAGGACACAGATCGATGCCCTCATTCGACGAACGAGGTCGTAGTCAGCCTGATGATGGAGCACCTCGGGCACCGAGATCACCAACACTGCCGCTTCACGGTCGTGCTCAACTTCGCATCCGAGGCGCCGCAAGAGCTCCGCCATCACCGAAACGTCCAAGATGTCGGGGACTGCCGTAATCGTGCTCGTACCTGGCGCGAGCAGCGCGGCGGCCATCAACTTGAGCACGCTGTTCTTCGCACCCGTCACTAACACCGAGCCAGACAGCGGATTGCCACCAGTTACTTCAAACGCGTCCACAAGCGGTGAGGATACGCCCAAAATGGCCTGCGACTACGCTGAATAGATGGTCAACCTCACCCGGATCTACACCCGCACCGGCGACGACGGAACAACGGCACTCGGCGACTTCTCTCGGACCCGTAAAACCGACTCTCGACTCATCGCGTACGCCGACGTCGATGAAGCAAACTCAGCAATCGGCGTGGCGCTCACTCTCGGCGATTTGCCCGATGACGTGGTGACCACCCTGACCCGAATTCAGCACGATCTGTTCGACGTCGGAGCGGACCTATGTACGCCGATCGGCGAGGACGAAGCCAACTCCGACGCCCCGGCCACGGCCCTGCGCGTCGAGGCTGACTACATCGTGCGACTCGAAGAAGCCTGTGACCACTACAACGCGAACCTCGAACCCCTGCGGAGCTTCATCTTGCCTGGAGGTACACCCGGCGCGGCACTGTTGCACGTCGCGCGGACAACCACCCGCCGAGCCGAACGATCAGCGTGGGCGGCCTGCGATGAGTACCCAGACACGGTCAGCCCGCTGCCAGCTAGGTACCTCAACCGACTCTCCGATTTGTTGTTCATCCTCGGCCGGTATGCGAACTCAGACGTCGGCGACGTCTTGTGGGTGCCGGGAAAGAACCGGTAGCACCGGTTCTTTCACACGAGCACCTTCGTTGACTTGTACTGCTTGACCTGAGCAAACACCTTGACCTTGCCGCTCACACCGAGCGCGAGGTTCGACTTCGCCCAGGTGCCCTTGCCGTTGCTCTTGGCCGTGCCGATTTCTTTCTTCTTACCCGACTTCACGCGGTAGATCGTGACCTTTTGCTTGTTGCCCGCGGTCTTGCCGGAAACGTTGACCTTCCGATTTGATCCCTTGCCACGCACGTTGTCGACCTTGATCGAAACACCGGCCGCAACAACCGTCACTGCACCTGAGTCGCCAACGTAGGTCCCGTTGTTGAACTTCGCGTCGATGATTGAGGAACCCGTCGGAACCGCACCCGCGCACGATCCGGAACCATTTGCCAACCGCGCGGTACACACTGTGATCGGTCGATTCAGCGGGTCAGTCCCCTGGAAGACCACAGAGCCCGAGAGCGGCCCACCACCAAATGCCGACACACTCGCGGAGTAGGTCGCAACCCGGTTTCCGACCGCATTCTTGGGGAATGTCGCCGCCACGTTCGCGGCGCCCGAGGTTGTTTGGAACGACTTGATCGCGCCGAATCCCGTGCCGCTGCTGTTGCTGGCCTGTAGGCGGTAGTAGTACGTCGTGGCTGACTGCAACCCGGTGATCGGAATTTCGTCGACGAAATTCGTGCTACCCATGATGGGACTTGCCGCGCTTGTGACCGAACTCCCGCCACCACTTGCCACAGTCGCCGAGGATGTTGAATAGAAGACCTTCGCTGTGGAACCGTTTACGTCGCCCTCGTTGTTGACCGTGCCACCAACGACGACGGAATCTTCATCCGCGAAGGTGGCTCCACCCGTGGTGACGGTCGGCTCTCCACTTGTGGTGAACGAGCCCTGCGCGGTCGCGTTGGTTCCAGCTGCAGAAACCGCATATGCCTTGTAGTAGTACGTCGTATCCGAATCAAGCCCCGACGCTGTGCCCGAGAAGTTCAGCAAGCCCGTTGCCTTGGTCGTCGGCGAGGCGCTGACCATGGTTCCGGAATCAACGGCCCCAGAATTCTTCGAATACTTGAAGTAGGTGTTGGTGATGGGCGTGTTCAACGTCGATGCCTGGCCGTGGAAACCCACCGAATCGGCAAGCACATCTGACACCGCCGCTGGGCCCATGGCTGGTGCGCCGAGCGCCTGGATCACAATCTGACCGTCGCCCGCTTGTGCCCCGGTGGAGAAGGTAGGCGCGGTCGCTGCGGTTGGGACGATTGTGGTGTTGACGTAGCTTGAACCGCCACCGCCCGGTCCGCCCGCTCCCTTGACTGAATGTGCCAGCGAGATCGTTCCGTTGCCGGCGCCACCTCCGCCACCGCCGTAATAGCCGCCGCCTCCACCAGATCCACCTCGTGGGGCACCGGAGTACGCGCCGCCCGTTCCACCAACGGCTAGGGAGCCGGCCGTCCCAGCGTTGCCCGCTGACCCGGTGGCAGAACCCGCAACGCCGCCCGCGCTCTGAGTACCGCCAGTTCCGACACCGCCGTATCCGTACGCGAGGATTCCGGTCGTTCCATCCGTCCCAGCGGGATTTCCGCCGCTACCACCATCTGC
>CAUJEJ010000173.1 GCA_963169255.1 Actinomycetota bacterium | reverse complement strand
CGGAATTTCTCCGAACTTGCCGGATCTGGCGTTGCTCGTTCCTTTCTTGGTACTCGTTGGCGGGACGTACGCGGCGATCATCCAGCTACTCAATCTGGTGTTGGGGATCTCAGGAAAACTGGTTGCGCTCATCCTGCTCATGCTGCAGTTGTGCTCGTGTGGCGGCACCTATCCGATCGAGATGTCACCACCGTTCTTCCAGGCGATCAGCCCCTACCTGCCGATGACGTACGCTGTCACCGGAGTTCGCCATCTCTTGGTCGACGCCGACCTTGCCCCAGTGCTCCGCTCCACGACGATTTTGCTGGCGATGCTCGCGATCGTGCTCTCCGCTTCCACCTTGTGGCTGCGAAGTCACCGTCGTGTTGGATTTGCCGAACTCAAGCCCGAGGTTGAGATGTAACAAGAGAATGCGGGTCCAGCCATACCGAAGCTACCTAGCTCGGGCTTGATCCAAGGTCTGCGACAGCCATCGCAACGGCCTTCTCGATCGCGGACGGACTCGTACCCTTGGGGTCCGTCAAACTTTGCACCGAAAGTCCGTCGATGAGCCCATGGAGTTTGACCGCTTCGGCATCAAGATCGCGCCCTTTGGCCACGTAGCCGTTCTGCGCAAGTGCCGTGAGCAGCACTCCCAGGGCCGCGCGGATCTCGCTGTTCAGGTAGCCCAAGGTTTCCGCAATTTGTGCACTCGATCCGGAATGCTCAAGTAGCGCTAGCCAGACCTGCGACTGCCGACGTTGCTTCGGCGTGGTGGGGATCGCTACCAACATCGCCTTCACCGCGATCTCGGGCGTGCAACTGCGCATGTCAAGCGCATGGAACTGACGGTTGTTGACCTCGATCTGCTGCTGCACCGCAACCGCGAGAATCTCGTCTTGACTGTTGAAATAGTGCGCGATGGTGCTCTTTGATAGCCCGACCTCGGCGGCAACCGAACGCACCGAAACAGCCTTGAATCCATCGCGTTGAACGATCTTCCACATGCCGTCGACAATCAACTGGCGGCGCTGTTCGTGATCTACGATCTTCGGCAACGAAACCTCCTAGAGCGGTTGCACCCAAGTCTCGCGCAATGATCTTGCCGATGCTCGGCAATTTCGCCCTACGTCCTAAATCGAGAGAGAAGCGTGTCTAGCGCTTGACCCAAATCCCGACCTTGCTGCCACACATCGCGGTTCGGACGTTCTGGTGGCCGTAGTTGCGGGCCGCCACGTCACTAACGCGGCCCTTCCTAACTCCGGAGGCGCGCACCTTTCCGACCTTGCCAGCGCGGAAGCCCGCGCGCTTGAGCTGCTTCTTTGCGATCTTGAGTGACTTGTTCTTCAGCGACTTGCGCGTCGGAAGCTCACAGAACTGGGTGGGACTTGAGGTCGTCAGATCCCACGTCACCGTCACGGTGCGGTCTTCGGAGAACGAGAAGTCCCCGCCATCGGTGCGGAAGCTGCGGGTACTACTTCCCTGCGACCGCCACACTCCGCCTTGCCGAACAAACGCAATCTGCCCTGGACTCAGCGACGCCGACGGGCCACCAACGGGGTCCGCGTCCTGCCCGAACATCGAAGCAGTCGAACTGTCGTTGAAGTCATTGTCATCAATCAACGGCAGCGTCCGCGACGATTCGCCACCTTCGCAGTACCTGTCGATAACGCGAGCGGTTGGGGTCTCTTGGGTGAAACGAACGTTCATGAACGCGACGTTGGCGGCGTTGACGCGGTACGCCTTGTCGGCATCGACCTGCACCCGCGAGATCGGGTCGGTCACGAAGCCGGCATATGCGATGTCGAAGCACCAGAAGGGCTGCTCTTCAACCGGGTACGTGCCCCGTTCGAGGTGGGAAAGCACCTCTGTCTGAGCGAACGAGGACTGACCACCATTCATGTTGTACATCGGCCCAGGCAGATTGACGCGGAAGGACTTGTCCGATGTCTTCATCGAATCGGCCATGTACCCGGACTCACGCACGTGGATCGTGCCCGAGAGGTTCGATCCCGTCCGCCACGCCTCCGGAGGGGTGACAGCCTGAGCTGACGTCACAGCCATCACCGGAACAACACCCGTCGCAAGGAGTGAACCCGCGAGCGCCAGTGCGCTCAAACGGCGTGCTTGTGCAAGTTCGAACATCAATTCCCCCAGTGGCGCGCACGAAGGCGTCGCTTCCCCAAAAACTGCGTAGAACTTTCACTGTAGGGCAACTGTCAAGGGGTCGGGCCGGGCTAGCGGGACGAAAGAAGCCCCAGACTTCGTCAAGTCCGGGGCTTCTTTCGTTGTGGCGAGTGAAGGATTCGAACCTTCGAAGCTTTCGCGACGGATTTACAGTCCGCTCCCATTGGCCGCTCGGGCAACTCGCCAGTTTCGCCGTGAGGCGGGTGCCAGGATACAGACACCTGCATCAACGTGCACACCCTGCGTGGTTGGCTATGCCCACAACGCATTGATAGCGCATGGAAGGGCACTCCTGTGGCAGACAGTAGTTTTGACATCGTGAGCAAGGTCGACCGGCAAGAGGTCGACAACGCACTCAACCAAGCAGCCAAGGAAATCTCGCAGCGCTTCGACTTCCGCAACACCGGCGCGAGCATCGAGTGGAACGGCGAACTGGGCGTGGAGCTAACCGCCAACACCGAGGAGCGAGTGAATGCTGCTCTCGAGGTATTCCGCGACAAGTTGGTGAAGCGCAAGATCTCACTGAAGTCGCTCGAGGTCGACGAACCTCGGTTGTCCGGCAAAGAAACCAAGATCTCGGCCCGGTTCCAAGCAGGTATCAGCCAGGAGCAGGCCAAGAAGCTCGGCAAGCTGATCCGTGACGAGGGCCCGAAGGGTGTGAAGGTTCAGATCCAGGGCGACGAACTGCGTGTCAGCTCCAAGAGCCGCGACCAACTGCAAGACGTTCAGGCGCTCCTGCGTGAGGCCGATCTGGACTTCGCAGTTCAGTTCGTCAACTACCGCTAGCCGTGGCCCCACCACAGGACGCCCAACTCGTCGTTGCGGCAGCGATCGTCGATTCACTGGACGCACCAACTCGGTTGTTGACGGCACGGCGACGAGCACCATCGAAGTACGTCGGACAGTGGGAATTCCCCGGTGGCAAGGTTGAACCGGGCGAGGCGCCGATCGCTGCGTTGCACCGCGAGCTCGATGAGGAGCTCGGCGTGACGGTGTCGATTGGGCCTGAGATTCACAACCCACAGGCCGAGACCTGGCCCGCCGCGAATGGGATCGAGATCAGGCTCTGGCTCGCGGAGGTAGCGAGTGGAGAACCGGTCGCTGGAGTCGCCCACGACGATCTCAAGTGGCTGCCACCAACCCAGTGGGATTCGGTTCGCTGGCTTGCCCCGGACCTGCCGATGCTGGAAGAGCTACGAGACGTCGTCGCTCGCTGAGTGGGCCACGTTGCCTTCTGCACCCGAGTCGACGGCTATATCGGACAGCGCTTGCTTGCCGAGGGTCAAGTCACCCGCGGCGACCGTGGGCGCAAGGGTGTCGGGAACCCACGCCAGCGCATCTGTTGGGCAAACATCCACACAGATGCCGCAATCCATGCAAAGTCCGTAGTCAATCCGAAACTCAGTGAGTTCCAGGGTTGAACGCCCGCGCGGGCCGGCCGTCGGGTCGTGGCGCTTTTCGGCAGTGAGCTCGATGCACCAGACCGGGCACTCGCGCACACAAATCATGCAGCTGGTGCACGCGCTCGGCGTGAGCGCGATCGCGCCGCGACGGCGCTGCGGCGCATCCGTCATGAGGCACCACCCTCGACTGCGGGCGTCGGGGTGAGCCATTCCTGGTTGATTCCTGGGACCGCCTTAGGCCGCTTGCGCCGCGTCTCACCCTCGGCTGCGCCTGGTTCGTACAGTCCCGGCCACCGTCGATCGGTCCGCGGCCCGAGCGCTGTGTCGCGACGAAGAGGTGGAACTGCTTCCTTGGCGAGGATCGGGCGCAGGTCTGGGTGGGATGAGAGGCGCACTCCAAGCAAGTCATGGGCTTCGCGTTCGTGCCATGCCGCGCCGCGATAAACCGAGGCCAGACTCGGCAGCGACTCCCCCGGGGCGAGTTCGACGGTGAGCATCTCCCGCTGCGATGCGTCCGGAGTCATGATGTGGGTCGCGACACCTGTCCGACCGTCCCCGAGGTCCATCGCCGACATGAAGTCGAAGAACGTCAGTCCACTGTCTTTTGCTCTTTGGTGCTCAGCGACCCAATCCGACGCCGTGACATCGCGCTCCGAGTAGGTCATGCCGCACCCGTTCCCAGAGCAAGCGTGCGCAGTGCGGAAACGACATCCTCAGGTTGCGGCGGGCAACCAGGCACCATCACATCGACCGGCACCAGCTCGCCTATCCCCGGAACCACCGAATAGGAATCCCAGTAGGGCCCACCGGAGATCGTGCAGACGCCGTACGCCACGACCGCCTTGGGCTGCGCCATAGCTGCGTATGAGTCGCGAACAAGGTCCGCATTGGCCCGTGTCACCGTGCCCGCCACCAAGAGGACGTTGAGATCGGTCGAGTCCAGGGATGCGTCCGCGGTCACTGCTTGGCGCCACAAATCAACGCCCTCGGCAGCCTCAACCGCGCAACACGCGAGGTTCAACTCGGTCAACGACATGGCCATAGCGCCCACATTACGCCGAGAAGCCGGCCGCGACGCGACCCCGCGCGTTTGGAATTAGGCAACCTAACGGACACTATTAACCGTGCCCAAAGAGACTGTGCAGCTAGACCGGGTAATCATTCGATTCGCCGGAGATAGCGGCGACGGCATGCAGTTGACAGGCGACCGATTCACCGCGGAGACCGCGACCTTCGGTAACGACCTCTCAACGCTGCCCGATTTCCCGGCCGAGATCCGCGCGCCAGCCGGAACCTTGCCCGGCGTTTCTGCGTTCCAACTTCACTTCGCCGACCACGACATCATGACGCCTGGTGATGCCCCGAACGTGCTCGTGGCGATGAACCCTGCCGCGCTGAAGGCGAACCTCAAGGACCTGCCACGCGGCGGCGATCTCATCGTCAACACCGACGAATTCACCAGTCGGAACCTGACGAAGGTCGGATACTCCGACAACCCGATCGAAGACGGATCACTCGATTCCTACAACGTTCATCCGATCGCGCTCACATCGCTCACGGTCGAATCGCTGAAGGACTTCAACCTGACGAAGAAGGAAGCCGAGCGAGCGAAGAACATGTTCGCGCTTGGCCTGCTCTCGTGGCTTTATGGGCGTCCGTTCGAAGGCACCGAACGCTTCCTTCACGAGAAGTTTGAGCGCAAGCCCGAGATCCTCAAGGCGAACCTCACGGCGCTGCATGCAGGTTGGAACTACGGCGAAACGACTGAAGACTTCTCGGTTCGCTACGAGGTCAAGCCTGCTCCGCTCGCCGATGGCACGTACCGCAATATCAGCGGCAACTTAGCGCTGTCATACGGACTTGTTGCCGCCGGGCAACAGACCGGATTGCCGATCTACCTCGGTTCCTACCCGATCACACCGGCCAGCGACATCCTGCACGAACTGAGCAAGCACAAGAAGTTCGGTGTTCGCACGTTCCAGGCTGAGGACGAGATCGCCGGGATCGGGGCTGCCCTTGGTGCGTCTTACGGCGGCTCACTCGGGATCACGACCACGTCCGGTCCTGGTGTCGCGTTGAAGTCTGAGGCCATCGGGTTGGCCGTCGCCTTGGAACTGCCGCTGATCGTGGTGGACGTTCAGCGCGGCGGGCCATCAACCGGGCTTCCCACCAAGACGGAGCAGGCCGACCTCTTGCAGGCGATGTTCGGCCGTAACGGCGAGGCGCCAGTGCCGATCATCGCTCCGCAGTCGCCGTCGGACTGCTTCGACGCTGCCCTTGAGGCCGCCCGAATCGCGACGACCTACCGCACGCCGGTGTTCCTACTTTCCGACGGCTACCTCGCGAATGGCTCCGAGCCTTGGCAGGTGCCGAACGTCGCAGATCTGCCAGATCTCACCGTCACGTTCACTACCGAGAACAACTGGACCAACGAAGACGGCACAACTGAATTCATGCCGTTTGCGCGCGACCCAGAGACACTCGCTCGCCCATGGGCGATCCCCGGCACCCCCGGGCTCGAACACCGGATCGGTGGAATCGAGAAGGCCGACATCACCGGCCACATCTCGTACGACCCGGACAACCACGACAAGATGGTTCGCCTGCGCCAAGCGAAGATCGACGGCATCGCGAAGACGATTCCGGACTTGGAAGTCGATGATCCGTCCGGCGAAGCGAAGGTCCTCGTCATCGGTTGGGGCTCAACATTCGGACCGATCGGCGCCGCCTGCCGCTTGGTTCGCGACAGCGGGGAGCACATCGCCCAAGCTCACTTGCGTCACCTGAACCCGTTCCCGGCCAACACCGGCGAGGTCCTCAAGCGCTACGACCGCGTGATCGTCCCGGAGATGAACCTCGGGCAGCTCGCGATGCTGCTACGCGCGAAGTACTTGGTCGACGCCATCAGCTACAACCAGGTTCGCGGAATGCCATTCAAGTCCCAAGAGCTTGAAAGCGCCATCAAGGATGTGATCGCCAATGTCTGACACCGCGGTGCCAGTCCAACTCAAGGCCAAGGACTTCAAGAGCGATCAAGAAGTTCGCTGGTGCCCTGGTTGTGGTGACTACGCGATCCTTGCGGCCGTGCAGTCGTTCCTTCCTGAACTGGGCATCCCCAAGGAGAACATCTGCTTCGTCTCGGGAATCGGCTGTTCCTCGCGTTTCCCCTACTACCTGACGACGTACGGCATGCACTCGATCCATGGCCGGGCACCTGCGATCGCCACGGGGCTCGCGACCTCGCGCCAGGATCTGTCCGTGTGGGTCGTGACCGGTGACGGCGACGCGTTGTCCATCGGCGGTAACCACCTGATCCACGCGCTGCGCCGCAACGTGAACCTGAAGATCCTGCTGTTCAATAACCGGATCTATGGCCTCACGAAGGGGCAGTACTCGCCCACCTCCGAGGTCGGCAAGGTGACCAAGTCGACTCCGATGGGATCGTTGGACTACCCGTTCAATCCGCTCTCGCTCGCTCTGGGCGCTGAGGCCACCTTCGTCGCCCGGACGATCGACTCGGACCGCAAGCACCTCACCGAGGTTCTGCGCGCCGCCGCATCACACGAAGGCTCCGCGCTCGTCGAGATCTACCAAAACTGCAACATCTTCAACGACGGCGCCTTTGACCTACTCAAGGATGCCGACAGCCGCGACGACGAGGTCATCCGCCTCGTCGACGGCGAGCCGATCGTGTTTGGCGCCGAAGGCCAGCACGCGGTGGTGCGCAATGCCCACGGCGGCTTGAAGATTGTGCCGACGGCATCTGTGGACGCCAGCGAGATCGTCGTCCACGACGCACACTCGTCCGACACAGCAACGGCATTCGCGCTAACGCGCCTGTCGGACCCGGAGACCCTGCACCACACGCCGATCGGCGTCCTGCGCCACGTGGAACGCCCCAGCTACGACCGCCTCATGGGCGACCAAATGTCCGCCGCCCAATCAAACGGCCCCGGCAACCTGCAATCCCTCCTCACCGGCTCCGACACCTGGACCATCACCTAACCCTTCAGCCGCAGCTGCGCACACGCAATCCGCGGAGAAACGTGGTCGATCGGCGGCCCTATAGCCCCCACAATCGACCACGTTTCTAGTCGATATCGGGAGACGGCGGGGTGCGGCGCGGGCGACGCGTTTAGGGTTGGGGGATGGAATTACTGGAGATACGGCCTGAGCGGGTGTTGGCGGTTGTCGCGCATCCGGATGATATTGAATACGGGGCTGCTGCAGCGGTGGCCAAATGGACAGCCGCCGGGGCGGATTGTCGGTACCTGCTCGCTACGCGTGGTGAAGCAGGTATTGACGGCATGGACCCGGATACCGCAGCGCGCGTTCGTGAAGAAGAGCAAATCGCGAGCGCTCGCGTGGTCGGAGTCGACGTCGTCGAGTTTCTTCAGCACAAGGACGGAACCATCGAGTACGGACTTCCGCTACGCCAAGACATCGCCGAAGCCATTCGGCGACACAAGCCCGACACCGTCCTTCTGTTCAACAACCGTGACCATTGGGCACCAGGCGCTCGCAACAGCGCCGATCACCAAGCCGTTGGCACCGCAGC
>CAUJEJ010000172.1 GCA_963169255.1 Actinomycetota bacterium | reverse complement strand
CCCACCACCCCACCCCCCCCCCCCCCCACTAACATCGAAGGTTCGCGGTGGATCCACGTTGGGTGGTTGGTGGAGGGGCTATTCCTCCACGGCTACGCGGGCGGGGCGGACGATGCGGTCCTTGAAGCGGTAGCCGGGCTGGTAGATCTGCGTGCAGATCGGACCTTCCGGTGGTGTCGCATCGCCTTCGGATTGCTCGCGTTCGCTGTGCGTCAGTGCCTCGTGTTGGGCGGGGTCGAAGGGGTCACCTTCGGCGCCGAACTTCTCGAGGCCCAACTTGGTGACGACACCCTCGACCGACTCGGCAACAGACTTGAACGGGCCATCAAGGTCGTCGTTCTGCCGCGCCAATTCGATGTCGTCGAGGACTGGCATGAGCTCGGCAAGCACAGCCACGATCGCCATCTCACCAACAGCTTCCCGGTCACGATCAACACGCTTGCGGTAGTTGGCGTACTCCGCCGTCACCCGCTGCAGGTCGACAGTCAACTCCGCGACCCGGATGTCATCGCTGACGACTTCCTCCGCCGCTGCTTCAACAACGGCTTCGGCAGCAGCCAATGGATCCGGAACTTCCTCGGAAGCCGCTGGTGCGGGCTCACGAAGCTGACCCGTCTCCGGATCAATGCGCCGCTTGTCGGTGATCTTCACCGGCTCCTCGGTCGGCTCGGCACCGGGGCCTGAGGCCCCGGTGCCAGCCTGCTCGTCGGGCGAGGTCATTTCTTCTCGTCCTCGTCCACGATCTCGGCGTCAACGACGTCGTCGTCGGCCGAATCGCTGGCGCCATCCCCCGGTGCGCCAGCACCCGGTCCAGCGTCGCCACCGGCAGAGGCCTGCTCTTGGTACATCGCTGCACCAAGTGCGGAACTCGCGGTCGACACCTTCTCGGCAGCTGCCTTGATCGCGTCGAAGTCAGCGCCTTCAAGCGCCTTCTTCAATTCGGCAAGCGGTTCAGTCACATTCGACTTGCCGTCTTCGGGCAGCTTGTCCGCGTTGTCGGCGAGGAACTTCTCCGTCTGGTAGACGAGGCCCTCGGCCTGGTTGCGGATCTCGACCTCTTCGCGACGCTTCTTATCTTCTTCAGCGTGCTCTTCGGCCTCGGCCATCATGCGCTCGATGTCGTCCTTCGGCAGACCTGATCCACCGGTGATCGTCATCGACTGTTCCTTACCCGTGCCAAGGTCCTTCGCCGACACGTGCACGATGCCGTTGGCATCGATGTCGAACGTGACCTCAACCTGCGGGATTCCACGAGGCGCTGGCGGCAAGCCAGTCAGCTCGAAGGTGCCCAGCTTCTTGTTGTAGCTGGCCATCTCGCGCTCGCCCTGGAAGACCTGAATCAGCACCGACGGCTGGTTGTCATCAGCGGTCGTGAAGACCTCGGAACGCTTCGTCGGGATCGTCGTGTTGCGCTCGATCAAGCGCGTCATGATGCCGCCCTTGGTCTCGATACCCAGGCTCAACGGCGTGACGTCGAGGAGTAGAACGTCCTTGACCTCACCCTTGAGCACACCTGCCTGAAGTGCGGCGCCAATCGCCACGACCTCATCGGGGTTGACGCCCTTGTTGGGCTCCTTGCCCGTGAGTTCCTTCACCAAGTCGGTAACGGCGGGCATACGCGTCGATCCACCAACGAGCACAACGTGGTCGATGTCCCCGACCGAGATTCCGGCATCCTTGATGACCTGCTGGAACGGCTTCTTCGTGCGATCGAGCAGGTCTTGGGTCATCTGCTGGAACTGCGCGCGGGTGATCGTCTCGTCGAGGAACAGCGGGTTCTTCTCGGCGTCAACGGTGATGTACGGAAGGTTGATCGACGTCTGGTTTGAGCTCGACAGTTCGATCTTCGCCTTCTCTGATGCCTCGCGCAGACGCTGCATCGCCATCTTGTCTTTCGTCAGGTCAATACCGTTGGCTGCACGGAACTTCTCGACGAGGAAGTCGACGAGCTTCTGATCCCAGTCGTCGCCACCGAGCTTGTTGTCGCCGCTGGTGGACTTGACCTCGACCACGCCGTCGCCGATCTCGAGCAGGGAAACGTCGAACGTTCCGCCACCGAGGTCGAATACGAGGATGGTCTGCTCTTCGTCGGCCTTGTCCAAGCCGTACGCGAGTGCTGCTGCAGTCGGCTCGTTGATGATGCGCAGGACGTTGAGGCCCGCGATCTCGCCGGCTTCCTTCGTTGCCTGACGCTCAGCGTCGTTGAAGTAGGCCGGGACTGTGATGACGGCGTCGGCGACGTCTTCGCCGAGGTAGGCCTCAGCATCACGCTTGAGTTTGCCGAGGGTCCGCGCACTGATCTCCTGCGCGGTGTACTTCTTGCCGTCGATGTCTTCGCTCCAGGTGGTGCCGATGTGGCGCTTCACGGAACGGATCGTGCGGTCAACGTTGGTGACTGCCTGACGCTTAGCGACCTCGCCGACGAGGACCTCGCCGTTCTTGGCGAAGGCCACGATGGACGGGGTGGTTCGCGCGCCTTCAGCGTTGGCGATAACGGTGGGGTCTCCACCTTCAAGTACTGCAACCACCGAGTTGGTGGTTCCGAGGTCAATACCTACTGCTCGTGCCATGTGTTGCTCCTTGTGTGTGGTTTGACCACTTGCCCACTCACCGCAGACCTGCCGACTGGGGATGACTCCCGACGTCGGGCTGAGCCTGATGGAGTGAACGTGGCGGTTGTGTGGATCTAAGTTTCGGGCTGTTACCAGTTTGCACCCGGCTCAGCTGACTTGTCAACACTTATCTACATAATCTTTAGTCAAGATGACTCAACTTTATGGATGTTCACAAAATTGGTGGGATATACCAATATTGGTAGATATTGCGTCCGGGGTTGGTTACCGTCGCGTCGTGACTACCGAATCCGACACTCGCCACATCAACCAGGGGCGACGTAAGCAGGTACTCATGCGGGCCAACCGCGACTTGCGCAAGCATGCGTCTCCACAACGAATCGCAGAGCTCAACCTGATCGGGAACAACAGCGGCAACAGCGTGTTCGCGCATGCGGTTCATCGGGCGCTGTCCACTGCGAGCAACGACATCACAATTGGCACGGTTGGCAGAAAGTCCGACCTCGCAGGCCACATCAACGAGCGG
The DNA here is from genome assembly GCA_963169255.1 of Actinomycetota bacterium. Taxonomy (GTDB): domain Bacteria; phylum Actinomycetota; class Actinomycetes; order S36-B12; family UBA10799; genus UBA10799. The sequence continues at coordinate 3,590 of CAUJEJ010000172.1, read as the reverse complement.
TACGACCAATACGTCATCCCATTGGCAAACGCATTCCGGCGATCATTCATCGAGCGCCTCGATCAATACAGCGAAATCATCGAAGGCTTGCGAATTCCGGTAGTCGTCATCGGCGTCGGTGCTCAGCTTGATGATCGAGCCACGGGAATCGGCCGGTTGCCCCGGATCCGTCCCAACGTCGAGCGCTTCATGCGTGCCGTCCTCAAGCGTTCGGCGAGCGTCGGCGTCCGGGGCGAGGTCACCTACAACTACTTGCGGGATCTCGGCTTCTCCGACGATGAGGTCCACATCATCGGATGCCCCTCCCTGTTCCAGTTTGGCGAAGCTCTGGCGGTTCGCCCATATGACGGGCTGGACTCGGATTCTCTTGTTTCGATCAACATCTCGCCCTACCGAGACAAGATGGGCGCCATTGCCTCGGTCAACGCAGCGAGGTACCCCCGACTTCAGTACGTCCCGCAGGATCTCGGAACGCTGCGAGTGCTGTTGCATGGGTCGGATCCAGAACCGGGTATCAACTACGCCCCTGGGATCCCATACCGGATTTCGGATCCCCTCATCCGGGATGGTCGGACTCAGTTCTTCATCGACCCCACAACCTGGGAACAATGGCTCGCCACGAGGGACGTCTCATTTGGAACTCGCATCCATGGCAACATCGCGGCGCTACTGGGAGGCACTCCATCATTCGTATTGGCGCACGATTCCCGAACGCTTGAACTTGCCGAGTATCACGAGATCCCTCACCGGCGCCTCGATGATGTCCCCGACGACGTCGATCCCCGCGACCTATTCGAACAAGCCGACTTCAGCGCATTCCATCGCAACCACCCTGAGCGGTTCGACAACTATGTGCGCTTCCTCAACAACAACGGGATAGACCACATTTTTCGCGGCCACCGCGAAGACAGCGCGGCCGTGCGCAACTTCGACCGACAGATAGAGTTGGCACGAAACAAACGTCCCGTGAGCGTGAGTGGGGGCTTCGGCTCAGCTGTCAGCCGCAAGCGGAAGCGACTTCGTGAGGTGGGCGCAGCCATTTTGCCAAGGTCTCGGAGGAAGTCGTGACTGATTCAGCGGGCAGCCTCACCCGAGCGAGCCCAGGTGACCAAGCGAGCACCCCGAGGCGGGTCCTACTCCGATCGCACCGCGACCTTAGAGTCGCCTGCTCGCCAACGGTAATCGCGCAGAAAAACCTCATCGGCGACAACTCTGGGAACACCATCTTCACCCATGCCGTTCACCGGGTCTTGTCGACAGCGGATACGACGATCGACGTCGACCTGAATCGCGCAAGGCCTGATAGTGCCGCGCGGATCAATGAGACGTACGACCAGTACGTGCTCCCCTTCGCCAATGCGTTTCGCCCACCGTTCATCAAGCGGCTCGAGAAATATGCCGCCTTGATCGAACAATTGACGATTCCGGTGGTAATCGTCGGAGTCGGCGTCCAACTGAACTTCGCGGGGGACGACCCAGAGAGCCTTGAAGTGGCGCGGCCAACCATCGATCGGTTCATGCGTGCAGTACTCGCCCGATCAGCTTCGGTTGGCCTCCGAGGAGAGACCACCTATGACTACCTGAGGAGTATCGGGTACGCCGACGACGAGCTCAGCGTTATCGGATGTCCTTCGTTGTTTCAGTTTGGCGAATTCCGTGTCCGAGATCCGTTGCCGTTGACGAGGAAGTCGCGCGTGACCATCAACGTGTCGCCCTACCAACCAAGGATGGGGCCGATCACGGCGCGCAACACGCAGCGATACCCGCAGATGCGCTACGTCGCGCAAGACCTCAACACGCTACGCACGATCCTCTATGGGTACGACCCACCCAACGCGTCCGACTATGACCCCCGAGTTCCCTACCGAGCCAACGACGAACTGTTGAAACGTGGACGTACTGACTTCTTTGTCGACCCCACGACCTGGATCGATTGGCTGTCAAACCGCGATGTTTCCTTCGGCACGCGGATTCACGGCAACATCGCCTCGTTACTCGCCGGCACCCCGGCATTCGTCCTCGCACATGACTCACGCACCCGCGAACTCGCTGACTACCACGAGATTCCGTACCGCCAACTTCAGGCTCAACCCGAGGACTTAGATCCACGGGACCTGTTTGAGACAGCGGACTACACGAATTTCCACGCGAACCAGCGCCAGCGGCTGGCCGTGTACAAGGCGTTCCTTGACCGCAACGGAGTGCGTCACAACCTCACCGCACGCCCCGCTGATCGAGCGGCAGTCGAGCATTTCGATGCGCTGGTCGAAGCCGCACGAAATCGTCGCCCCGTCACCAGCGTGAGTCCAACCAGACACGAGATCCGAAGGCGCCGGGACGAGGCGAAACAGAAGTCACGCGCTGTGTTGCGCAAAGTCAATCGGGCCCGCTAGTCACTGCTAGTGTCCGGACTCGTGCGAGGAGATTGCCGATGACCGAGGAACGGCCCGCCGATTGGGCACCTGGACTTGCTGACACGTTCACCTATCAGGTTGATGTGGTCGCAACCAAACGTGCGCTCGAGGCCGAAGAAAAGCGTGCCGCCAAGGCCGAAAAGGGCCTCAAGGACATGGCTGCCTCACCCTGGTGGAAGCTGACCGCCCGCCCACGTGGCGTCGTCGCCAAACGCAAGGCCCGCAAGGCCGCGAACACCCCCGAACGCAAACAGGTCGGCGGGCCAACTAATCCCAAACTTGCCCCCGCTGAGTGGGTGAAGGCTCGCGAAGACGCGCTGGTCCTGCGACTACAGACTGTGCTTGATGAATACGACGCTGGCACCAAGTCGTCCAACCCGCCCGAGTTAGCGACTCAACTCTCACAACTCGCGACGCTGCTCGCCAACAAACCCAAGGACAAGCCGCTGGCCTGGCTGGCCTACGTCGCGATCGTCGCCAAATACCCCACCAACCAAGACGTTCTGCGCTTTTCGACAGACATTCAGGTCGACGGCCCGCCAGCTGCCATCGCGCAGCTCTTGCGGATCAACACCGAACGACCCAACTCGTGGACGTTGGTCGCTGACCTCGAACTTCTGCGAGACGTCGTGATCGACCCCACGCTGACCTCCCAGCGCACGTTCCACACCGGAATCCAGCGGGTAGTGCGCGAGACCGTGCCGCGGTGGGCGGCCAAACACCCGGTGCAGCTGATGATCTGGGGCGGTGGCGCCGAGGCGTTCCGGCCGCCAACGCAGCCCGAAGCGTGGCGCATCATGGAGTTTGAGCCACGCCAGGACAAGGTGCCAGGCCACGGCGTGAAGGTCGTCCCCACGACCATTCGGGTGCCGTGGAACACGATGGTGATCGCCCCCGAGCCGACGGGCCCGATCCGCCGTGCGGAAGCCCTCGCCTGCATGGCCGAGTGGTCAAACAACCAGCTCAGCACCATCTACTACGACTTCATCATGTACATCTTCCCCGAGGCATTCCGCAACGAGTCCCGGGTGACGCTGTCTGACTACATTCCGGCAGTTCGGACGTCAACCCGTGTCTCGGCGATCTCTGAGAGCGTCGCCGCCGATATGCGCCACTACGCGGCGACGATCGCCAACGCGGGCATGCCTGAGCCCCAAGTCGGCGCCCAGGTACTCC
>CAUJEJ010000171.1 GCA_963169255.1 Actinomycetota bacterium | reverse complement strand
CCATTGTGGCCATCGTGCGTCGCCGACGCTAGGCGGGAACGCGCGGGTTCGGTTGCCGAACTACCGTCCCTGAGTCGGTTTGGGTACCAGATTCCTCGCTGCCGACAGAGTTGCATCGGCTGCCGTGGACAAGAGATCAATCGCATGCGCAGCCTGTGGATCGTCGAGCCTGGCTGTTGCGCCTGCGCCGGTAGCGAGTGTGTCTTCTTCGTGTCGTTGCTGGGCGAACGATGCACTTCGGCTTCCAACCCCGGCGCCAACCATGGGCGTTGAGATCAATCGCGCTGCCGTCTCAAAGTCCTCGGCCAATTGATCGACGAGCGTCGCCGTTGTATTCGGTGGTAGATGAACCGTCGATTCGTGTGGATCAAGCACCTCAACTTCCAGAGCCAATGTCGCCATCGCAACCTGTTCGCACGCATCGAGCATGGCAAGTGCCGCCGTGGGATCACATTCCGCGCGGTGTGGTTCGATGATCGCTGCTTCAACTGCCGGACGAGCTTCGAGCATCCGGTCCCGAGCGACTTCGCCCGCTTTGCGCGCCTCGCCTGCGTCGTAGCTTCCGTCGCTCAGGCTGTTCAAAACGAGAGTGGTCCACCGCTGCTGGGTCTCGAGCACAGATGCCAGGCGTGCCCGAACGTTGTCTCCGCTCCATCGTGGCAACAGCAGATACGCCAGGAGGCCGAGTACGGCACCGATCGCGGTGTTCAACAGTCGCAGCCAGATGGGTGATCCACTCGGTTCGCCCGCCTCGATCAATAGGAGAACTGTCACGCCGATCGCGAACGACGCAAATGCGTAGTTCGCGGTGATCCACCGCATCGTCAGCGGTGCGAAGAAGAAGATGAGGGCGACCATCAACCACTGCGGGCTACTGGTCAGGCTGAGCACCGCGCCAGCGAGAATAGCGGCCGCCGTGGTGCCGACGACCCTGAGTAGTCCGCGGATCAGGGTGGTACTGAAATCAGGCTTCACGACCATGACCACCGTCAGAACAATCCAATATCCTCGCTCGACGGAGAATCCGAGGGCAATGGCCTCCGCCGCACCTACCGCAAGTGCCAACCGAAGCGCGTGGCGTGATCCAGCTGCTCCGGGCCGCAACAATTTGGGGATCGACGTGCGCACCGCTGCTGCCGCGGCTCTATCCACCCGGCGTCGAGATGCTGCCTTGGCGCCAGTGCCCTCCCGAATATTGCGCGAATGCGCAGTGAATTCGAGCGCGGTGCGCTGAAGCTGTTCGATCTGGCTGACCAGTGTCACCCAGGCAGGATCGGTGTGGGTGGGTGAGACATCACCAAGTGGCCGAGCGATCTGACCGGTCGTCGCGCTGCGTCGCGCACGCCCATGCTGGAGGAGTAGGCCCACGTTCTCAAGCGTGCGGGCGACTTCCGAGCGTTGTTCCTGGGTGGGTTTGCCGGTTGCAATCCAGTTGGACAGGCAGAGCCGCGTCCAGCTCAACTGGTCGAGCAGGTCGCGGAACCGCTGCTCGCGCGCCGGGTTGAGCCCTGCGGAATCGATGACGCCTTCGGCTGCCATTTGAGCTGACGCTGCTCGCAGGTGGCCAACAGTGAGGGAATCAGTTGTGACGGCGAACTCCCGCATCGCATCCACGAAGTTCGCGTACGAACGACGAATCGAGGCCTCACGTTCGGGACGCCAGGCGATGAGCGTGCTCGCCCCTTGCAGCAACGATCCGACAAACACCAACGCGCCAAGGTGAGCGGCTTCGGCCCAGGTCCCCGGGTCGTTCGTGAAGAGCACCGCGGTCACCAGTGCCATGAACGTCATGTTGAACGCGACGAGGCCCGAACTTCCGATCGCGCCAGACACATACGCCAAAACCATCAGCACTGGGACTGCCCACCAGGTACCAGCGACTCCGGCGGCCACAAACGCAATCACGGACGTGGCGATCGACACCGCGGCCAAGGTGACGGCGAGGAGTCGTCGCGGGACGACTGGATCAACCAGGCCCACGTTGAGGGCGCCGACGGCGATCGTGGCCGCTGTCGCAAACTCCCCGACTGCCGCTCCCACCGCGACGATGACCCCGACGAGGAGTCCGCGTCGAATCGCTGAAGGCCAGCCAGACGACGAAGGTTGGTGGGACCGGATGGCGCGCGCGACGAGCTGCCAGCGCGTGGGGGTAGGGGGTGAGACCGCTGCGGGGCTGGTTGCCATTACTGGACCACCTGGTGGCTTGCCCGCAGTGCTGCCGTCGCCGAGATCTCGGCCCTGGCGATCAATGCAGTCACGCGGTCGGCGGGTGGTTCGTCGATTGCTTGCCGGGCCAGTGGCGATGGCCGCGACATTCGTTGATCGGCTTCTTCATCGTAGGCCTGCGAACGCAGGACGATGCTTGCCTGCCGCAGGTCGTTGGCTGTCGCTTCGGCGAGTTCCGCGCCCACGGGTGTGGTTGGCCAGTTGTGCCGCATGATTGTTTCAGCCGCGACCGCTGCGTCACTCGAGCGCCGAATCCAGCTCAGCACGATGCCGATTGCACCGGTGTTCAAGTGCCCCGTGGGCGGTTCAAGAAGGGCAGTGTTGAACGTCGTGACGGCAACTTGCCGGGCGTCGCGCGCATCGGCGCCTGCCCTGCGAACAAGCTCAAGTTGAGCAGCACGCTCGCTAGGCTTGGTCCGAATCGCGTCGGCAATTGTGGTGAGCCAGGCGGCGACAGCGTCTGCATACGCCGCAGTGTTCGCTGCTAGTGACTCCCGCTTCCACAAGGGGATCGCGAAGGCAAAGACCGTGCCCACTACGCAACCAACTAACACGTCGACCCAGCGAGTAAACGCCAACTCTTCGGGATTGGGGTAGTTCAACGACTGGATGAGCACAATGCTGACGGCGATCATCGCGGTTTGGGTGCTGTAGCTCACCGCGACTGTTGCGTAGGCAACACAGATGACCACCGAGATCGCCACCAACCGCGCATCCACGGAGTCTTGGGTCAACCACAAGATCACGAGGATTCCGGCAACGCCGGCAGTCGTCCCGAGTGCGCGCATCAGGATGCGAGGGGCAGTCGGGCCGCCGTCTGGGCGAAGCAGCATCATCGCGGTGACAGCAACCCAGGAACCGTGCGTCAGGTTGAGGACCTCTGCGATTCCCAGTCCGACGAGGGCTGCCGCCGCCATCCGCAACCCGAACTTCAACGGCGTTGCTGGCCAGGTCAATGACGCCCGAATTCTGGTCGATACGGGCGAGGGAGGGGCCGTCTTCTCCCGGCGCACGTGATGGTCATCCACCACTTCGTGCAGGTGGTCTGGGATTGCGAGGATGTTGGTCAAGATTGCCGCTGCGGTTCGAGTCATCTCGATAGTCGAGTAGTGCGCACGTAGTTCGGCTACCTGTGCGTCAAGTTTAGCGAGATAGGCGCCCGCACGACGCCGCCCAACAATCTTGGCTGCTAAGTCGAGGACGTCACCGGCGTGATCGAACATCGCAATAGTGACGTCGTCGCTGGGGGTGTAGAGCCCAAGGTTGCTGCGGGCGAAGAATGCCCGAGCTTCAAGTCGGATGGAATCAATGTCAGCGAGCAAGATTGTGTAGCGAGCCCGGTGATCGACAGCAAGATCGCCCTTCCGAATGAGTGTGTCCGCAACGGACATCTTGTCGGCCGCGATGCGGGCACCGCGCCGCAAGTCGGGGGCTCGCGACCCGATCTCGTGGCAGTGTTGACCGACCGCAGCGGCCGCGCTGGCGATGCGTTGACGCTCCGGGAGGTCGCCGATGAGTGGCGCAGACAGCCAGGCAAACAGCGTTTGGATTCCGCCCGCGATTGCGGTCAAACCGACCGACGCGAGAACGTGATGGTTCTCAAGCGGATTCGCGAGCTGTGCGGCGGCGAGCACCGCGCCGAACAGGAAGATCTGCGGTGCGCGAGGTTCGACGCCGACGCTCACCCCGGAACAGATCGCGAGGAAGACCAGCATGGCAAGGAGGGCTGCCTGCGAATGAAAGAGCCCGCCGTACAGGGTGATGCTGCATAACATCGCGGTTCCGACCGCCATGGTGCGCCACGTGGAACGAGGCGAGCGACCCTTATCGAGCAGGCCGATGAGGAGCGCTGCTGTGGCGGCATTGATTGCGGCTTGGGGGCTGAGGAGATAGGTGCCGGCCACGAGGACGAACACGACCACCAGACCACGGCGCAGAGCAGAGAAGCCGCGGACGGCAGACAGGTCCGCTTCGACTGCGTTGAGGGTCACGCGATGGGCGAAGCCTGGCACCTGAGCGATTATCGTGGGAATCGCTAGTGCGATGCGAGCCGCGCGCCTGCCGCGGGCCCACTGGAGCCTCGATAACCTACCGAAGTGGCAACCGAGTCCAACCCATCGTGGCGAGCGCCCATCACAGCGCCTGGGCCGCAAGGTCGCGACATGCTTGCCGCGATTGGTCCGATCCGACGAAACCCACTAGCGTTCCTGACTGATATGCAGCGGCGCCACGGCGATTTAGTGCAGTTTCCGATCCCGCGCCCGCCGACCTACCTGGTGAGTCATCCCGAGGATGTGCGGACATTGTTGGTGTCAGGTAGCAAGAGCCAAAGTAAGCGCACGTTGCAGTACGACAACCTGGCGACCGTCACGGGCAATGGTCTGCTCACAGCTGATGACCCGCCGTGGCGAGAACGCCGCCGGGTGATGCAACCTGCCTTCCATCACAGCGAATTAGCGGGGGTCGTCGCGCATACCAACGATGCAGTTTCAGCCTGGGTCGACCGACGGCACATGCCGGGTCAGCCAGCGATCGTTGACCTCGACGAAGTGATGATGGAGTTGTCGCTGCAGGTTGTAGCGAGCGCGCTGTTTGGTTCCGACTGGCGCAATCTTGCGGGTGGACTGACGAGGTCCACAGTGGTCGCTCTCGACTCCGTCGTCGCGCGAGCCCGGAATCCGCTTGCGCCGCCGCGTTGGTTGCCGACACCAGGGAACCGTCGCCTCACCGCGGCGATCAAGACCCTCGACTCGGCGGTCGACGCAGTGCTCGACCAAAGGGCCGCTTCGGCCTCGGCAGGTGCAGCAGGGGCGGGCGACTTGGTGGACCTCTTGATCGCCGGACTGCGAGACCGCACAGGTCGGCTTGATCGGCAAGCGGTGCGCGACGAACTCGTGACGTTCCTCGTTGCCGGGCATGAAACGGTGGCCAGCGCACTGACCTGGGCGTGGTACCTCGTTGCCCGTCATCCTGAGGTTGCAGACCGCTTGACTGCAGAGGCGAAGGCAGTCATCGGCGATGAGCAACTTCAATTGTCGGACCTCTCGGAGCTTCCCATTGCCCGTTCGGTCATCGACGAAACGCTGCGGTTGTATCCGCCAGCCTGGGTGATCACTCGCAGGTTGACTGCGCCGGCACCCGTTCGCGGGCAAGAGCTTCCAGCGGGCTCGCTGGTGATCATGAGCCCGGCTATTGTGCAGCGTCACCCCGACGTATGGAGTCAGCCGGACACCTTCGATCCTGGCAGGTTCATGGGCGTCGAGGCCCGGTCACTGCGTGGCTACCTCCCGTTTGGGCTTGGGCCGCGCATGTGTATTGGCCGAGATTTCGCTTTGGTGGAGGCGACCGTTGTGTTGGCAATTATGGCGCGGCACTTCCGGTTCGAACCGCTCGACTCCCGCCCGATTACGCCATTGGCATCGGTCACCTTGCGACCGCCGACGGGACTTCCCGTGCGCGTGATCCCGGTGAGTGACTAATTCCGGGCGCTTCAGCAGGTCAGCGGTTGAGTAGGCGGGTGATCGCCTTGGCGAACGTCGGGCGTTCGCGCGGGCGTTCCCGCATCTCGGGTGAGAACCAGGCATAACGTGCGCGCCCGGCTTCCTTCGCGGCGTACATTGCCGAGTCCGCATCCCGAATCAGGTTCTCCACTGTCCGAACGCCTGCGCGCGGGACCCCTGACGAGATGACGAGACCAATGCTCGTGCCGGTCTTCGCACTGCCTTGCTCGAGTACGACAGGTTCGGTGAGCGCCTCAATGATGCGTCGCGCGACTTCTTCAACTTCGCCACGTCCCTCAACATCCTCGAGGATGATCACAAACTCGTCACCACTGACGCGCGCAACAGTGTCCGATGAGCGGCACACCGCCCGCAGACGCTTCGCGATGGTCACGAGTAGGCGGTCGCCCGCCAGGTGGCCGAAGGTGTTGTTGACGTTTCGGAAGCCATCGAGGTCGCAGAAGAGAAGCCCCACCTGGGTCTTCGTGCGGGCCGCGCGGGACAACGCATGGGCGAGTCGGTCAGCAAGCAGGACGCGGTTGGGCAGACCAGTGAGCGGATCGTGGGTGGCGCGCCGCGTGAGCGCTGACTCGGCCTGCTTTCTGGTGGTGATGTCGACGTGGGTGATGACCGCACCGGCAGCGCCGGTCGACAGCGGAACCGCAAACAGCTCGGTCCAGTACCGCTTGCGACGCCGCACAGTGGCGAACTCGGTACGGAAGTCCGGGTAGTCGCCGACCAGCAATTCGCGCAGATCCTTAGCGGCATGGTCATCGACTGTCTCGGTGAGCCACTCGATGTAATCATCGCCAAGGGCCGGCCCAGTACCTTCACCTGCGCCCGCAGGACCCTCGCCTCGGTAACGCCTGTTGACACCGATGACGTGGCCTTCGGAATCAATCACGCAGGTCCGCCCTGGAAGTGATTCCAGGACAGCGTCGGCAAACTCCGTTCGCTCTGCTGCTTCGCGTTCAGCTCGTCGAAGCGGGGTCACGTCGCGGGAGAGGAACAGCACGCCACGCATAGCGGACGTTTCATCTCGTAGCACGGTTGCGCTCGCTTCGATCTCGAGTTCTTCGCCGCTACTCGTGATTCGGGTGACCTGGCCAGACCAGAAGCCAGATTGCAGGAGCGCTTGCTCCTCGATCAGCTTGATCTCGACGTCTTTGGCTTCATCAGCATCAAACTGGATGAGGTTCATGACGGGCTGACCCACAACGTCGGCTGCAACGAAGCCATATAGGGCCTCAGCTGCCGGATTTGCTAGCCGGATGTTGTATTCAGCATCGCTGGCAATCGCGGCATCGGGCAGGGCCATCACCAAATTTGCCTGGAATTTGAGGTCCGCCCAAGGATCGGGCGCCACCGTGGGACGTGCGCCTAACGGGTCCACATCAGAGAACATGATGAGCTCCGGTCTTTGAGGCGCGCACGGATCGGCTTCTAGCCGATCTTGAACAATAGTCTCATCTGGGCTTTCGACCACCCGCAGGGCGTCTTTTCGCACTACTTGGGCGTCGTCGTCCACGGGTCCGGGACCCACCCCCACACCCGACGTTCGAATTATCCCCGTGTCAGCCATCTGAATACAAACTGTGGCGGTACGAACGCGCTGCGTCAAGGATTTTCGCCCGATTCGGTGGCATCATCCCGGATGTGACCCGACCGGACCAAAATCCGCCGCTGGTTCCTCGCGGTTTGGCTCAAGCTGGCGCCTATGCGTGGCGGATTCTTGCCGTTCTGGCCCTTGCATTTGTGGTGTTGAGCGTGCTAGGTCAGCTCGAACTCGTCGTGATCGCGGTATTCGTCGGGCTCATCATTACCGCGCTGCTCTCGCCGATCGTGAGCCAGTTCCGCAGGTTCCTGCCGCGCGGGCTAGCCGTGGCGCTCGGCTTGGTCGTGTTGGTCGTCGTTGTGGCGGCAGTGGTGGCATTCATTGCGGGCTCGGTTAGTGGGCAGTGGCAGTCACTCGCTGCGCAATTTGGCGATGGCTTGGGCGAAATTCAGCGATGGTTTGAAGGTCCGCCGTTCAACATTGAGTCTGCGGACTTCAATCAATGGCTCGAGACGGCACGGCAATGGATCGTGGATAACCGCGGGAACCTCGCAGCGGGTGTTGTGGGTAGCGCTGGACGTGTCTTGGAAGTCGTGGCGGTGTTGGCGCTGGCGGTCTTTTGTGCGGTGTGCTTCCTCGGCGGTGGCGGCGGAATTTGGCAATGGGCGCTGCGGGCTCTGCCACAGCCAACGAAAGCCCGCGTGGATGGCGCTGGGCTGGTGGCGTGGCGCAGCTTCGCTGGCTACACCCGCGGAATCATCATCGTCGCGGCCTGCAACGCGGTCTTTGTCTGTGTGCTCTTGCTGATCTTGGGCGTGCCGCTGGCCTTGCCGCTTTCGCTCATCGTCTTCTTTGGCACGTTCATCCCGCTCATTGGTGCTCCAATCGCGATGTTCATCGCGGTGATCGTTGCGTTGGCAGCGAAGGGGCCTGTGATTGCGTTGATCGTGCTGCTCGGCATTGCGTTGCTTGGTCAACTCGAAGGTCACGTGCTGCAGCCCTTGGTGATGAGTAAGGCAGTGAATATCCACCCGTTGGCAGTTGCTCTATCCGTCGCGGCCGGGACCATCCTGGCGGGCCTTTTTGGAGCTGTGATCGCAGTCCCGGTGGTCTCGGTCTGCTACGGAGTCGCGCGGTTCTGGAACCAGACAAAACCCGCGGATGACCCTGAAGCGCCGTTGGATGCGATTGTCGATCCGACAGGTGTACTCGCTGCTCGGCCCATGCCCGACTAGCTCGGACCGACTAGACCCAACAGTCCTTGACCGCCTGGTGAAGCAACCCGTTGGTGGTGAACGCACCGTTGGCAGTCAACGCGTCGCTGCCGTCGTAGCCGGTGACCGCTCCGCCCGCCTCGGTGATGATCGGAATGAGGGCGGCGATGTCCCACGCGCTCAGTTCCGGTTCGGCAGCAATGTCGACTGCACCCTCGGCGACGAGGAGGTGGGAGTAGAAGTCACCGTAGGCCCGGGTTCGCCACACTGCTGAGACCAGTTCGTCGAAGCCAGTTGCCGTCCTGTTTGCCCAGCCTTCGCGATCCGAGTACGAGAAAGACGCATCCGCGAGGTTGCTGACTCCACTGACCTGCAAGCGCCGAGGTGTGTGATCGCTTCCGACGATGCGGCTCTGAGTCCATGCGCCGACCCCAAGGCCAGCCCACCAACGTCGACCAAGTGCGGGCGCGGAGACGAGACCAACAGTCGGTATCCCGTCGATCACCAAGGCGATCAACGTTGCCCACACCGGTACGCCACGGACGTAGTTCTTCGTTCCATCAATCGGGTCGATGATCCACACCCGTCCGGCGGGTACTCGTCCCTCGTCGAAGCCGCCAAATTCCTCACCGGCAACAACGTCGTCCGGAAGCCGGGCGGCAATCGCTGCACGAATCGCTTGTTCGACCGCTTTGTCGGCCTCGGTTACTGGGGTTAGGTCGGGTTTTGATTCCACCTTGAGGTCGGCCGCGCCGAACCGATCCATGCTGATCACATCTGCGATGTCGGCCAATTCCCAACTCAGGGTCAGCTCGGAGGCCAGTGGTGCTGCCGCATCGTGGGCACCCGTTGTGCCGGGGAAGGGTATGGGGGAAGCGGGAATCGTGGTCACCCCAACAGCCTAAGTGGGGTCGGCGTCGTCAAGCGCACGAAGGATGCGTCTCAACGACTCCAGTCGCGCCTCGCTCGCGTGCCCGTCCGCACACCACGCGTCGAGCGCGCAGTCAGGTTCGTCGTGGCTGCAGGATCGTGGGCAGGTGGCAGTCCCAGTTGCCAGATCATCAAAACCGTCGACGATGCGTTGGCGCTCCACGTGCGCCAAGCCAAACGACCGGACCCCTGGAGTGTCAATCAGCCATCCACCGAACGGCAGTGCGAGTGCCATCGCGGACGTCGAGGTGTGGCGGCCGCGACCAGTGAGTTCGTTGACGATTCCAGTTGTGCGGTGCGCATCCGGGATGAGCGCGTTGACAAGGGTGGATTTGCCGACACCCGAGTGGCCGACGAACACCGATGTTCGTCCTTGGAGGTGCTCGGAGACCTCGTCGAGTGACCCGCCGCGAGTGACCGCCACAGCGGCTACATCGAGGTCGCGGTAGGCCGCGAGGAGTTCTTCAGGGTCGCCGAGGTCAACTTTGGTGAGGACAAGCAGTGGGTCAACGCGGGCATCGTAGGCAGCCACCATGCAACGGTCGATGAGGCCAATTCGCGGCGGGGGATCAGCGACCGCAACCACGATTCCCATCTGGTCGACGTTGGCGACGATGATCCGTTCATACGGATCGGTGTCGTCCGCAGTTCGTCGAAGTTCGGTCTTTCGAGGATCGATACGGACAAGACGCGCGAGCGTGTCCGGCTTTCCGGAGAGGTCTCCGACGAGCCCGACGTTGTCCCCAACTGCCACGGACTTGCGACCTAGCTCGCGTGCCTTGACAGCAATCACCGCAACGCCTGGGTCGGCGGCTAGCGCGCAGGTGATCCGACCTCGGTCGATCGTGACGACGAAGGCTTCCTGGGCGTCCTCGTGTGCGGGCCGTTGTTTGCTTCGCGGGCGGGTTGATCGGCCGCGTCGGACACGGACGTCGTCTTCGTCGAGTTCGCGAGCGCTCATGCTGCGTCGAGACCGTTCACGAGGCGGTTCCACATAGACGCGAACTCGGGCATGGTTTTCGAGGTGGTGGCGATGTTCTCTACCCGGGTTCCTGGCACCCGCAAGCCGACGATAGCGCCGAAGGTCGCCATCCGGTGATCGTGATAGGTCGCCACGTCCGCGGCAGTCAGTGGCGCCGGCTCAATCGCGATGCCGTCGTCACGTTCAGTGGCAGCACCGCCGAGTCGGTTGATCTCGGTCACGAGCGCTTCGAGTCGGTCCGTCTCATGGCCTCGCAAGTGAGCGATGCCGGTTAGAGTGCTCGGTCCAGCGGCGAAGGCTGCGACGGCCGCGATCGTTGGAGTGAGTTCACCAATGTCTCGCAGATCAACATCGATCCCGGTCAGGGTGTCGGGCCCGGTCACTCGCAGCCCGTCGCCTGTTATCTCGCACGTCGCCCCCATCGCCGTGAACACACCGCGGATCTGGTCCCCGGCCTGGGTCGTGTGAAGCGGCCAGTCAGGCACAGTGACCGAGCCACCGGTAACCATCGCTGCTGCCAAGAAGGCCGACGCGTTCGATAAGTCCGGTTCAACGATGTAGTCGCCGAGGTTCACCGAGCCAGGGGTGACAGTCCACTGTGCGTGTGACGGATCCGCGGTGTCGGCGACGACCTCGACCCCAGCGGCACGCAGCATGTCGACAGTCATCTCGATGTGCGGCAGTGACGGCACCGCTGCACCCCGGTGGCGCACGGTCGTGACATTCGCGAAGCGTGGTGCGCTGAGTAGGAGCCCACTAACGAATTGGCTAGAAGAAGAGGCATCGAGGTCGATTTCGCCGCCGCGGACGCTACCGGTGCCCACAATCGTGAACGGGAGTTTGCCCCGGCCATCGTCGGCCACAGCCACACCGAGGTCCCGAAGTGCGGTAATCGCGGTCGCCATGGGACGGCGGCGGGCACCTTCGTCGCCATCAAAGTGAATAGGTCCATCTGCCGTCGCTGCTAGCGGAGGAAGGAACCGCATCAGCGTCCCGGCAAGCCCACAGTCAATCTCTGCGGGGCCTCGAAGCGGTCCAGGAACGACCGTGATGTGAGCTGGATCGGTAGAGTCAATCGCCACTCCAAGGGTCTGGAGCGCCTTGATCATCAGTTGGGTATCGCGGGCGATGAGGCCGTTGGAAATCGTCGAGGGCGATTGCGAGATCGCGGCGAGAATGAGCGCACGGTTGGTGATCGACTTAGATCCCGGGACGTTGACGGTGCCTCGGACCGGCATTGCCGCCGTCGGGGCGGCCCACATCTGCTGACTCATCTGTTCCACCCTACCGATATCGGGCAGACTAGGGGGATGTGCGGGAGATACGTATCGGCAGCGAAGAAGTCAGCAATTTCTCGGCAGTTCGACGCGTCGCCGGCCGACACCTATGAGCTGGCACCTGACTACAACGTTGCGCCGAGCAAGAAGGTCTACGCGGTCATGAACCGCCACGACGAACGCGAGCTCAAGGTCATCAGGTGGGGGCTGATCCCGTCGTGGGCGAAAGACCCGAAGATCGGCAGTCGGATGAACAATGCTCGGCTTGAAACCGCCGCGCAGAAGCCCTCATTCCGGGCGGCTTGGAAGAAGCGTCGCGCGATCATTCCTGCCGATGGCTATTACGAGTGGTATTCCTCGCCCGTTGACCCAGTGACTGCGAAGAAGCCCGCGAAACAGCCGTACTACATCCACCCGGCTGACGGTTCCCTGATGGCGATGGCGGGGCTGTATGAAATCTGGCGTGATCCAACAGTTGCCAACGATGATGACCCGGAGGCATTCCGGTGGACGTGCGCGATTCTGACGACAACTTCGACAGATGAGCTAGGTCGAATCCACGACCGGATGCCGTTGCTGGTGAGTCCGGAGAACACTGCGGAGTGGCTCGACCCCACCAATCCGGCCCCAGCCCCAGAATTGCTGGTCCCAGCGGCGCCAGGGCTCCTCGATGCGTATCCGGTGTCGACGATGGTCAACAAGGTCAGCAACAACAACGCCAGCCTTATCGAACCGCTTCCTGCCGAATGACGCAGCCACTCATCACAGACGTCGAAACCGAGTTCGGCATCGGGAGGCTTCACCGCTACCGGGCCAGCGAACCGATGAAGGCAGTCCTGGTGCTCGGGCATGGTGCCGGTGGTGGCATTGACGCCCGTGATCTGACCGCGATAGCCGAATCGTTCGCTGGATCCGACCTTGAGATTGTGCTGATCGAACAGCCATGGGTCGTTGAAGGTAAGAAGGTGGCGCCCGCGCCAACAAGGCTCGATGCCTGCTGGATTCCGCTTGTGCACGCGGCGCGTGGCCGCGACCTTCCATTGATCGTTGGTGGTCGATCCGCAGGGGCTCGAGTTGCCTGCCGAACTGCCGACGACGTTGGTGCCATCGGGATTCTCGCGCTCGCTTTTCCGTTGCATCCGCCGGGTCGCCCGGCGATGTCGCGCATCGACGAACTCACCGCCAGTGGGTTGCCGACCTTGGTCATGCAGGGTGCCCGTGACCCATTTGGCTCATCGCGTGCTGTCAAGGCAAACACCAAGGGCTACCCAACTGTCACGGTCGTGTCGATCGCTGCCGCTGATCACGGCTTCAAGGTCCCTGCCGCGGCCACTTCGACGACTGATCGCGCACTGAAGCAAATAACTGACGGCATCACCCGGGAATCATGGCGGTGGTTTCAGCGTTGAAGCCCACATGCTTGTGACGACGCAATTCGCACCTGGGTCCATCGGATCGGTTTCGGCGCTACCCTCGCACTTTATGGAGGGCGATGAGTTGGTGGTAATCGACGTTGAGTCGGAAACCCCGGAGGAGCGCACGGAGCGTTTTGAGCGCGACGCTTTGCCGCTGCTCGACGCGTTGTACGCCGCCGCGCTGCGGCTCACCCGCAATCCTGACGACGCTTCCGACCTCGTTCAAGAGACCGTTGAGCGTGCCTACAAGTCGTTTCACCAGTTCAAGCCAGGCACGAACCTGAAGGCGTGGTTGTTCCGTATTCAGACGAACAACTACATCAACAACTACCGCAAAAAGCAGCGCCAGCCGCTCCAATCCTCAGCCGATGACGTCGAAGACTGGCAAATGGCGCAGGCTGAGTCGCACACCTCCACGGGTCTGCGTTCAGCCGAGGCCGAAGCGCTCGACCAGCTCCCTGATGGCGACATCAAAGAGGCGATGGCGAGCATCCCAGAAGACTTCCGGCTCGCGGTCTACTACGCCGATGTCGAGGGGTTTGCCTACAAGGAGATCGCCGAAATTATGGGAACGCCCGTTGGAACAGTCATGTCCCGACTGCATCGAGGGCGTCGGCTATTGCGCGATCAACTGACGGAGTACGCCCGTGAGCGGGGATTTGTGAAAGACGCTATTTCGACGGAGGCGACGTCATGAGCGACGAAGCAACGAAGCTGCCTGCCGGCGCCGGACCGTGTACCGACGGCCCCTGTACCGAAGCTCAACAGCACCTGTGGGACTACCTCGATGGTGAGTTGAGCGACGGCGATTGCGCGAAGATCAAGGCGCACATCGAGGAGTGTCCACCGTGTGCGGAAATGTTTGAGAACGAAGCGAAGCTCAAAGAGAAGGTCCACCGCGCGTGCGGCTGCGAATCAGCGCCGCAAGCTCTGCGTAGTCGGGTGATGTCGATGATTGCGGCCTTCAAACTCGAAGCATGCGGTGGGAGCAAAGCGGAGGCCTCAGAGCAAGAAGTGTCACAGCGTCCTTAGTGACGACAGTGTCTCTAGCAACGACAGTGTCTCTAGCAGCGACAGTGTCCTTAGCAGCGACAGTGTCCCTTGTTGCGAGGATGGCCTCAGTCGCGTTGGGACCATTCGATCATTGTGTCGATGAAGTTCGACAACACGCCGGAACCAGTTGCATCTGAACCTTTGGTCATCATCTTGTACTTGAGTGACCCGACGTCGGACTTTCTCGGCGCGGCGGCGAGGGCGTAGGCGACTTCATCGGAGCGGATCTTCCAGGCCCCGAGGTTGAACTCAGTGCGCGCCCCACCGTCGGACTTGTCGAGGGCGGCAGTCTCGTCGTCGAGTTGGTGCCAACTCAGCATCCGGTAGCCGTCCACGTCACCGTGGTCTTGATACTTCAGCACGCATTGGAGACCACCGAGCACTGGCAGCTTGAGCTTCTGAGTAAAGATTACGTAGTCGTCACCTTGCTCTGAGACCGTGATCGACTCGATGTACTTCACGTTCCCGGGGTATGCGCCGACGTCGAGGATTCGTGCCGCCATCTTGTCTGGGTCTACATTCACTCCCGATTTGAGGCCGACAGCTTCGTTCGTTGGCCTGCCTTCAACACGCCATGAGTCGCTGGTGAACCCATCTCGTGCCATTGACGGGAGGTGTTCGTTGACTCTGTTGATGAAGTCCTCGATTGAAACGTCTGCCATAAGTTCTCCCACGTCGTTCCAACTTGAGCAGCAAACGCTAGCCGTCACATTCGATCAAAGCCCGACACAGTTGGCAGTCGGGGGATGGCGTAGTCCTGCAGTACCAGTGGTGGTTTCGGCGCCGAGACCTCGCGGAAAGCACGAAGTGCCCCGACCGGTTGGTCGGGGCACTTCGTGAAACTACGACTACGCGTTGGGGCGACGGCCGTGGTTCGCGCCATTCTTCTTACGTGCGCGACGCTTGCGTCCTCGCTTGCTCATGGTTACTCCTTCGATCGGATTGTGCGGTCTTGGGCCTATCGTCCCACAGAGGGGCTAGCGGGAGAGTCGTCGGTTCAACGCGGACAGGACCGAACGAGCGGTTGCATCTTCGGAATCACCACGGATGATTGCGCTGCCAACAAGAACCTCTGCCGGTTCCTCAGCATCGAGGCGTAGAACCGACAAGGCGACGTTGCGTCCGCCGACTTCGATGAGGCTCGCTGTCTCAAGTGTTGCTTCGGAGTCTAGGAGCGGTGACACAGCGCCAAGCGTTGCCGAGGCAATGATCGCCGTGCGGTCCGCGACGTTGCCCATGCTTTGCCCAGTAAGGACGCGGCCATTGAGTGCGAGGGTTGCCGTTGCTTCAACGCGATCCCCGTCAACTTTTACCGCGATCGATGTGAGTGCCGGGCGCGGCGTGCCGTACGCGAGAGGCTCTTCGGCTGGGTCTGATTGACCACTGCCATCGATGAGTGAAAGCGTTCGGCTCGATGCAAGGCGCAGGTGTTCGCGCGTGCCGGTTTGCTCGTCCACGGCAACAGGGTAGGCCCTCGCGTTCATTCTTAGGTGCCTATTTGGTGAAGTTTTCCCCGCGTTAGTGTTGTGTCTCGTGTTGGAATCACTGCTTGTTGCGAACCGTGGCGAGATCGCCCGCCGAATCATTGCTACCGCCAACCAGCTTGGAGTCCGCACGATTGCGGTCTACTCCGAAGCCGATGCGGACCTCCCATTCGTGCGAGAGGCGACGGAGGCTGTCTTGATCGGCCCAGCCGCGCCCGCTGAGTCCTACCTCAAGGTTGACGCGGTTCTTGCGGCTGCGAAGGCAACTGGTGCTGCCGCGATCCACCCCGGCTACGGCTTCCTTTCCGAGAACGCTGACTTTGCCCAGTCGGTCACCGAGGCCGGGCTGATCTGGGTCGGCCCATCGCCAGAGGCAATGCGCTCGATGGGCGACAAGATCGCCGCCCGCAACCGCATGCAGGCTGCCGGAGTCCCGGTTGCGCCCGGCACACCGGATCCGGTTCCCGACGTTGCTGCGGCACTCGTTGCCGCGAGTGAAATCGGCTACCCCATCATGGTTAAGGCAGCTGCGGGCGGTGGCGGCATCGGGATGGCGGCCGCATACAACGATGAGGAACTCACGTCAGCATTCGAGACCGCACGAACCCGGGCCGAACGTTTCTTCTCAAGCCCGTCGATCCTGCTCGAGAAGTACGTGCCGAGTGCACGCCACATCGAGGTGCAGATTCTTGGGCTCGCCGACGGCACAGTGGTGGCGCTTGGCGAACGTGATTGCTCGGTGCAGCGTCGTCATCAGAAGGTCGCCGAGGAATCACCCTCGCCTGCCGTCACGCCGGAAATTCGCGCGGCGATTTTGGAGGCTGCGGTGAAGGCGGGTCAAGCAGTCGACTATCGCAACGCCGGAACGGTAGAGATGCTGTTCGATACGTCAACCGGCGATGCCTGGTTCTTGGAAATGAACACGCGACTACAGGTTGAACACCCCGTCACGGAGGCTGTGACTGGGCTGGACTTGGTCGCCGAGCAACTACGAATCGCAGCTGGCGAAGCACCGAGCTTTGATCCAGCGAATCCCCCCAGCGCCAACGGGCATGCGATTGAGCTGCGCGTCTACGCGGAAGACCCGAAGCGGTTCCTGCCTGGTCCAGGTGCAATCACGGAGTGGGTCGAGCCGACTGGCGACGGCGTCCGAGTGGATTCTGGCTACGAATCTGGCAACAAGGTGACACCGTTCTACGACCCGCTGCTCGCCAAGCTGATCGTCCATGGCGACGACCGTGCCGATGCGATCTCTAAGGCGCGCAGCGCAGTCGAGGGATTCACCATCGTTGGGCCCAAGAACAATCTTCCGTTCTTCGCCGAGCTACTGAGCAATGACGAATTCGTCCAGGGGGAGTACGACACCGGGCTTATCTCGCGGATGCGCAGCTAGGCTTACTGGAGTAGGTTTGCGGGCATCTGCTCATGTTGTTTGTGAGCATCCGCTCCTGTTTGTGTTGTGGCGAAGGGAACCCCGTGGCTGAAGTTCGTGCAGAGATGACCGCAAATGTGTGGAAAGTGTTGGTCAAGGCGGGCGACACCGTTGCCGACGGCGACACCCTCGTCATCTTGGAATCCATGAAGATGGAGATCCCGGTCATCGCCGAAGAAGACGGCACCATCACCGAGGTCAAGGTTGCCGAGGGCGACACCATCAACGAAGACGACGTGATTGCGGTCATCGGCTAGTTCCGACCACAGCTAGATGTGACCGGGAGCTGAAGCCGGGCCGCCTAGTTCGCGGCCACCGTTTGTTCGCCGTGCTCCTTGCACCGCGCAGTCCAGCCCGCTGGCGTCACCTGAACAACCATGCGGCGCTTGCAGACGTGGCAATACCTTGGTGGTTCGAGCTCGAGGGCGGCCTGACACTGCCCGTGGTCCTTGGCGCTGAGTTCTTGCCCGCACCGTCCACAGAACACGCTCTCAAGTGGCGGGACAGGTCTGGTGTAGGTCTGCAAGATGACTCCATTCCACGTAACCCAGTCTCGGTCCGGGCAGCGGGTGAATCCAAGTTTGCGGTAGAGGTTGTGGCCGATCTCGTTGTGTGACGCCACGCAGACTGTAACCGTGGTGAACCCATTCGCCTGTGCCCAGGCTTCGCTGCCTTCGACCAACTTCGCAGCAAATCCGCGGCGCGTGTGGTCCGCAGAGACGGCGAGGACACGTGGCTCAACCTCGCCGGGTTGGCAGACCTCTGTGAGGTCGCTGCCGTACGGGCACATCGTGACAGTGGCGACGATGTCGTCGTGCTCAGTCAACACGAGGACCTCGACCCCGGCAGTGTTGACGCGGCCCTCGACGTCGGTCAAGAACGGAACGTACGGATCGTCAGGCGTGATCGTCTCTGCAGCGAGATACGCGTCGACGCTGAGTTTCGCGACATGCTCGTACTCGGTTCGCCTGATTGGGCGAATCGAGAAACGAGTAGCAGGGTGTGTCACGAAGGGCTAGGCAGGAGTGGTGATCAGACCAGGCTGACCATGACGGCAACGGCCAGGCAGAAAACCAGGACAACAGCGACAATCGTCACCATCGTTTTGTTCATCATGGTGCGGACTCCTAAAGGGTGTCTGAGAGTGCTTTGACCGGCATTTTGAGCTCGGCAAGCATGTCGAGGTCGTTCGTCGCCGGGCGCCCGAGGGTCGTCAAGTAGTTGCCGACGATGACCGCATTGATTCCACCGAGCAGGCCATCCTTCGTGCCAAGGTCGCCAAGAGTGATCTCACGGCCGCCAGCGAAGCGCAGGATCGTCTTTGGTAGCGCGAGGCGGAAGGCGGCGATCGTCTTGAGTGCCTCGTTTGCGGGCATCACCGGAACGTCAGCAAATGGTGTGCCTGGTCGCGGGTTGAGGAAGTTCAGCGGCACTTCGTGGGGCTCGAGGGCTGCAAGTTGTGCGGCGAACTCAGCGCGCTGTTCTTCGGATTCACCGAGGCCGACGATTCCACCGCAGCACACCTCCATGCCGGAGTCGCGGACCATCTCGAGGGTCTCTTGGCGCTCTTCCCAGGTGTGGGTCGTAACGACCTTCGGGAAGAACGAGCGGGCTGTCTCAAGGTTGTGGTTGTAGCGGTGAATGCCCATATCGACGAGGTCATCGACCTGTTCCTTGGTGAGGATTCCAAGGGAGGCAGCGACGTTGATGTCGACGGCCTCCTTGATTGCCTCGACGCCCGCGCGAAGCTGCGTCATCAACTTCTCGTCGGGGCCCTTCACAGCGGCGACGATGCAAAACTCGCTGGCACCTGAGGCGGCCGTCTGGACGGCAGCGTCGACCAAGGTCGGGATATCGAGCCAGGCTGAACGAACAGGGGAGGCGAAGAGACCCGATTGCGAACAGAAGTGGCAGTCCTCAGGGCAGCCGCCGGTCTTGAGCGAGACGATGCCCTCGACCTCGACCTCTGGCCCACACCAGCGCATCCGAACTTCGTGCGCCAGGGCCAAGATTTCCGGGATGCGGTCATCGGGAAGTTCGAGAACTTCTAGCGTCTCTGATTCGCTGAGGCCCTCGCCTTTCTCGAGCACTTGCTCGCGGGCACGGGCCAAAATGTCAGTAGTCACGCTTTCCTCCGATATTCGAAACGCTGCCGAAAGTCTGCCGCATCGAAATGTCCGCCGAAGGCGGGGGATAGGCCTGAGTCCGCTGCGGCGAGAAACTCTGGCTTGGAAAGATGTCCTGCGCGTTCCCGAATCGCGCCAGCTAGCGGGCGGTTGGCGATGGTCTCAAGATCGACGATGTTGCTCTGGCAAACCATCTCGGGTGCCTTTGGCCACCGGCCAATGACTACCCCGGCGAGCGGAAGTTGATGGTGTTCTAGGGAGGCCAAGGTTAGCGCCGTTTGGTTGAGCGTTCCGAGGTTCGCGAGCACGGCCACCACCACCTCGGCGTTAGTCAGTCGGGCGAGGTCCGCGATCGTCTCGCGCTCGGGGTTGTACTCGACGAGGAGCCCACCAGCACCTTCAATGAGTACCAGATCGTTCTCATTGGCCAAGGCATTGATCTGTTCGGCAGCCTCACGCATCACGATCGTTGGTTTGCCACTGATCCGCGCGGCGGCCGCTGGTGAAATCGGGTCGGGGTACCGAACGAACTCGCGAACGTTTCGCACGCCCGAGAGTCGTTTGATGTCGTCGACGTCGCCGACGTCGTCACCCTCGACTCCAGTTTGGCCAGGTTTAACGACCGCAACGGATCGCCCTGCCCTTGCTGCAAGGCAAGAAATCGCTGCGGTGACGATGGTCTTGCCGACGCCAGTGCCGGTACCGGTTATGAGCAGAACTCGACCGCTCACGTGCCCTCCTCGATCGTTGAAAGCCCAACGTGGGTGGCCGCGGCCACAAGCGCCTGCACAGTCTTGGCAAGGTCGCCGTCGTCCAAGTTAGCCCGTGCTGTGATGCGCAAACGCGAAACCCCGTCCGGAACCGACGGTGGACGGAAACATCCGACCCAGACGCCGTGGTCTGCGCACGCTGCGGCAGCCGCCACCGCTTCGGCCGGATCCCCGACAAGTAGCGAGATGACGGCGCCGTCTGGTCGGGTTGCATTCCAGCCAATTTGGCTTGCTGCCCAATGCAAGGCCGCTCCGTGTTCACGGACGGCGTGCACGCGTTGAGGTTCTGCCTTGATGATCTCCAAAGCAGCCAACGATGCTCCGACGCTTGCAGGCGCGAGGCCGGTGTCGAAGATGAAAGTTCGCGCCGCGCTTGTCAGAAGTTCGATGATCGAGGGGTCGGCAAGGACTGCGCCACCCTGGCTGCCGAGCGACTTTGACAGAGTCACCGTCAGCACGACGTTCGGGTGGGCGCTAATTCCCGCAGCT
>CAUJEJ010000170.1 GCA_963169255.1 Actinomycetota bacterium | reverse complement strand
ACCTGGTGTCGAGGATCGATGAGGTGCGGGGCTATCGTGAAACCACTTCTGCCCCAGGCAGTATCCGTGTGAGGTTCGCGGAATTCGTTCCTCCCTCACAACGTTTACGGCTGTGGCATTCACGGCGTCTACCTACAACTTAGGAGGCCACCATGGCCGGATCAGTCATCGTTGCTGGAGCACGTACCCCAATGGGACGTCTGCTCGGCTCACTCAAAGGTTTCTCAGCCGCTGACCTCGGTGGCGTGGCCATCAAGGAAGCGCTCGCTCGCGCTGGCGTCAGTGGCGAACAGGTTGACTACGTGATCATGGGCCATGTGCTGCAGGCAGCGACCGGTCAGATCACCAGTCGTCAGGCCGCGGTCAAGGGTGGCATTCCGATGAACGTTCCGGCGTTGACCATCAACAAGGTGTGTCTGTCCGGGATGGATGCCGTTGCGTTGGCAGATCAGCTGATTCGCGCAGGCGAGCACGAGATCATCGTCGCGGGCGGCATGGAGTCCATGACCAACGCACCGCACGCCCTCGTTGGTTCCCGTGAAGGCGTGAAGTACGGCGACTGGAAGATGGTCGACACGATGGCCCTCGACGGCCTGACGTGCGCATTCGACGAGTGTGCAATGGGCGAGTCAACCGAGCGCTACAACTCGAACTACGGACTTACCCGCGACGAACAAGATGCGTTCGCAGCGCGGTCGCATCAGCGTGCCGCCGCCGCCGCCGAGAACGGCGTGTTCGCGGAAGAGATCGTCGCTGTCGAGATCCCGCAGCGCAAGGGCGATCCAGTGGTCTTCAGCCATGACGAAGGCATCCGTGCCGAAACCACCGCCGACAGCCTCGGCAAGCTTCGTCCCGCGTTCGACAAAGAAGGCACGATCACCGCAGGAAGTGCCTCACAGATTTCCGATGGTGCCTGCGCGATGGTCATCATGAGCAAGGAAAAGGCCGAAGAGCTGGGCCTGACGCCGCTGGCCGAAATCGTTGCCCACGGCAACGTTGCAGGTCCGGACAACCCCTCACTGCATCAGCAGCCAGCGCTGGCGATCGAGCACGCGTTGAAGAAGGCCGAGCTGTCCGCGAGCGACATCGACGTGGCAGAGCTGAATGAAGCGTTCGCGGCTGTCGGTCTCGTTTCGGCCAAGCAACTCGGCCTCACCGAGGACCAGGTCAACGTCAACGGTGGCGCGATTGCGCTTGGACACCCACTCGGGATGTCCGGTGCCCGCATCACGCTGAGCCTCGCGCTTGAACTCAAGCGTCGGGGCGGCGGCATTGGTGCTGCAGCGTTGTGCGGCGGCGGCGGCCAAGGTTCAGCATTGATCTTGCGCGTTCCTGCCTAAGCGGGACTCCACACGATGGCCAGAACCTCCGACGTTGCGACGTTGGTGACCCAAGCGCGCGAGGGACAAGCACGAGCCGTGGCTCGACTGATCTCGCTCGTTGAGGACGCCTCACCGCAATTGCGTGAAGTTATGGCCACATTGCAGCCCTTCGCTGGACGGGCACATGTCATCGGAATCACGGGTTCGCCCGGCGTGGGCAAGTCGACGTCGACATCTGCCTTGGTCGCGGCATTTCGTGCCCAAGGCAAGCGGGTCGGCGTGCTTGCGATTGATCCGTCGTCACCGTTTAGCGGCGGGGCATTGCTTGGCGATCGAATCCGGATGCAGGAGCATGCCTCCGACCCAGGGGTCTACATCCGATCGATGGCCTCGCGTGGACACCTCGGGGGTCTCTCGTGGTCGACGCCGCAAGCGGTTCGAGTCCTCGATGCAGCCGGTTGCGACGTCATCATTTTGGAGACCGTCGGAGTTGGGCAATCCGAGATCGAGGTCGTCGGTATTGCCGATACCGTGCTTGTTCTGCTGGCCCCAGGGATGGGAGATGGGATTCAGGCGGCAAAGGCCGGAATCCTTGAGATCGGCGATGTGTTCGTCGTCAACAAGGCGGACCGAGATGGTGCGAGTGCCACGAGTCGCGAACTGCGCCACATGATCAGCTTGGCGGATCGCCCAGCAGGTTCGTGGACGCCGCCAGTGCTCAAGACCGTTGCTTCCCAGGGCGAAGGCATAGACAAAGTTGTCGAAGACGTCGACAAACACTTTGCCTGGGCACAGGAGTCGGGCGAACTTACCCGGCGCCGTCAGCGTCGGGCCGCCGACGAGATTGAGGCAATCGCGCTCGCGGTGCTCAGAGCCCGGATGGCAGATCTCGGGGCTGACGACAATGTCGCCGAACTGGCAGCTGAGGTCCTCGCTGGAGTCACCGACCCCTACACGGCGGCCGATCGATTGATCGCGACGCTGGACTAAGCAACCACAAGGCAAGACTTCGCGTGGCTGAATGAAAGGTACTCTGGCAAGCATGGATTCGCACGAGATCGAAGCAGGCCGCGAACGCTGGGCGTTCCGTTACGAAGACGCAGTTGCCAAGGGCAGGGTTCGCGACGCTGACTTCACCACGCTGTCTGGCGTGGAGGTGGATCCGGTCTACGGTCCACCCGCGGGCGAAGATGTCCCCGGATTCGAACGCATCGGCTGGCCGGGGGAGTTCCCGTTTACTCGAGGCCTTCACGCGACCGGTTACCGAGGTAAGCCGTGGACGATCAGGCAGTTCGCCGGCTTCGGCAACGCGGAGCAAACCAACGAGCGCTACAAGATGATCCTCGCCGCGGGCGGTCACGGGCTCTCGGTTGCCTTTGACATGCCGACCTTGATGGGGCGCGATAGCGACGACCCGCGTTCACTCGGCGAGGTTGGCCACTGTGGTGTGGCAGTCGATTCGGTGAGCGATACCGACATCCTCTTCAACGACATCCCGCTCGGTGACGTCACTACCTCGATGACGATCAACGGCCCAGCCGTTCCGGTTTTCGCGATGATGGTTGCGACCGCGGAACGCCAAGGTTTCGAGCCAGCGAGCCTCGACGGCACGTTGCAGACGGACATCTTCAAGGAGTACATCGCTCAGAAGGAGTGGATCTTCCCGCCTGAGCCACACCTTCGCCTCATCGGTGACCTGATGGAGTACACCGACGAACACATGCCGCGCTACAAGCCGCTGTCGGTCTCGGGGTATCACATTCGTGAAGCCGGTGCGACTGCCGCGCAAGAGCTCGCGTTCACGCTCGCCGACGGATTCGGCTACGTCGAACTTGGCAAGTCACGAGGTCTCGACGTCAACAAATTTGCACCTGGATTGTCGTTCTTCTTCGATGCCCATTTGGACTTCTTCGAAGAGATCGCTAAGTTCCGCGCGGCTCGACGTATTTGGGCTCGGTGGATGCGCGACGTCTACGGCGCGACCAGTGAGAAGGCACAGTGGTTGCGTTTCCACACCCAGACGGCCGGGGTCTCGCTAACAGCTCAGCAGCCAGATAACAACGTGGTTCGCACCGCGATCGAGGCGCTTGCGGGAGTGCTCGGTGGAACGAACTCGCTGCACACAAACGCCCTCGATGAAGTACTCGCGTTGCCGAGCGAGAAGGCCGCGCAGATTGCACTGCGCACGCAGCAGGTCATCATGGAGGAAACGGGTGTCACCAACGTGGCCGATCCGCTCGGGGGATCGTGGTACGTCGAGGCCCTCACCGACAAGATCGAGGCCGAGGCCGAAGCGATCTTCCAGCGAATCCTTGATCTCGGCGGGAACAACACCGACCATCCGATCGGGCCGATGACCGCCGGGCTACTTCGAGGCATTGACGATGGCTGGTTCTCCTCAGAGATTGCCGATTCGGCCTTCACCTACCAAATCGCATTGGAAAAGGGCGAGAAGAAGCAGGTCGGCGTCACCATCCACACCGACGAGACCGACGAATCGCTCGAGATCATGCGCATTTCGCACGAGGTTGAGCGCGCCCAGAAGGAGACGCTCGCGAGTCGTCGCGACGATCGCGATGCTGCCGCACTTGATCGCACTCTCGCGGCCCTGCGGGTCGGCGCCCAGGGGACGACCAATCTTGTCCCGCTGATGCTTGACGCAGTTCGAGCCGAAGCGACACTCGGTGAGATCTGCGGGGTGCTCCGTGAAGAATGGGGCGAGTACCGCGAACCTGCGAGGGTCTAGCGACCAGGCAATACGCAAGGGCAGGCAACTGGCAAGACGTGATCCTTAGCGGTCTCGTTGGTAGTCGTGCCGCGAGATTCCAGACACTGGCAGAATGGCACGTATGAGTGCCCAGGTTCCTCCAAGTCGTGCCGGTTCGATTCCCGCGAGCAGTGCTCCCGTCCGGGGTGCGGTGGACCTAGCTGCGCTTGCGCAGGCCCGTGAACAACAGCGGCAAGCAGAAGAACGTGCCGCCCAACTCGCAGCCAATCCCGAGGCCGCTGCAGCTGCGTCCCTTGTGTTCGACGCGACGGCGGAGAATTTCCAGACCGAGGTGATCGACCGGTCGTTCCAGGTGCCGGTGGTTATCGACCTGTGGGCAACGTGGTGCGGACCGTGCAAGCAACTGTCACCGGTGCTTGAGAAGCTCGTGAACGATGACGCTGGTACCTGGGTTTTGGCGAAGGTCGATGTCGATGCGCAACAAGCGATCGCCCAAGCGTTCCAGGTGCAGTCGGTACCGACGGTGGTGGCGATCATCAAGGGTCAGCCAGTTCCGATGTTCCAAGGTGCGATGCCCGAGGCACAGTTACGCCAGGTCATGGACGAACTCATCAAGGTCGCGGCTGAGAACGGTGTCTCCGGAACCGTCGGCGTCCCCGCGCCGGTCGAA
>CAUJEJ010000169.1 GCA_963169255.1 Actinomycetota bacterium | reverse complement strand
AGTCGGCACGCACTGCGGCCTTGTCGGCTCAATAGCCCCACCGCAACTCGAGTTCCGTAGAGTCGAAACGTGACCGTCTTGACTCTCGCAGTCGCGTGCTCCGCGCTCGTCGCGTATTCGCTACTCGGTCGGTGGTTCAGCGCTCGGTTGATCACCGCCCCGATGGCGCTCTTGGTGATAGGCGCCTTGTCGTTCGGCGTGATCGACTCAATCGATGTCGCAGGCGAGGCAGTCCATGTGCTGGCGGAGGTGACGCTGGTTTTGATCCTCTTCCATGACGCGTCGACTGTGCGCATTCGATCCCTTCGCCACGATTTCGGGCCGCCTTTGCGCCTACTTGCGATTGGATTCCCACTCGCGCTACTTGCCACTCTTGCTACGAGTTGGTGGCTTCTGCCGAGCATCGGCCTCTACGGTGCGCTCCTGATCGCGGCCTCGATTACTCCCACCGATGCTGGACTGGGCGCGCCAACCGTTCTGAATCCAGCCGTACCAGTGCGGGTGCGTCGAGCGCTGAATGTCGAGAGTGGACTCAACGATGGTCTAGCGACCCCGCTGGTGTTGTTCGCGTTGACTGCCGTGACGGCCGAAAGTGGCAAAGAAATCCCAGAGGTTCTTCAGTTCGCGGTTCGGCCGCTGTTGCTTGGCGGTGTGGTCGGTGTGGTCGGTGCTGTTGTGCTCGCACTCCTGCTGGACACCGTTCAGCGGCGCAAGCTGGCGTCAAAGGGAGCCGCGCCCATCACAATCATGCTGATCCCGTTCGCCCTCTTCCTCGTGGCGTCTCTGGTTGATGCAAATATCTTCATCGCGGCCTTTGTTGGTGGCTTGGCCTTCGGTGCAGTAAGTAAGTCCCTGGCGGCACGGCCGGATGAGTCGCAGTTGCTCGAGACGGCAAGTGATATCGCTTCATGGGTGGTGTGGTTCCTTGCGGGCGGTTTGGCAGTCGAGGTGTTCGCTGGCGGAATCAGTTGGCAATCGGTGGCTATTGCGCTGCTCGCGTTGACTGCGTTGCGGATGATTCCTGTGGCGTTGTCGTTGATGGGTCTTGGATTTCGAACTCCGACGATCGCATTTATTGGGTGGTTCGGTCCTCGTGGTTTGGCCACCGTGGTTTTTGCGTTACTGATTGTGGAAGAGCTCGGGGTTGCGAGCCCGATAGTCGAACCGATCGTGCTCACCCTGGCGATCGGGGTGATCGTTAGTGTGTTCGCGCACGGTGCATCTGCCAAGCCACTAGCGAATCGCTACGGCGTCTGGGTCAAACGCCGCCAACCTGCAGCCGAAGTTCGCGAGGTTTCCGCACCACCATCGCGCGGGCAAGTCTGGACAAGTGGAGATGATGCTGGCGCCTAAGTTCGTGGGCCAAGAGCGACCTGTAGCTGCGGCATCGCTCTTCTTATGCGGTTAGCTAAACGGTGGTCGCTGATCCATCCGCACGGACAGTCGCCCGGCGGTCCGCCAGACTCTGGCAAGCGCGTCGGTGTCTTCAGGGGTCACGAGGTTGCCCATGACGCGCAGCGCGACCCGCATCAACGCAGTCGACCGCATTCCAACGGGGCCAGCCTTTGGCAGGAAACCGGGGACGGTGAGTAATCCGGCGAGTCGGCGAGCGGCGGAGAACGCTGGGCCGTAGTGATGCTGAAGTGTCGAGGGCCAGATGGTCGCAAAATCCGGATTCGTTCGCTGCGCGAGCAACTCGGCTGCGAGCCGCCCGGTCTCGAGCCCGTAGTCGATTCCCTCACCATTGAGCGGGTTCACGCAGCCAGCGGCGTCGCCAACCATGAGCCAGTTCTTGCCCGCAACCCCGGAAACCGCCCCACCCATGGGGAGCAGTGCGGACCAGGTGTCGCGCAGGTCGCCCTTGAGGCGCCAGTCATCGCGCTGACCCTCGGTGTAGTGGGCAATGAGTTGGCGAAGATTGATGTCCGCGGGGCGTTTTTGGGTCGCCAGGGTGCCGACGCCGATGTTCACTTCACCATCGCCGAGCGGGAAGATCCACCCGTATCCGGACAGCAACTCGTTTTGGGTGCCGCGCAACTCCAGGTGCGAGGAGATCCACTGATCATCTGCACGGTCAGATTTGATGTAGGCCCGGGCAGCAACTCCGTAAGCGGTCGTCTTGTGCCATTCGCGACCAAGTGTGCGGCCGAGCTGAGATTTGACGCCGTCAGCCACCACCAACCGTTGGCACGCCACTTCAAACGTTCCTTCGGCATTCTTGAAGATCACGGCCTCAACTTTGGCGCCGTTGCGGCGTACGTCGACTGCGCGAGCGCCCTCGAGGGTCCGAACACCGTCGTTCAGTGCCACCTCGCGAATCCGCGCATCCAGTTCCAGCCGGGGAGCTGCTCCGCCACGGTTCGGAAGGGACCCTCCAGGCCAGGGGAGGTACAGGGTTCGTCCGAAGCCCGCGGCTCGGAGTCCTCGGTTGGTCGCTCGGCCCTCAAGCCATTGTGCGAGTCCGAGGTGTTCAAGCTCGGCGATAGCGCGCGGCGTTAGTCCGTCGCCGCACGGCTTGTCTCGAGGGAAAACAGCGGCATCGGCGAGCAACACGTCTAGCCCGTGACGAGCGGCCCAAGCGGCGGCGCCGGACCCAGCCGGCCCTGCGCCCACGACGAGAACATCGCACGCGAGATCGGTATTTGACACCCGTCAATCGTCCCTTGTCGTCGAATCCAAATCGCGGTCGGGTACCGCCATTCGAGCACGTGTGAGCGCAAGGAGTCTCAATCGGTTGGGTTGGTTGGGGCATGCACGGCTCAGGACTGATGGGTTGCTCGCCAGGTCACGCCGTACGTTGAACTTCTAGACTCATGGCGATGGGGCCGAGATCGAGCCACTTGGGGGAAGTCCGTGGATATCCGCTTGGCCAGTCGCAGCGACGTTCCCAACGTCATGGCACTCGAGACGCGCTACTACCGCGACAACCTCGATACCTCCGAGCAAGCCGAAGGCTTCATCTCGATCCGGCATTCGCGAGCGTGGTTCGATGCAGCCGTCGACTCTGCGGGTTTGCACGTTGCGGTGAGTCCCGACGGTGAGGTGGTGGGCTTCATTGCAGTCACGGATCCGCCGACTCGCGAAGAAGCCGAAGCTTCGCCGATCATGCGCGCGATCCTTGGGTGTGTTGAGACGGTCGAATTTGACGGGGCACCGATCGCGCAGCAGAAATACGCCTTGCGCGGTCCGGTTCTTATCGACAGTTCCGCAAGGGGAACGGGCGTGTATTCCGCGTTCAACGCCGTCACGCGGTTGGCGTATCGAGACAGATTCGATCTCGGCGTAATCTTCGTCGCGGCAGACAACCCGCGGTCCCTTCGCACGACGACGACCAAGCTGGGTGCTGAGCCAGTAGCACTGTTTGAGGCGGATTCGCGGGCCTATCACCTGTTGGTGTTCCGGTTCTGAGCGTCGGCTGATCGTGGTGAATGTGGGTGCCTAGCGGCCGCGGACCTCGAAAGTAAGCGGGTAGCGGTACGGCCTTCCGTTAAGCGCAAACAGAGCCGCACGTGCACGAACGGCGTTTTCCCAACTGATGACCGAGAATCCGGCGACTGTAATCACCCAGAGGAGTGCGCGCGGGCCGTCCATGAAGGTGTAGGTCCCCAGGAGCACGATCAGAATGATGGCCGTTGCGAATCGGATATACTCGAATCTGATTGACTCCCGGGCTTGCGTGGCCGCAAAGTGTGAATCGATCTGGGCCTTCAGTAGGCGCCGCGCCCGCCAGCTCGACCTGTGCGCTTGAGCAGCCTGAGCCCTTTCGCCATAGGGGACGGTGGATTGGAATCGGGTTGCGGCGTACGTCAAATCTCGTGCCCGCAAATCAATTCCATCGCCGGTACAGATAGGGGTCCGTTCACCGGATACCGGCTTGTCCCGAAGTCTGGGGGATACGGAGTCGCGACATACCGGTTGAGAGGCGCTCGTATTCGGGGTCTAGGGCTCAGTCGTTTGGAGAGGCGGCTGCGCGAGAGGTTGGCCGGTCAAGCGCCGTACAAGGGGTGCCCCAATCCAGACGACACTCGTTTAGACCGAGGTGCGTGCAGGCCAACCAATACGAATCGCGAAGTGAATGTCGCGTTCATACGGAAGGTCTGTCCGATTGTCTTAGTCAGAGTTGGTCACGTGGGCGGGGAGAGTGAATAACCTCGGGGTGACGCTGTGGCCGACGGCTTGCGCGGCATTGGGGTGACCGAATTGGGGTTGGCAGCCCAATAGGCACACACTCCGAAGTGTGAACAACTTCGTGAGGCGCGGCCTGGCCATCGTTTCGGCGGTGGCTGTTGCCTCGCTGGCGTTGGTGGGAGTGGGCTCACCTGGGTCTGCGCAGCCAGCGCCGATCGTGCCCGTGCCGACCGCCGTTGCTGCATTCGTCGGTGTCGTCGGCACACCGAATCAGGCCGATGCCGTGGCGGGTTCCGCGATGTTCAACTACGAGGACTTCACCAGGTCCTACCCGGCGGCGTCGCCAGAGATGAAAAACTCAGCGATCGGCTTCTTCGACGTGGGAGGCAATGAGATGGGTGTGTATCCCGCCTCGTCGAATTCCCCGGCTGACCTCGTCGCCGCGATCGCAACAACGTTAGAACCGGTGAACGGTGAGCGCGTGGCGAACTCCATCGTTGTCCCAGCACTATCGAGTCTTACCGGAGACGACTACTACCAAGTCGCTATCGAGATGAGCAGGATGTCGGCTGTGCTTCCCGCTATGGCGATTCTTGATGTTCCGGCCTCCGTCACTCTGTCGGCGATAGAGAGCAAGGACATGAGGGGTCCGATCGAGGTGGCGATCACCCTCACACGAATGTTGCCCTCGCCTTCGACGGCCGCGTTGTATGGATCACCTCTGTCGAACCCGGCGAGCGGAGCGACCCCGGCCGCCGGACTCATGGCGGGCCTCTATCTGACAAATGACGAGTTGTTCGGAGTGTGGAGTGCTCCGTCCGGGGCGGGCCTGCCGCTGGTGGACTACACCCCAATGTGGCTGCCCACAAATGAACAAATGGATGACCTGTCTAGTTTCGGCATAAATTCATTCACCGATGGTTCGGGCGTTGGGGCGACGCAGGCGGCAGGGGCTCAGACGTTGGAGCAAGACAACCAGCAGAAGCGCTACATCAACGAAGTTCGCCTCGCGCAGAACATATCCGCGTCAGTTAGAGATGGTCTTGCGTGGACGGTTTTTGAACCAGCCGGGCAGCAACTCTGGGGGCAGGTGAACTCATCCGTGTCCCTGTTCCTTGCGACTCTTCAAGCTGAAGGGGCGTTTGGCGATGGGCCACTCCAGACAGCATCCTTCGTGACGGTTGGTCAATCGAACAATTCGGTCGCTGATATGGCAGCTGGACTTGTCAACATTGACATCGCCTACCGATCGAACGAGTATGCCGACGAGTACCTAGAGGTGCACGTCACAGTCCAGGCGGGAAAGGGTCTGTAGCGGTCCAGTCGCGGTTGAATCACGAAGACGGCGCTCTCGCATGCAGGCTCCTCGTCAACCCCCAACCCCTGCCCTTCAACCGCTAGTGTCGCGAGCACTTCATCTAGCAGGGGAGCACGGCCGCCATGACTCATAATTCCGTTGGACGATCCCGTCGCATTGCGCTGCTTGCTGTGTCATGCGCGGTCGCAGTTGGGGTTCTCGGCGAGGCATCTCCGGCGCTGGCCGCACCTGAAAGCGACGAGCCGTCAGTATCGAGCCCCGCCCTCAATCCGGAACTTGGGGCCGCTGCGCCCGAGTCGCGCAGTGGTTCGAAGGTGTTCGCGAAGACGGACGCTGGACCGGACGGAATCGCCGTCGATGCGCTCGGCAACGTGTACACCGCGAACTCTCGTGCAAACACTGTCACCAAGGTCACCGCTTCAGGCAAGGCATCCAGGCTAGGACCGACTGGAAAGACTCCCCGCGGTATCGCAGTCGACTCATCCGGAAACGTGTACACGAGCAACCTCGGGGACAACACGGTCACCAAGATCACGCCCGGTGGTTCCTCAAGCGTTCTTGGCACGACCGGTTCCAAGCCCATCGACGTCGCGGTAGATGCTGCGGGGAACGTCTACACCACCAACTACGCCGACTCGACCGTCACCAAGATCACTCCAGGTGGCGTGTCGTCGGTCCATGCCGCGACGGGTTCGCGCCCGCTAGGCATCACCCTTGACCGCCAAGGGAACGTCTACACGGCAAACGAAGGCGCGAACAACGTCACGAAGATAACGCCAGGTGGCGCTGCTTCAACGCTGGGGAAGACGGGGTCGTGGCCGCAAGCGATCACGATTGACAGATCCGGCAATATCTACACGGCGAACTGGAACTCCCGCAACGTCTCCAAGATCACGCCAAAGGGTTCGTCGGCGATCTACGGAAAGACAGGTAGGCGCCCGATCGGAATCGCCGTGGACCCTCACGGTGCGGTCTTCACTACGAATGACGGAGCAAATAGCGTCTCGAAGATCAATCGAAAAGGTCGCTCGAAGGTCATCGCGTCAACGGGGCGCCGTCCCATCGGTATAGCGTCAGATGCCGCCGGATTCCTCTACACGGCAAACTTCTTGTCGAACACGATCACCGAGATCTACCCAAGTCCGAAGGGTTCGCCTAGCGTCCTGACGCTCAACACCGTGAGCGTGCTCAAGCCCGGCAACCGCAAGGCGTGGATCATCCCGTTCTGGAACGACGTGTACGGCAGCAAGGCCGAATGCGAGGCGGCGTTCCCAGGGGTGCGAGCGATCATCGATCAGGACGCTGACCCTGCAGTTCAAGCCGCGTCGGCAACGAACTGCATGGGTGTGGGGCAGGTTCCGTACAACTACCAAATCGCTGAGACCGAATTGACGGTTGCTCAATGGGTCACGTTCCTCAACACCGTCGACCCCAAGGGGCGCAACCAGCACCGACTGTGGGATGCCGCTCAGAGTTCGCGAGTGTGGCCCAAGTACGGATCGATCAACCGCAACAAGCGCGCACCCCGCGGACAGCACTACTACGTTGCATCGCCTGAGTGGGCCAACAAGCCCTACAACGTGGCGGACTTCAAGCGGGCAGCGCGACTCGCGAACTCAATCAACAATGGGCAGACGCTCAATCGGAAATCCCGTGTCATCAGAACCACTACGGGTAAGCGCTTGCTTCGTACGACGTTCACAGTCCGACTCTCGACCAAGACCGAGAACGGCATGTACAAGATGAGCAAGCGCAAGGCGACGAGGACCTCCAAGAAGGGGTTCGCTGTTTCTAGCCAGGACGAGTGGATCAAGGCTGCGTACTTTGATCCGAAGGGTGGCGGTAAGCACTCCTATTGGGATTACCCCACCAACCCTGGCGTCTACGTGAACTGCGCTGTTGATGAATCAGGTTGTGCCGAAGGTAAGCAGCCATTCGCCACGGAGCTCGACGGCAATGGCAACGTGACGAACTCCAACAAGCAACCGCTCGCCTCGTTCGAGGCGGTGCCAGGTGTCGCCCCAGATTGGTGTCCATCGCAGTTCAGTGCCGAACAATGTGCGTACACCCCGTTCACACCGCTGGAGAACATCTACGTCGGGAATATGAGCACGGTGGGTCAGGCACTGACGCGTTCACCGTGGGGCACGCTTGACCAGGGTGGAAACGTTGTCGAAGTCACCGACACGATCGCCCCGCCGCCAGCGTTGGGCGACCCAAAGATCGTGTGGCGCCGTTGGCACGGAGGTGTCGTCACCGCGACGGCGTACCAGATGTGGCTGTCCGCGGTAGGTGTCACGCCGCAGACCGTCCCCGGATACGCAGTTAATCCCTGGCGAGGGATCCGCCTCACCGCACGGGGATTGACGAATATCGGCAAGTAGCCGCGTCATTCGCGCTGGGCAGTCGACGGGCGCCTGAGCTCATTTGATTGATCATCGCGCGAATCACGACAAGCGGTCTCATCTGGCCCGCAAGGGCGCAGATTGACCGCTCGCCGTGAAGCGCGCGCCTCTGGCAGCGACCGATCGTCCGGCTAGTTGGGGGTGACGCTAATGCTCCATGTGACGCCGAATCGGTCGGTCAGCATGCCGAAGCCCGGACTCCAAGCTGAAGCCGCGAGCGGCTCAACAATGACGGCGTCAAGGGCAAGTGCGTCCCAGTAGCCTTGCAGTTCCTCGAGCGAATCCGCACTGATCGACACGAAGCATGCCTGATCGGTAGCCGTGGTGTTGTTTTCACGGTGAGTCGAACCGCCGCCAATGAGCGAACTTTCCGATGAGCCAGGGGCGTCGTATGCCATGACTCGAAAGCCATTCTCCGCTGCGACGATGCCGAACACGACCTTCTCAGCTCCGGGTAGCTCGGACGGCATACCGAAATCGGCGTAGGTGTTGATTGCGGCGTGCCCGCCGAAGACTGACTGGTAGAACTCGAGTGCACGGCGAGCATCGCCTCGGAAGTTCAGGTGGGTGGTTGTCTGGATGGTCATCTCTACTCCTTGTCTGAAGTCGGCCTGTCTGGCGCGATGAACCAACGATCACAGGTGATTAGGTCACTTTCTGTCCTAGAGCGGCTGTAGATTGGCGACATGACGACGACGGCGCGCCTGCTCAACCTGTTGTCGCTGCTGCAGACGCGTCGGGACTGGCCGGGATCGCTTTTGGCATCCAGGCTGAATGTCAGTGACCGGACGGTGAGGCGAGACGTCGATCGTCTCCGCGAATTGGGCTACCGCATTCAGGCCACGAAGGGTCCAGAAGGCGGATACCGGCTCGACGCGGGAACCGAGATGCCACCGCTGCTCTTCGACGAAGAACAGACGGCGGCTATTGCGATTGCCCTCCAAGCGTCACCTTCGTTGGGTGCCGGAATCGATGAAGCCGCGACCCGTGCGCTCGGCACCATCCGTCAAGTCATGCCTGCGCCGTTGCGTCGGCGGCTCGACGCGCTTGAGGTCACAGCTGTGCGTCCTTCGACGCATGCGGCGCCCGCGGACGTCTCCTTGGAAGTTGTTGTCACGATCGCGAATAGCATTCGCGATAGAAAGACCCTTCGCTTTGACTACAGCGAACGCCATGGCGGTGAGGTCGCTGATTCAGAGCCGTTCGGCTATCGCCGTACGGAGCCGCATCATCTGGTCACATCGAACGCGCGGTGGTATCTGCTGGGATGGGATCTTGACCGCGACGACTGGCGGCTGTACCGGGTTGATCGCATTGTGCCGAGAGTCCCGCTTGGGCCCAGTTTCACTTTGCGCACGCTGCCGGGCGGTGACGTGAATGAGTTCGTGTCAGCTCGGTTCAAGGGCTCCGATGTCAACGAGTGGCCGTGTCAGGGAGCGGTAGTCCTACACCTACCAGCCCGCAAAGTTGTTCCCTTCGCAGAGGACGGAACGGTCACCGAAATTGACGAACAAACCTGCAGACTCCAGGCGGGCTCATGGTCCTGGGGCGCTCTCGCAGCGTGGTACGGGAAGTTCGACGCCGCGATCGACGTCATCGGTCCGCCCGAGCTCGCTGAAGCATTCGCGATTCTCGCTGATCGGTACTCGTTAGCCACTGCATTGCTCCCGCATCATCACCTTGTCGGGAGCGGGGAGCGCGAGCTGGTACTTGATCGAGACTTGCGCGATCCGGGTGACGTAGGCACACCTGATCGATTTGTTGGCCGGCAACCACGAAGCGGGTCCTGAGTCGGACTTCTGGCCGTTCGCTCGACCCTCGACAGCGAGCAGATTGAGTGGATCATTGGCGAAGTCCGTCCGCTTCTCTCTACTCCACCCGTCGGCACCCATCTGCCAGGCGAGGCTGAGCGGGACAACGTGGTCGATCTGGATAGCTGCCGCGTCTGACTTTGAGAAGGGGAGGAGCTGGCCGGTGAAAGGGTCGGGGAGAGTGCCGGACACGACAACGCAGCGATCCCGCTTTGCGAAGTCGACGAGATCGCGCATGAGGATGTTGTCGCGGGTGTAGCACCCATCGCCGCTGAACGGCGCTTGGCTGTTGTCGGTCCAGGACGATCCGAACTCTGCGCGAAGATAGCCCGTCCTCGCGCCACGGCCTTTGGTCTGCACCTCATTGATCTTCGTCAGGGCGGCTGGGCGTTGTACGCGCGGTATAGGCCCGAGGCCGGCTTTGATCCCCTCTGGGTTCGCCAGCGGATTCGTCCCTGTGTCGGTCGTGCGGGTAGTTGGCGTTTGATCTACGTCCGTAGGTGTTTGCGGAGAGGTGGATTTCAACGAGCTACTCGGTGCTGCGTTTGAAGGGAACCCGGACGTGCCTGACGCGCACGCGCTCAACCCGAGGAGCATTGCGGCGATTGCGATGGTGGGGCATCGCCAGGTGCGCGCACGAGGAGAGATCACTCGGCAACCCTCCCATCTGATAGGTGCATACGTAGATCGAATCGGTCGTAGATCTGGACAACCCAACCATGCACCACCGGTCTGACGGTTGTATCGAGAGGCGGAATCGTTAGCGAAATGTCTGACTCCGTTGTGACGCTGTACCGGTGAACAATGACAGTGGACCAAGCAACATCTCGATCACAAACATCAACGTGGTCGAGCAACGTGGTGGATGTAGCGACGGTTGTTTCAGTGGCTGCGCGATGATCATCGCGGTCACGCTGGTGTTCGGCGCGATTCTGTTGTTGATCGAGTGGCCGTGGCTGCTTGGTTCCTGGCTCGCGGTGCAGTTGGGCGCGGATGAGGAATCGATGGTACGACTAGTCGTGGCCTGGACGTTCGAAGCGATCTACATCGTGTTGATCATCGCGGTCATCGTCAACGTGATCTCTCGGCGGCGCTAGCAGTGGCGACGTTTAGGGTGCGATCTGCAGCTCACAGATGAGGTTGCCAGCCAATGCGAATCGGTACTGCAAATCGATTGGACTACCAGGGAAGTCACCAGCAATCGTCGCGGTCACGAGGTAGCCACGG
Organism: Actinomycetota bacterium; assembly: GCA_963169255.1. Classification (GTDB taxonomy): domain Bacteria; phylum Actinomycetota; class Actinomycetes; order S36-B12; family UBA10799; genus UBA10799. The sequence goes on along the minus strand of CAUJEJ010000169.1, from coordinate 21,004 downwards.
TCATCCTGTTCACTGCTAATGATCTGAGTTGTGTACTCGAACGCAGCGTCCGTGGAAGCCTTCCAACCGCGGATTGCTTCGACGCCGACGTACTCCTTGCCATCGTCGGCAACACGAGCGTCCTCGCTGAAGCACGCCGCGAGTGCGTCGACGTCTCGTGCAGCGCCCGCGTCAAAGTACGTGCGAATCACAGGGGGTGTCGAAACAGTCACCCACGCAGTATATGACCGCAGTTGGCCCGAGAGATTCGTCGAATCCGTTATGGCTTCTCTTCAACGGGAAGATCTGCGATCTTGCAGGGGATGTAGGTGTCCTCTGAGAGGTGGTAGCTCGCGCATACGCGGTGGTAGCCGTCCGCAATGGTCAACGGGATTCCTGCTAGGACGTCACCCCGGACGACGAGTACAGGTGACCAGCGTTCACCGAACATCACTTTGGAAAGGTCGCGGCGCACACTTGGGTCGTCCAGCGTGAGGAGGTCAAGTCCTGCCGCGCGCAAGATGTCATTGGCCCGATGCATTTCGATCGGGGCCTTACGCAACCGTGCTTCCAGTGCCTTCACGGTTTTTGGATCAGCGATCAAGCTCAAGTAGTTCGCCGCTGACGGAAAGTCGTGGGCGACGACGTCATCGAGCCAGAGCAGTCTTCCTGCCTCGGTGCCGATCTTCTTTCTTGCGTCATGGATGTTCGTGGCGAGATCTGACGCGGTTGGACTCTGGGGGTGCTTCGGGGGCTTGGCCATGACTACAACTGTCGACTCAATTCAGGACGGAAGCAAACGCGCGAGTGATAGCACGTCTTTAGATCAGGATCCGAGTTGCGATCAGGCTTGCCGGTGCTTCATCCTCCCGGTGTGAAGTTTCTGAGAATCACCGGGACCCGTTCATCTCAGCACTCACCTTTGGCGCTCAGGGCCGGTGTTGCGGCTGCATCTTTCGCTGTGGTCGCTGCGGGGGCCGTTGTTGTTGCGGCACCTGCGGCAGCGGGGGCATGCTCGGCCACCGGCGGCTCGTCCGACCACCTGATGTGGACCGGAAAGGGCTACACGTGCGCCTACGTAGCGGCTTCGGGAAACAAGAGCATTGGTTTCGGGCAGATCAAATCCTGGACCTCGAACACTGCGATGGGCTACTCAAAGCGCTACACCTGTCACGGGCAGACCGGGGGTGTTGACGTCGAATACATGTATACAGACAGTGCCGGAACCAACCTTGGCTCGTCGATCACTTACACAGCAACGAATCTGTCCTCCGGGGACAGGCATTGGAATGCTGCCGTGCTTTGGAATACCGCAAACAAGGCTGGGAGCGTCGCGGACAATCAGTACGTCCACAACTGCAGCACCGACAAGTCAATCGGTGTCAATCAATTCTTCGAACCAAAGGTCTCGCTGTCAGGACCGACGTCCTACAAGACGAACAACCCAGGCACGTACACAGTGACCGTTCAGAACAACCAAGGGGGACCAAGTCCAGCTGGACTGGCGTACCTGTTTGCGCAGTCGACTCCCGGCAAGATGAACCCTCCTGCCAAGGACTGCTCTGGCAATGCGACCAACAAGACAACGCCGGTCGACTTCATGGTCGCCCAGCCGGTGCCTCTCAATTCGGCCGGAACTGCGCAGCTCACAGCGTTCCCGTTGCCCGCACCCGTTGGCTACAAGTTCTACGCGGTGTACAGCGGCTACCCACTGACCTCGGATGGGCGTGCGGGCTACTGCCTGGCACCACCCCAACCGACAGGTTTGACCCCGCAGTCGAGCAATGTGATGGACGTCAAGGTCAACACGAATTACACGACCAGTTCGGTGCGCACAGCCGGCCTGCCGGCACCGGCACCGGATGGCGCTTCAGTGCAACCACGGGGCGACTACGTTGGCCCGAACCCGCAACTCAAAGTTGTGAATCGCAGTGCGACGGCACCGAACCGGGTTTCTGCTCGTTGCCCAAAGGGCAAGGTGCCGGTCCAACTGTCGCTAGCGTCACCGACGGTTCCACTAGATCCGGACAACCTGAACCGTACGAAGCGTGGGGCTTCGATGTCTGGCGTCGGGCTACCTGACGGAACTCAGATCGCGTTGCAGATCGTGTGCCGCCCCGCAAAGGCGAACGCCGTTGAGTTGCGTGGAATCAGCTGGGGTTCGGTCAAGGCCGACACCTTTGACACCAACCGCAAGAGGTCGGGGCTGTTCGGCGGACTAGGTAACGATCGCCTGCGCGTGACCAATGCCGACAGCAATGCATGGGGCGGACCAGGTCGCGACTTCATCAAGCTGAACGGAAACCAGTCAGGTGCTGCAGGAGGCCCAGGCGCTGATCGACTCGTCTCAATGGCGACAGGCAAGACTCTCCTCAACGGCGGACCAGGTCGGGACACAATGATCGGCGCGAAGGGTGCAACGATCATCAATGCGCTCGATGGCAAGGGTGGCGACACCATCATCTGCAAGAGTTCCCGCAACATCGTCTACGCGGACGCCAATGACAAGCTCCAGGGCCCCTGCACCATCGGGTGACCTGGGGCTTGATCTAGACGTCGCGCAGCAGGGCGTTCTGGATCGCCGTTCCGGCTAGATCTCCGGCCGAGTTGTAGAACGCGCCGTAGGCGAGCCCGTGGCCGAGGCCCGTAAACGGCGAATCCTGGACGAACAGCAGCCACTCGTCGACGTGGGCGGGATTGGTGAACCACAATGCCAACTCAACCGCGCCCAGTTGAAGACCACTCGCACCGTCGCGGCCTCCATGGGGAGTCAAGGCGGTCGTGCCGAGGGTGATGTCGGAGAGGTAGCACAGCGTCGACGCGACCGTCAGTGGGTCGTCTGGCAGTGGCACGGTTACCCGCATCCACGCCTTGCGTTCATAGCTCCCGTCGCCTGTCTCCGGATCCGGGTGTGACTCCGAGATTCGCAGATCGACGTAGGACTCCTCCGGGTATCCGAGCGCGGTGAAGTCAGCATCGACGGGAACAATCGAGGGGTGAACCAGGCGTTCCTCCGCCGGTACCGAATCGGGTGAGGGCGCCATTGGTGCGCGGTAGCCGTGGCGCGGACCAGGCCGAGTCGTAGCGAACATCGCCAACGCCGTCGCCCGGAGCTTGCCGTCCTGTCTCACGAAGACTTGCCTGCTCGACAGGCTGCGGCCCTCTTTGACGATCTCCACTTCGTAGTCGATGGGTTCGTTCGCCTTGGTCGGAGCCAAGAAGTGCATGTGGAGCGACCACGGCTTCATTTCCGGATTGGGGTTCGCAGCGAACGCCGCTTGCAGGGACTGTGCGGCCAATTGCCCACCAAATGCCCGCCCCGGCCACGCTGGTAAGCAGGATCCGGTGAACGAACCTGCATCGTCAGGCTTGGCTGAAACGTGCAACCGTGCGAGAAACTCTTGGCTCGCCGCCTGGGTGATTTCGTCGCTGCTCATGGGCGCAGGGTACCGGTCTAGAGTGCGCGTTGTGTCGGTCGCGAACGGTGTTACAGCCAACCGGCGGATGGCCTATTTCGTCGGCTCCCTCAAGGTGGCACTCGCTCCAAACTTCGCCATGAGCAGGACAGTCTCAGCGGCGAGGCGAGCCGTAATTCTGTTGCTGCTCTACGTGGTCGGCGCATCGATCGGTGGCGTCGAGACCGGCTACTGGCTCGCCATCGGCGGCATCTTTGGTGGGGTGCTAGACCGAGGTGACACTTCAGTGCGCGTTGCTGCGATCGCGGGGCTGCAGTTTGCGGTCGCCGTTCTCGGTGTTGGATTCCTGTTTGGGTTATGGGCACCCAACCAGGCCGTCGCGTTCCTCTTCGTCATCGGATGTGCCGCGCTCGGCGGGTTCGCCTCCGCAATCTCGTTGTCACTCGCGCGGGTTCTCTCGTATACGGCAGTCATGAGCGTCATCGGGCTGTTTGCCGCATCGGCGGATGCCAGTGTGATTCGCTGGGAGTTCGGTCTCATCGCCCTCGGCATCTTGGCTCAGGATCTCGGTATTTGGCTCGCGCTCGCTATGGACACAGATGTCATCGAACGTCGGCGAGTGGCGCAGGCAGTTGAGGAAATTGCTGTCTCACTAGAAGCGACGGCAGATTCCCAGGTCACATCTGTGGAGAATTCGGGCAAGACCGCCGCCGCACTCGCTGTTGCTGAGACCGTCCTAACGACGTGGGATCTTCCAGTCGAGCGCCGTGAGAGGTACCTCGCGATTCTCGATGCAGCTCAGGCGTGCCGACTCGAGGCAATCTCTTCTGCCTATCGCCACAGCCGCGAGTTGCCCACTGCGGCGAGCCGAGAGGTACACCTAGCTGCCGCTGCCGTGCTCCGGGGGTGTGCGCAGGCGCTGCACGGGCGACTGCGTTCACGAGCCCGGAAGGAGGAGGTGCGACGATGCGTGGCTGTCCTCGGCGAGGTGAGTTCTGCTGAAGATCCGGCCGACCGCCTGCTCATCGAGAACTCGACTGCAGTCGGCACGCGCACATTGGACGCACTCACAGTGAAACGCTTCCCCCGTGTGCGCCTGACCCGGCCTAGACCGATCCAGGACGCGGTCAGGTCTGGGTTGCACTGGGATCAAGCCCCGATGCGCCATGGTGCACGCATGGCATGTGCCGCTGCTGTCAGCTGTGTGGTTGCTGCCGTCATCGGCACGCCCCATGTTGCATGGATCGCGATGACGGCCATTGTCGTTCTACGCCCTGACATCGCCTCGACGTCGGTCAGGACGATCTCGCGCGCTGGCGGAACGTTCGTAGGTGCATGCGGTGTGCTGGTCATCGTGCTCCTGATTGGTCAATCCACAACTGCATTGCTCATCGTTGGGGCTGTACTTGCATGTTTCGCTTTCGGGCTGATGTTGGTGAACTACGCGTACTGGGTGGCACTCATATTGAGCGTGTTGATCATGCTGGAAGCGGCCGTCAGCTCGGAGCCCGAAGTCGCAACAGTTGAACGCGTCGTCGACGTAATCATCGGGTGCCTGATCGCTCTGGCAGTCTCGTGGTTGATTCCCGTTTGGCGAACCCCGAGCGTGCCGGGCGCACTTGCGCGGTACGCGAACGCGACAAGTGTGTGGCTTGACGGCTTAGCGACAGCGCTGGCGTCCGGACAGGCCGATGACAGCTTGCGCACGACGCAGGTTCTCAACATGCGATCTACAGCGACGGCTGCTCGGGCGGCACTCGGAACGTCGAAAGCTGAACCGGCACATACCTACGTCGACCTTGCGTTTGCTCACTGGTTGGAAGCGGCGATCACGGAGGTTGTCAGGACGGGCTATGCCGCGCTCGCGCCGCTTTTGGAACGAGGGAGTCCCGCACCTGGAAGTGCTGCGCAGATCAAGGCCGCTTCAAGAGATCTCGAATTCGTCGCTGCCGCCATTGTTGATAGTGCACCAAAGTTGGTTCCGGCGAGGGATTCAGTCGGTTTGCCGGGGCGGACTGAGGCCGCTGGTTTGAGCGGCGGCGAACCTAAATTGGCGATGTCCGCGCAGCTTCACAGTGAGTCTGAGATTGCGGATCTCGCGGTTTCGATTCGGTCTCAGGCCTCGGAGATTCGTTCCGCGCTCGCTGAGGTTGCACGACCCTAGGCAACTGCTGCGCACACCGCGGGTTGGGCCGACGCATCACACCTATTCGGCGGTGCGTCGCATGTCCCATGCGTCAGTGATCAATTCGGTCAGCCGTTCGACGTCGACCTGCGGCAAGCGGACCATCACGAGAGGAAACGGTCCATGCGCTGGGTCTGTAAAGAACACATCTGGTTCACCGAGCGACAGAGCTTGCTTCTCAGCCTCATCACCGACGTAGAGCACCGCGATGTCCGTGCGAATGACTCGCCGTTTGCCGCCCGACTGCGGATACGACCAGACGAAACCTCGGTTGTTGACTCGAAAGTCAAAGCCGTCACTCGGAATCTCGACGACGTCCGGCAGAGCGAGCGCGATCGCCCGAACGTCAGCATCTGTGGCCATTGATTCCTCCACTACCGGTTAGCACGGTGAGAAGCGTAGGGCCTCTGAATGACCGCGGACTTGATGGCCGCGGACTTCCCCACCTTCTGCGCTGGGCCCGACCTCGACGAGCAGGTCCGCTGACGCACACGCCACCGTTGGTGCGTACCGTTCGCTCGTGACCCATGAGGTGATGCCTACATCTAGTGAGAGCGGCGCCACTGACGAGGGTTTGTGGAGTCGGCATCGATTCTGGCTACGGCCGCTCCTGATCCTCGTTGTCTCGATCACGGTCGGGATCTTCATCATCAGGTTCGTTGGTGCGATCGATTGGGCACAGGTTGGATCTGCACTAGGCCAACTCGCGTGGTGGCAGTTCGTCCCGCTGGTGGCTGCGCTCATACTCCGTCAGACCCTCAACGCCGTGCCGTTGGCGCAGTTCGTGAAGGGCCTGACTCTGCGGCGCTCGATGCAGAATGACCTCAGCGCGGTGGTGGTCGGCACACTCGCTCCACCGCCTGGTGACGTCGTCATCCGGGTCGCGATGTTCAAGTCATGGGCTATCGATCCGGTAACCGGCATGGCCGGTGTCACGCTCAACATGATTACGTTCTACAGCGTTCGTTTCCTCGCGCCAAGCGTCGGATTGGTGTTTCTAGCGTTTGAAGGAATCGAATCTGGACAGGTAGTTCAAGCGCTGCTGAGCTTGCTCATCGCGGTCGCGATTCTCGTCGTGCTGATGCTGCTCGCCCGTGGAGACAGCTTGGCCGAACTTCTGGGGCGCAGCGCAGGCAGGGTTGTCGCTCGGGTCAAATCGTCAGTGGATCCGCAGGGCTGGGCTGACTCGGTGGTTAGCTTTCGTTCGAAGATGGTCGACACCTTGCGCGCGGGTCTGCCCAAGTCAATGGCGGGGCTCGTTGGCATGGTCTTGGCCGACGGGCTGGTCCTGTTCCTGGCGGTTCGGTTTGTCGGCCTTGGAACCGAGACTCTGTCACTGACGTTGATCTTCGGAACGTTCTTGATCGCGTACCCGCTCACCATCATGCCGTTGGCTGGCTTCGGCGTGCTCGATGCGGCGCTCGTGGCAACGTGGACTGTGGCGGCCGGACTCGAGTACGAGGCGACGATCATCGCTGGTCTCGCTGTTTGGCGGGCCGTGACAATCCTCGGCCCGCTGGTACTGGGCGGCGGAACCCTCGCGTTGTGGCGACGGCGGCATTCTGACGAACGTAGCAATCGAGCGAACCCGCCCGGCATTGACGACAAGATCAGTTAGATTCCAGGGGTGAGGTTCAGAACCGTTGCTGCTGTGACACTTACTGTTGCGGCCACCGCGGCGGTTGGGCCGGCAGTTGCGGCGTCAACGGTCGAAGCGTCGGCATCTAGTGCCGAGTCGGTATCACCGACGTTGGGCGTGCCCATCGAGAACGCACCCACCACGCGACGCCTCTATCCGTCTCCGAATCAAGCAAAGAGTGCCGAGCCCCCGATCTACTCCAACGGGTGTCACTCCTGGCCTCCCCGCACCGCGGCCAAGGCGTGTGTCTACGGCGCGAAGAAATCGAACAAGACCGTGATGCTCTTCGGCGACTCGCACGCCGCGCATTGGTTTGGCGGAATACGCGATATCGCGGACCAGAATCGCTATCGAATGTTGTCAGTGACAAAGTCGTCATGTCCGGCGGCGGACCTTCGTGTTCGCCGGTACCGGGGCAAACAGGTCCACACGTCGTGCTTTCCCTGGCGGCAAAACGTGTTCAAAAAGCTCAATTCTCAGGCCTGGGGTGACATCGATGTTGCTGTGATCAGTTCGTGGCACTTCCACCAGGTTCTCGGCCGCGGGAAGCTGCTCAAGGGAGCTTCCCGCCAGGCGGAATGGGCAAGGGCAATCAACCGCACACTGTCGGTGCTGAGCGCGAACGTCGACCAGGTCATCGTGCTTCGCGATTCGCCCCAAATGCCTCGCGGGATGAACGGCTACTGGCGGTGCATCGCGAAGAACCAAGCCCGGCCAAAGCGCTGTGGCACCGCGACGTCGAAGGCTCTGCCGGCCGGAATCTGGGGGATCGAGAAGTCCGCGGCCGCGAGGTTTCCCAACGTCAAAGCTGTTGATCTATCGACACAATTCTGTGGCGGTTCGTTCTGTAGTCCTGTGGATGGCAAGTTGCTCGCGTTCAAGGACGACAACCACTGGAACCAGGTCTACGTGCGCGCTCGGCTAGGACCCAAGCTTGCGCCACACGTCACGACGGCTATGGAGCAACAGGACCAGCAGGCCTAGCCGGACCAGTACGTGAGTAGGTCGTCTGTGGTTCTGGCGACGACGAGCGGTAGCCTTCGCGGACTACCTGCGGGATCCACGAAGGGTGCACAATGATTGAGATCCTCACCTCCGCGCAGTTGTCGAAGGCGCGAGCGACAGGTGCGCTCGTCGCACACATTCTGCAGACCCTGAAGAGTCGCAGCATCGTGGGCACGAACCTGCTCGAGATTGATCAGTGGGCCAAGGCGATGATCATGGATGCCGGTGCGGATTCCTGTTACGTCGACTACGCGCCCTCGTTCGGGCGAGGTCCATTCGGTCACTACATCTGCACGTCCGTCAACGATGGAGTCTTGCACGGCCTCCCACACGATTACGTCCTTGCTGATGGCGATCTACTCTCGTTGGATCTCGCTGTTCTGCTCGACGGGATCGCCGCTGATTCCGCAATCAGTTTCATCGTTGGGCCCACGCGCCCAACAACAAGCGTTGCGCTGATCGATGCGACGCAAAGAGCCCTCCAAGCGGGCATTGCGGCGGCCGGTCCAGGAGCACGGATTGGCGACCTTTCGCACGCAATTGGCACAGTCCTCACCGACTCCGGCTACCAGATCAACACTGACTTTGGCGGGCATGGCATCGGTTCTACGATGCACCAGGATCCACACATCGCCAATAACGGACGTCCTGGTCGCGGATATCAGCTTCGGCCCGGATTGCTGCTTGCGCTCGAGCCTTGGATCATGGTCGACACTGCTGAACTCGTTACGGATGCTGACGGATGGACGCTGCGTAGCGCAACGGGTTGCGTGACTGCGCACAGCGAACACACCATCGCGATTACCGACGACGGCGCCGAGATCCTGACGCTCCCGAAGTAGTCGTCCCGTCGGACCCAGAGTGCGACCTGAGGAGGTTGACGATGACTTCGAAAGTTGCTGGCACCGGACTAGGTGAACGTCAGCTCAACGGACCGCAGACGAGCGGCAGGGAATACCAGAACCTCTCGCAACCTGAGCACGTCATGGTTCACGAGTTCAATGTCAGGGTGCCGATGCGTGATGGCGAAACTCTCCTTGCGGACGTGTACCGACCCCAAGAACCTGGCTACTACCCAGTGCTCGTGTCAGCCTCGCCCTACCCGCGGCAGATACAGGACGTGGGCGCACCCATGGGCTTCATCGAGGCCGGTGCCAGTGACTACTTCGTGCCGCGCGGCTACGTGCACGTGATTGCGAACTTGCGGGGAACCGGAGGCTCTACTGGCACGTTTGGCTTCTTCGACCAGCAGGAACGCCACGATATGTACGACCTCGTGGAATGGGCCGCTATCCAGGATTGGTCGGACGGGAACGTCGGCATGTTGGGGATCAGCTACTTCGCGATGACGCAATTGGAAGCCGCGGTCGAGAATCCGCCGCATCTGCGCGCGATTATGCCGATCGCCGTTTCGCCCGACCTGTACGAGGCGGCGAGTCATCACGGATTGGTGAGCACAGGATTTCTGTCGCCATTCCTTGCAATGGTTGGGATTACGTCCGGGGCGTCAGACCGGCTTTGGCGCAGCGACCTGGTTGCGGCAGCGCGTCACCTGCTCAACACCCCGAGGCTCCACAAGAAGTTCGCGCACATGAACGGCGAAGCTGCGATCACTGTGCTCAAAGGCCTGATGCGTCTGCCGTACGAGACTCACCCATGGGACGACTTGTGGCGTGACACAGTCGTCAAGCACCCTTTGCGAGACGAGTGGTGGGACGAGCGCAACCTGCTCCCACTACTGCACCGGGTGAAGGTTCCGACCTACCTCGGTTGTGACTGGCAAAACGTTCCGCTCCACCTACCGGGAACCTTTACCAGCCTCGATGCACTCACGGCATGCCCGGAGGTGCGGGTCGCGATGTTGGGTGACTACGGACTGACATGGCCTTGGGAGAGCCTGCACGTCGAGGCGCTGGCTTGGTATGACCACTGGCTCAAAGGCCGTGACACCGGAATCCTCAAGGGGCCGAAGGTCCGCTACGTGCTTCCCGGTGCTGACGGTTGGCGCTGCAGCGATCAGTGGCCACCGCCGGAGGTGTCCATCCTGGAGTGGACGTTGCGGGCCGACGGGGGACTAGCGCCGGTAGTCGATGGTGCGGCAGACCAGGCGGAGGGCAGCGGCGTCGATGTGGGCCGAGAGTTCATGGTGCTTGGTGCGGGTCTCAATCGGACGAAGGCGAGTAAGAGCGATCCGCCCACGTCATTGGCGTGGACGAGTGAACCCCTCAACGAGGCACTCGACTTGTCGGGCGGCGTGGAACTCGAACTCATCGCGTCAGCCACGGCAGCGGACACCGCGTGGATTGCCACGCTCTTCGACGTCGACCAGTCGGGCGCTGCGGAGCCGATCACGGCGGGATACCTTCGCGCTTCACTGCGAGCCGTTGATGAAGAAGCCAGCCAGCCGGGGGCGCCAGTGTTGGCGTGCCGCACCGCTCAGGCCGTGCCGATCGGAGAGGCGCTGACCTATCGGATTCCCCTCGTGTCGAACGCGCCCCGATTCGTCGCTGGGAATCGGATTCGAATCGTTCTCACTAGCGACGATCAGCCTTCAGAGACGACCGCGATGATGGGATTCCGCCACGCATCCGTCGGCACGAGTAGCGTCAATACTGTCTACCCAACGTCGCGATTGCTGCTGTCTGTGGCGCCTGTAGGCGACTGATCCACGGTCGGCTACAGCCGTGGCCGCGACCTGTCGGATCGCTAGTGAACGGCCAGCGCGGCGTTGCCCGTTGACTTCGTCAGCTTGCCGTCGAGGATCTCGAACACTTCATCGGTGTACTCGACCATCCGCAGATCGTGGGTGACCATGATTCCGGTCTTGCCGCGTTGCTTGACCTCCCTGGCCAACAACTCCACAACCTGCCTGCCGAGGGCGGTATCGAGTGCGGCGGTTGGTTCGTCCACCAGAACCAGATCGGGGTCATTCATCAGGGCGCGGCCGATCGCGACCCGCTGGCGTTCGCCACCCGACAGTTTCTCCGGCACATTGTTCGCGCGCTCGCTGAGCCCCAATTCCGCAAGCAGGTTGTCGGCGCGCTTTGCCGCGGCCTTCCGGTCGTGATTCTTGGGCAAGCTTGCGACGTACAGGAGGTTCTCGCGTGCGGTGAGGAAGGGGACGAGGTTGGACGACTGAAAGACGAAGCCGACCCGCTCGGCACGCAGGCGAGTGAGTTCCTTCTTGCTCATCGACGAGATGACCTCGTTGCCGAGCCGAATCGTGCCGCTAGTCGGCGTCAGTAGGCCGCCAATCATAGAGATCAGCGTGGTCTTCCCCGATCCACTTGGGCCCAACAGTGAGACAAACTGGCCCTGTTGCACTTGCAAACTCGCGTTTGCGATGGCCGTGACCTGGGTGTGGCCTTCGCCGTACGTCTTGGTTACGTCTGCCACCTCCAAGATGGCCTTGGTCTCGTTCGCTGCCGACGTGGCTGGCTGGTGAGTGGTCATTGGAGAGCGCCTCCTAGTGCAGTGGCGGGATCGATGCGGGCAATGCGACGTAGGGAGAAGAGCGCTCCGAGGACGCTCGCCACCACGGTGAAAACTGACACTTGGATGAGGGAATCGAGTCGGAACAAGGTGGGAATTTCAGCGGGAAGCGCGAGTCCAAGAAGTCGCGCAATCGCTACCCCAATGATCACGCCGACCACTGAGGCGACAAGAGCCTGCGTTAACACCGTGGTGCCGAGCCGACCAGTCGAGGTGCCGAGAGCCTTCAGAGCCGCGAACAACTCACGCTTTTCAAGGACGATGAGTGCGAAGAAGAGTGCGACGACGATCGCTGCAACCAATAGCGTGGTGTAGATGATCGAGTTCAGGGTCGAGCGCTGTTCCTTCACACCCGGAATAGCTAGAGCAGCATCCGCGGTCGACAACACGGTGGTGTCGGTGACCGGCGCAATGGAGTTCGGATCCGTGCCAGGCGACAACTCAAGTGCAACTGCCGACAGGCTCGGTGGGAGCCCACGGGTCTCTGGTCGTACGGATGCTTGCATCGCTCGCCAGGTGGGGATCGTCGTCCAGATGGTGGGCTGCAATTGGTAGCTCGAGTCTTTCGTAATCCCCACTACGGAAACCGACCGATCTCCGACCGTGATCGTGGAGCCAATCCCAGCGCCACGATCAGCCACGGTTTGGTCGACCGCTGCGGCACCGTCCTCACCGGGGGTGGGCATGCGTCCTTGGTCGACGGTGGTGGGGACGCCTGCGCCTTCAGGTTCAACTCCGAATACCGCGAGGTCGAGTTCTCCCTCGGGGCCAGTGCCTGAAGCCAGGAGGACACCGATCCCAGACGCTTGGGTAACGCCCTCGACGTTTTGATAAGCAGCGACGTCGCTTACAGGGACCCTGGAACGAATGAGTGAACCTTCGGCATCGGTGCTGAACGCGTAGGCCTGGGCGTTCGATGATCGGTACGCCCCGGTAGATCCGTAGAACAGCCCATCTGAAAGTGCAGTGAGCGTCAGCACCAAGAAGGTGATGAGGGATAGGGCGCCGATGATCGAGAGGAACCGCCCGCGGGTACGCCGGATCTCGGCGAAAGCAAGCATCATCGGGCACCTGCCGCTGTTGCTGGGTCGATCGATCTAATCCTTCGAATACTCAGCAGTCCGGCTCCAAGGCTGAAGAGCCAGACTGCCAAGACTGTGACAACGACAAGCGCGGGATCCAGCGATACCGGGATGCCGGAACTCGCGCCCTTGAGGGCTCCCCAGACGAGAAGCACCGCGATGGCAGAGGCCAACACAACGACCGCTGTGATCTGAAAGACCACACTGCCAGCAAGTCGCGCGGGGGAGGCGCCGCTCGCTCGAAGCAGCGTGAACACCCGCAACTTCTGAACTGTCAGAATCAAGAAGAAGAAGCCGATGACCACGATGCTGATGATGAAGGTCAATCCCACCAGGATTCCGAAGGTCTGGCTGACGGACGCGACGCCAGGGATCTTGGAGACGGCAGTAGACACCGTGTAGCCCGTCGTCCCAGGGACGGTGTCGGTGATGGTTTGGGCAACAGTGGCTGGATCTGACCCGGCATCGGTTGCCACCGCAACCGCGTTGAGCGGAATGAACGGAGCGTTCGGGTTGGTCGCCTTGATTGCCGCCTGATAGCTCGGTAGATCAACGTACGCAGTTGGGGCAGCATTGAACTGCGCCCCGGTGAGAATCCCGACGACCTGAAGTTCAATGTTCGACGGCAGCAGGGTCATCGTTGATCCGATAGTGGCACCGGGCGCATCGACGGCGGTCTCGTTCGCCGCTGACGGCAGGCGTCCGTCCGTGAGACCAGATGGTGCTCCGGGTTGCCCAGGCGTGAAGCCGAAGAGCGCAAGATCACCCTTGCCATCGGGGAGCACAGCACTCGTGGTGGTAGTCGCAATTCCGCCAGCAGCAGCAACGCCGGGAACCGTAGCGACCTGCGCGACAATGGTCGGACTAAGTCGAGATCCCTGGATGTTGTCCCGCGCGGTGTCGGAGTAGACGAGCACGTTCGCGTCAAGGTTCTTGATCGCACCGGTGAACGACTCGATCAACGCGCCCGAGAGTGTCGAGAGGAACAAGACCAGAAAGATGAGGAGCGACACTGCACCAGCTAGCAAACCAAAACGTAGCTTCGCTCTTCGCATTTCAAGGAGGGCGAGTCTCATCGGCATGACCTTTGCGTAGGTTGATGATCGGCGTCGTCGAGATGCTTGCGGGTAGTGTCAGGCTGCTTTGGAACGATTCTTAGATTGCTTTATAGTTAGATTGTCGAACCATCTACCCCCTTCGGCGTGTTGCATGCAGTTGCGGTTGTGCTGGCGGCAGCGGAAGGAGGTGACGTTGGATGGGGACGCACGGACAGGCTCCGGAGCGCGGCGATGAAACAGGTGCCGACACCGACGCGCGCCGCGCGGTCGGTCACCTCCTGCGCAGGCTGACAAGTGACTTGCAAGAGGTAGGCCGTGACTTCGGTCATCGCCACGAGATGAACCCATCGGATGTTCGCGCTCTGGTCCTTGTCCTCGATGCCCACCGCAGGGGAGTGCAAATCGGGCCCAGCGCACTAGCGTCAGAACTCGGGATGACTGGGGCATCTGTGACGGCCCTCATCGATCGACTCGAATCAGTTGGCCACATGAGTCGGAAGCCCGACCCCGCTGACAGGCGGCGATTGGTGCTCGAGGTTGGAGCGGAGGCAAGCCGACTCGGTGGGCAGTATTTCGGCGGGCTTCAGCGCAGGATTGACGCGGCAACTCAAGACTTGAGCGCGGACGACCTTGCAGTCGTGTCGCGCTATCTTATGGCCGCGATCGACGCCGTCGAGGAGCACATTGCCCAGTCCGATGACGGCGCATGATGATGCTGCCACAAGTCGACAGCCTGGTTGTACGGGCGTTTAGGTCTGCGACTCCACCTTGTACTTCGCTTGCACGAGGCCAGAAGGAAAGCTTCGGGCGTCGACAAGCGCGAGATCGATGTCCACCGGAACCTCGCCAAATAGCGGGAGCCCAGCGCCAATGACAACCGGCACCGTCGTGACGACGAGGTCAGACACAAGTCCCTCACGCAAGGACGCCATGCGTGCTCCATGAGTTGACAGTTGAAATGGTCTCAGTTTGGCAGACATCAGATCCAGCATCGATGCTGTCTGGGTTGGCGAACTTCGGCTGCGTGCTAAGTCGCCATCGTTTGTGCATGGATGGCTAGTGCATCGCGCACATAGGTCGCGCCTTGGATTCCACCGAAGTTCGCAGCGAACCGTTCGTCAGCAACGTACATCTCGCCCAGGCCTAATAACTGATCGCGCGTCGGTCGAGTACCACCCCATCCAATGCTGAGCCAGTCAACGTGGCGGGTAGCTAAAGCCTGCGCCATTTCGGAGTCTACGGCGTCGCCGGACCGTGAGGCCGCGACCCAATCCATCATCAGCGCATCGGTCTGGCGCTTGAACTCGTCCTTGTCCGATTGCGAGAGCCCGCGCCACCACGAGTCACTTTCGGCGTATGCCTTCTTGCCCCAACGCTGCTCGACTTCGTCTTGGTATTGCGTGTGGTCAAACCCATCTAGCATTTCTTCAGCCATCAATTCAGTTCCTTCCTTGAGTGCAGCAATCGTGCGTTCGACGCTTGCAAGTTGACGGGACAACCGTGCTTGTTCGCTGCGCAGCCATTCCGCATGGTCTTCCAGCGCGATCGTGTCGTCTTGGGTGCCGTCGAGGACGTCCGCGATCTGTCCAAGGCCGAGACCGAGCTGACGCAGCAGCAGGATTCGTTGTAGGCGTGTCAGGTTCGCCTGGTTGTAGTAGCGGTATCCGTTGCTACCGATCTGCGCGGGAGGCAGCAAGCCGATGTCGTCGTAGTGACGCAACGCGCGACTCGTTGTTCCCGCTAGTTGTGCAACCTCTTGGATGCTGCGTAGCTTTTCGTTCATGGTTCGACCGTAGAGCTTGACGCAACGTCAAAGTCAAGTCCGTTGAAACACGGGTCCGTTTAGCAGTTCGACGACTTCTTCTGGGTCGCTGATTCCGTCTATCCGAGGGCCCTGAGCGTCCGAGTTGAGTTGGGGTAGTGGCAGTCGGGCGTTGAGCTCCGGCGAGACTCTGACGTCGGTTTGAGGTTCGGCGGCTATTGCCCGAAACAATCGATCGTTCGTCGGGCCTGTCATCTCGGCGATGGTGCCAACGACGAGCTCAATCAAGTGCGCTTCTCGTCGCCGCGGTTGAGAATAGAGATCACTCCAGAGGGTGCCTCGCTCCGCGCGAACGGAGCGTCACTGGCGCGACGCCAGGTCGAGTACGAAGCTGACCCAGGTTTTCGCGCTGCGGTCGTCGAGGGTGGCCAGCACGAACAACTAGACCTGGCTTGGCGAGATCAGCCAATTCGCAATCTCGGCACGCGTATTGGCATGATGCTCTCGCCAACAGCTACCCAAGTCCTCGGAGCCCGACGATGCCTCGCCGCGACACAGCCGCCTACCTAAACGCCGTCCGTCAGATCGGCGATCCCGTTCTACGGATGGCGGCACAGCCAGTCACCACATTTGATGCCGCACTCAAAGAACTAGAAGCACGGATGATCGAGGCCATGTACGTCAACGATGGTGTTGGGCTTGCTGCGCCACAGATCGGCGTCTCACTATCGATCTTCGTCATGGACTGTGATGGCGTGGAGGCGACGGTGATCAATCCGAAGCTGACCATCATCGACCCGACGGACGTCACCGAGTCGGAAGGTTGCCTGTCCGTCCTCGGCGTTCGACGTGACCGGACCCGCGCGGCTCGGGCGAAAGTTGAGGGAGTTGACGTTCGCGGGCGACTCGTGGTCGTGGAAGCAGAAGGTTACGCAGCACGGTGCTTGCAACACGAATTTGATCATCTTCAAGGTCGGCTCTTCATCGATCCGGTGTGACCTAGTCCAAGGGGTGAAGTCCCCAATTTGACGCCGACCGCACAAGCGCTAGCGGATAGGGTCGGCCCGTGATCAAAGGCCTGCGTAACACGCTCATTGTTGTTGGCGGATTCATCGTGCTCGTTGGCGTAGGGCTCGCGCTATATATCCACTCTCAATCCGAGGACGTCGCAGCCGAGCAACAGCAACTCGATCCCTTCTACGCAGTCGAGGCGAGTCAGGTTCCTGGTACACCCGGGTCCATCATCCGTTCCGAGCCGTTGCCAGTAGCCCTGACGAACGCAACCGCGTACCGCGTCGTCTACCGGACGAAGAGCAGCGAGGGAACTCCCAGGGTGAGTGGCGCCATGGTCTTCATCCCGACGGCCAAGGCCCCAGCAGAGGGTCGCAAGGTGGTTGCTTGGGCACACCCGACATTGGGTATGGGGGATGCGTGCGCACCGTCACGGGCAGCGGACACCTTGCTCGACATGGGATTCGCGCAAGAGATGTTGAACAACGGCTGGGTCATCACCGCAACGGATTACGCCGGTGTGGGCACCGAGGGAGTTGGCCGATACTTGGTCGGCCAGGACGAGGCCAGCGACGTTGCGTACTCCGTCGCCATGGCTCACGAATTCCCTGGGGCGCAGACGAACAAGACGTGGGCCGTCTACGGGCATTCTCAGGGTGGCCATTCAGCGCTCTGGACGGGCGAACTCGGAAATCAGATCCTCCCGGAGTTCTCACTTGTAGGCACAGTGGCGGTCGCGCCCGCTGCCGAACTCGTCCCGTTGATCGCCCAACAGTGGAACCAACCCGCGCAGTGGTCCATCGGCCCGGATTTCATTGTTGGCTGGAAGGACAAGTACCCAACGCTTCCACTGGAGGGAATCCTCACCGAACAGGGCAGCGCGAACTACGAGGCGCTCTCGCAGGACTGCATCGTGGAGGCAGCACTCGAGGGTCACACACGAGCGGCATTCGGGCAGAGCCTGTTTACCGGGAATCCGCTCGACAATCCGGAATGGCTCAAGACCGCCGAGGCTCAAACGCCGCCGCCGATGAGGAAGGAAATGCCCACCTTTATCGTCCAAGGAACAGGCGACACCCTGGTGCTTCCAAACACTCAAGCCGTACTCAATGAGACGTGGTGCAAAGCCGGCAGTGACCTCACGATGTTGTGGTTAGACGGGGCCTCCCACCTGAGCGCTCAATCACTGAGTGGAACGGCCGTGAGCCAGTGGATTCAGGCGCGGTTCGATGGAAGGCCTTCAACGAGCACCTGTGGGTTGACTGCACCGGTGCAGCCCTACCGCGGCTCATAGCGGCGACAGACCAGCGGCACATTCTCTGATTCTTCGAGGTGCGCACCGTAGTGGCGTAGTTCGCATCACTGAATCGGATCATCGTTCGCCCGGGTAGGCAGGCTAGCGGTCTATGGTCAAACGTATGTCCGTCACTGCGGTTCCTTCGATGGGCCGAGTCAAGAACTTTCCGGCTGCGACCGCTGAGTTCGGCGAAGAGCGGGTCAACACATATGTTGCCGGACTGATGCGCGGTGACCCCCTTGCTGACGCGTTCGCGTCGGACTGCGTCAAGATCGGTCGGACAAAAGGTATGGCGATGTTGACGCGCTGGCTTGACGGCGAGTCGATGGCCCAGATCGAAGGTGCCCCAGCTTCGTTGGTGGCCTTGACTGCGCAGTTGGAGGCGGTTCCAAACTACGTGGACTTCGAGCAAATCGACCGGGGTGCGGCCGCGTTCTCCCGGCACGCGCGCGAAGCCGGGATCTCTCTTTCCACCACGTCACTAGTCTCCGGCTACAACAATCCCGCGGCTTCCAAACCTCTGATCGTCACGGGCCGCTTTAGTGAAATGGCCCCGATCAGAGCTATCGAAACCTCGATGTGGGTGTTCACTGTCGCCAGACCTGGTGGACTGCATCGCAGGAGCGAGGGCTACAAGCGCACGGTTCGGGTCCGCATGATCCATGCGTTCGTTCGCCGACATATCTTGTCGAGCGTTGATTGGGACACCCACGATACGGGCGTGCCGATCAACCAAGCCGACCTTGCGTACACCGTCGTCGAGTTCATGTGGCTTCCGGTGCGATCAGTCCAGCAGCTTGGGATCTACTACACGCCAAGCGACCTAGCGGCGATCTACTCCATGTGGCGCTACATGGGATACCTCATGGGCGTCGATGAAGACCTACTGGTGCGAAATGGTGCCGAAGCTCAGGCGCTCGAGGATCTGCACGTGGCACTGAGTCCCACGCCAAACGACGATTGCCGACTACTGACCCACGTGCTACTCAATGACGTTCTGGCTGTGGATCTTAAGCAGGCGAGCGGTGTCATCGGACTCATCGGACGTCGGTATGGGCGCGAGTTTGTCCAAGGCCTAACCCGGGCCTTCGTTGGGACAAGCATTGCCAACAATCTTGCCATTGACGACACCAACTGGAAGTACTTGCCCAAGCTGATTCGTCCCGCGTTGAACGTGTCGTCACGTCTCCGGTACCGGGTCAAAGGCGCAAATGACCGTCGGATGCGCAAGAGCCTTGCCGAGGTCGATCAGCTCTTAGCGAAGAATGCGATCGCTCGGGGAATGAGGCATGACCTCGTTGATCACGCACCGACAGGTGCACGATCTACGGAGCATCCTGCCTCCGCCTAGCTCGGTCGAATTCGTCTGGCGCAATCGACGTTTCCGAGTGGGGTAGTCCTCGCCGCTTGCACTGCAACGGCCTGCTCAACATCACTAGGGTGGGCAGAAGTGGAGCTTCGTACAAGTTGGACGGATTGGGGCAGGAATGTCTGCTGAAGACAGCCCTGTTGCTGATGATGCCGACCGTGACGAGGTCACGAGGGAAGCGCCACCGACGGGCATGACACGCCGCGACCGACCCGCGCCCATTGTGGCGGCATCGCGTGCCAGCGATCGCCACCGCAAGATCTACTTGACCCCGGCTAGCAAGTACGCGATCGCATTGAGCTTTGCGCTGATGTGGGCTGGGTTGTCCGTATGGATCGGTCGCTACTGGGCAGAAGACATCGGTCAATACGTCTCGTTGGTCGGTGGCTGGATCGTGGTCTTCCTGGTGGCGATCATCCCGGGCTTTGTTGTCGCTCTCATGGGAATGTCCCTTGCTCTCGACCGGCAACCGCCGTTTCGGATTCAACAACCCACAGTGCCCGTAACAGTGATCGTTGCGGCTTACAACGAGGAGGTTGGTATCCGCGCGACCATAGAGCGGATCGCCATCCACGACTACCTCGGCGACGTCAGGATCATCGTCGCGAACAACAATTCCTCTGACCGAACTGTTGAACGCGCGTATGCCGCGGCCGAGGAGTTCGATGTCGATGTCACAGTGATTGACGAACCCACGCCAGGGAAATCGCACGCGCTCAACACGGCACTGGAGAGCGTCGAAACCGAATACGTGCTGACCGTCGACGCTGACACCTTGCTCCACCCTGAGGCGATCCGTCGGCTCATGGCACGACTGTTGACAGGTCCGGATCATGTGGTCGCCGTTGCGGGGGCCGTCCTGGTTCGGAACTCCCGCGAGAACCTCATGACCAAGATGCAGGAGTGGGACTACTGGCTTGGGATCGCGGCAGTAAAACGAATGCAGGGGCTGTACTCCGCGACTCTCGTCGCCCAGGGCGCATTCTCCGTCTATGAGACCGAGGCGGTGCGAGCGATCGGTGGTTGGCCAGATGCGATTGGCGAAGACATCGTCGTGACCTGGCGGCTCATGATGGGCGGTTCGCGAGTGCTGTATGAACCCACCGCGGTTGCGTTCACGGACGCACCAGAGAAGGTCTCGCACTTCATGAAGCAACGAGCACGTTGGGCTCGGGGGATGTTTGAGGGCATCCGAGAGGTTCCGCCGTGGAAGCAATCCAAAGGCCTCGCAAAGCTTGTCGCAAGCATTGACCTGCTGATTCCGTTCCTCGATATTGGCTACGCACTGCTGTGGTTGCCTGGAGTTGTGCTGTTCCTGTTTGGGTACCCCATCTTGGTTTCGCTATGGACGCTTCTTGTGTTTCCGATCACGTTGCTGATGTACGGGATGATCCGACATTTTCAGTCAAGCCGGGTATTCGGCCCGCTTGGACTCAAGGTTCGTCGAAATCGCATCGGCTACATCGCGTTTCTCCTGCTGTACCAAGCACTGTGTTCAACCGCGTCGTTGGTGGGGTACGCGCAGTTCGTATTCAACCGCGAACGGACCTGGAAGTAGACCCACGATCGGTTGCGTCCGGGGAAGTGGTGTACGTGATCAAGCTGTTCGGCGTGGCTGCGTGACGTGAAGCGGTCACCGCGTGAGTCTTCAGAAGTCCGGTTCTAAGAGACTTTCTGAGAGGAACACAACGATGACCGCAGTACCAAGT
>CAUJEJ010000168.1 GCA_963169255.1 Actinomycetota bacterium | reverse complement strand
ACGAAGGCCACCACAATCAAGATGATTGCGAACGCGACCGTGATTCCGGCAACCGATCCGCCACCGGGTATCAGTCCGAGCAGCATCGCGACGAAGAACACCCCGAGCACGAAGCCGATGAGGAATCCGCCTAGTCGTTGCAACGGAGAACCAACCTGGACCATGCCCGCGATAGCGCCGGCGCCGACTCCGATCATGGTGTTCGTGACCGTCAGTCCCAGCGTGTCGGCGATGAACAGTCCTATCGCGCCGATTACGGCAATCGAAAGGCCTACGCCAAAGGTGCGCTTCATTGCTGTTGTCCTATCTCGCGTCGCGTCGCCATCATGGGTTGATCCGGCGGCGGTAGAGGAATGTTCCGAGGCCAACTGCTAGCGCGAGGAAGACCACGGCGAGCACGACACCGGTGATCCACCACTGCCTGATTGGCGCGGCGGGTTCAACGGTGATCTGGTAGGCGGTGTAGTTCTTGACGTTCCCATCCGAAGCGTTCGACAAGAACGCATTGCCGAACGGGGCTCCATCACCGTTGACGCCACGGTCGTTCATGGCCTTCAACGTTGCTTCGAGTAGGCCGGCGTACCCGCTGATCTCGGCAAGGGCAGCTTCACCCTCACCTTCGACGCCGCCGGCGGCCTTGGTGACAGCATCACCAACCTCGCCACCGAGGACGGGGATCGCGGCGAATGCTTTGCCTGCCAAGGTTGCGAGACTCTGGACCTTCTTGATGCCATTGGTGATCTTCGGGATGTCCTTCTCTGCGTTCTCGACGATGTCGCCGAGATCCGTCAGGATCGTGGCAAGCGCTCGGTCAAGGTCGCCGAAGAAGGTCATGACCTGAGCAAGCCCACACTTACTGAAGATCTCCTTGACGATTTTTTCAGCATTGGCCTCAAGTCCGGAGATGCCGTACTTCTCAATCGCCGCGATGATCGGATCAAGGATGTCGGCATCCGTGCACTCGGCGTTGCTGAGGAGTCCACTGATATCGGTAAGTGCACCCAGCACATCGTTGTAGACCTTCTTCGCTTCATCGCTAGCAGCAACCTCTGCGAAAAGGTCTAGCTCAAGCGCTGCCTGTTCCAGCGTTGGAGCCAGGTCTGCGATGAGCACGATTCCTTCGGCGAGCTCAGTGACTGGGGTGCAGGCAGCACCCTTAAGGATCGTCTTCGCCTCAGCTGGAATCGGAAGCCCGTCAATCTGGCCCCAGACCGTGGTCGAGTTCATAATCAATGACGCGTTGGCCTGGGAGTTCAACGCGTTCTGCAATGAGGTGAGGCTCGTCTTGTTCGCACCACTCACGGTCTTGATTCCGGCTGCCAAGGCACTTGAGCCGATACCGGGGTTACCGCCGAGGAACGACGACACCGGGCCGTAGTAGTCAACACTTGGAGAGACCGCGTCACACACTTCGGTCATCGTGTCGTTCGCCGGGCCCAGCACTGCCGGGTCCGTCTCGTCGAGGATCTTCGCGAGGCTGCGAAGGCCATCTGCGGCCTCCTTCGCTTGCGGACCCGCCTCGTTGACTAGTTGACCTAGCCACTCGACAGTGTCTTCGAGATCCTTGCCGACGACCTTCGACAGTCCAGTCAACAATGCCGCAATGTCATCCTTGGCCTCTGCATTGGTGTCGAGCACGACGCCGAGGTCAACCAATCCTTCTGCCAGCTTCGTAAGGGTGTTGTTGATGGCCGTTGGGTCCGCCTTGATGGCGTTCACGTCCGCAACCAGCGGATTGATGTAGTCGGTGCTGAGACGTGAGAAGCCACCCGCATAGCCACTGATGATGTTGGCTGCAAGCACGACCTCGCTCACCGCGCCGGTAAGCACGTTGTCCAAGGGCCCGAGCAGCTTGTTATCAACCAGCGTGTCGAGTTGGAGTGCGACGCCGTCGAAGTAGTCGGCCAACTTGACCGGGACGATCGTGTGTGTCGTGTTCGGCAAGCTGGCGTTCTGGGCCTTGCCCTTCACGGTCAGCGACTGCGTAGTGCCGCCGACGACACCTTCAACGATGGGGAACAGAACGAACGTGTTGGCAATCTGCGTACCCGATCCGGTCGTCGTTTGCGTGCCTGCACCCGGATCGGTGATGTCCCAGCCATCGCCGAAGGTCACGGAGTAGGAGTCGCCGAACGGAACCGGCACGTCGACAACCTTGGTCTGTTCGACGCCAAACATGTCTTGGTAGGTAACAGCCTGCTGGCGCGAAGTGTTGTTGGTGACCGTGTAGGTGATTTCAACATCGCCGTTGAGGTTGAAGCCCTGGGTGGGATCAATCGTCTCGCCGTTCACCTTCAGTTCGGTCTTGGTCGTCAACGGCATCTGACCGCCGAAGGTTCCCACCACCTGCATGAAGTTGCTGACCGCACCCGTCGCACTAGTGAGGTCTTTCGGGGAGGTGCTGTCTTGCGCAACTGGCAGCTCAAGGGTGCCCGAACCGTTGCCGGAGACCTGGCCGTTCAGCATGTACAAGCTGAATGGAGTCGGGTTTCCGTTCTGGTCGACTGTGATGGCGACGGTCTCGCCGACCACGACGTCAAGACCATTGGGGTTCGACTCTGTGGGGGCCGGCAGCGGCAGAGTCTGCGCGCCCACCTTCGAATCCATCATTGGCATCGCAACGAGCAGGGCGACTGCACCTGCTGCTGCTAGTCCACCGCGCAATTTACGACTGCGCGCAAAATTCACATTCACTGTTGTGCTCCTGTCGAACCGGCGTCCGGGGCGTTTCCAGCTGCGGCAGGGGTAACTGCGGTCGCAGACACGGGTACTGGGGGTGGGGTGGCATCGTTCTCGGCGCGATTCTCTGCGCGCACCTCTTCGCGCTTCTCTTCCTTGTCTTCAAGCAGTTCGACAAGGATCGTGACGAGGAAGCCGCCCGACGATGCCGCGAGCGCAACAAAGAATGCGGTGGGGTACTCGGTGAGGAGGAACCACGGGTTCGCCATCAGTGCTGGCGTGTAGATCGCGGCCAGCGTTCCGCCACCAAGGATCATCGCCCACAGCGGCAAGCGTCCCTTGGTGAGTGCGGAGATCACCGTGAGAATGATGATGCCGACGAGCCAACCGATCCAACCGGCCATGCCGAAGACCAGCACGAAGAGGCCGAGAACCAGGCCAATGAGGAACGCGCCGTAGCGCGCCAGCGGCGAACGATCGCGCGTGAGGCCCAGGATCACGCCGCCAACAACAGCAACGAGGGCGTTAGTTGGTCCGAGTTCTAAAACCGACGTCAAAAGCCAGACGCCTAGTGCAAGCACCGCAAGGAGCAAGCCAAAGAGTAATTGCTTCCAGGGCACGAGCTCCTCCAACGAATTTGCTACTTGATCGGTGTTCTGTCAGTACTTACGCGCAGTTCACGGAGACGTCACACAGATGTTGATCTGTCATAACGTTCCGCCGCGCGGTTAGGCTAAGCAATACAGCGGCGTTTCACGCGCCAAAGAGTGAATCCGCCCAAGATTTTTTTCCATTACGCACAACTGCTGCTCGACCGCAACGATTCGGAAGCGGTTTTGCGCCGTTTGAGTGAGTGATCCGGTGCAATTCGGCCAATCGGGCGCCGACTACTGTGCGTAATCTGACATCCACCGAAAGTTGTATCAGGTTCGGGAATGGTCGCATCGCTGCCGAGTACCGTCGCCGCATGACCATCGATCTATTCGAAACTCCCGAGCGGTTGGCCCTGGCAAAGGTGACGGCTGACTTCACCACGCGCGAGATCGTGCCATCCCTGTCCCAGTGGGAAGACGATGAACTCATCCCTCGCGAGGTCCACCAAGCCCTCGGCCGGGTTGGACTCCTCGGTGTGGGGTACGACGAATCCGTCGGAGGAAGCGGCGGCGACAGCATCGACGCGACGGTCCTCACCGAAGCCTTGATCGGGGCAGGTGCTTCTGGTGGCGCCTACGCCTCACTGTTCAGTCACGGCATCGCGATCCCCCACATCATCGATGCCGCACAAGCCCGCGCGCGCGTGGGCGAGCAGGCGGACGCCGATCGCCTCATCGAGCGGTTTGTTCGGCCGGCCCTCGCCGGAGACAAGATCGCCGCGCTTGCGGTGACAGAACCAGACGGAGGCTCTGATGTTGCTCACCTGCGGACTCGAGCCGTCCGAGACGGTGACGACTGGGTGATCAATGGCGCCAAGACGTACATCACTTCCGGCATCCGGGCGGATGTGATGGTGATTGCGGCTCGCACAGGCGACGTCGGCGCCGTCGGGATCAGCCTCTTCGCCGTCGACACCTCAGCCCCCGGCTTCATCGTGACGCGCAAGCTACGCAAGATGGGCTGGAATTGCAGCGACACCGCAGAACTTGCCTTCGTTGACCTGCGGGTCCCGAACGAAGCACTCCTGACCCCCGAGCCCGGCGGAGGCTTTGCATCCCTCGCGCGCCACTTTGCGTTTGAACGCCTGTCTTTGGCGACGTTGGCGTACTCCACCGCTGCTCGATGCTTGGATTTGACGACGAGATGGGTCCAGCAACGTGAGACCTTTGGCCGCCCGCTGATGTCCCGGCAGGTGGTACGTCACGACCTCGTCGAGATGTACCGCAAGATTGATGTTGCACGCACGTATGCGCGTTCGATCGTTTGCAAGCACACCGCGGGGAAGACCGTTCTCCTTGAGGCGGTGTTGGCAAAGAACACGGCGGTCGCGGCTTGCGACGAGGTCGTCGACCGCGCGGTACAACTCCACGGCGGAGCCGGATATATGCGCGATTCCGAAGTAGAGCGGCACTATCGTGACTCACGCATCATCGGCATCGGTGGTGGCGCCACGGAGGTCATGACCGACCTCGCCGCGAAGCTCCTCAACTGGTAGGTGGGCGGGTGCGACAACCCAGCAGGGCAGTACGCGCAATGGCGACTGTTCTCATCGGTTTCGTCGCCACAGCGTGCCTTGCCTCGTGCGGCGTGGGTGGCGAATCAGCCGACGTGAACTCAACCGCAACCGCTGCTGCAGCCGGACAGTTTCCCTGGATGGCTTCCACCCAAGTTGCCGGGCGCGCGCCCTGCGGTGGCGCGTTGATCGCGCCAACCTGGGTATTGACGGGGAAGCACTGCCACTCCTCGTTCCTGCTAGACGATCCGTCACGGTGGGAGGTGAGGATCAACTCGATCGACCACACCCAGGGCGGCGAGCTGATCCCGGCCCGGGCCTTCATCGACTACCCGGACGACGACGTTGACCTGTCGCTCGTGGAGCTCGCATCACCAGCGATCGCGGAGCCAGTGGCTCTGGTTCCAGAGACAGAGATTCGTCCGTACGAGGTAGGCGCGAAAGCCATAACGCTGGGTTGGGGCACCGATGGAATCAGCAAGCGCCCCACGCAAATTCTGGATTGGCAGGCGCAAGTCACTGCCAACAACAACACATGCGACGGCGGAAGCAACGGCGTCTTTTGCGCGGGTCGACCCGGCAATGCTGGCTCCGGCACATGCACGTTTGACAGTGGGTCGCCGCTTATCTGGGCCGCGAATGGGTTCGCCGCGGACGGAACGCCCGCATCGGAACCGTTTGTTGTGGCAACACTGCGGGGACTATTCAACGAGAGTTGCGGCGTCCCTGGCGAGAACGACGATTGGCAGGCGACTGATGGTGAGTACGGGCGATGGATACGCACCCACATCGCCTAGCGCAAGCGTCGTCCAGGAGTTGTCGTGTCCTAAGCCGTACGGGTCACGACAAAGTCGCAAAGCGTCTCTAGCGCGGACCGGACCGGCCCCAATGGCAGCCCAGAAATCGACGCTCTCGCATCGTCCGCCCAGGTCCGAGCCACGCTGCGTGCCTCCTCCATCGCGGGGTGGGCAAGTAGTAGAGCCAAGGCCTCAGCATGTTCGGCATCGTCGGGTAGTGGCCGCGAAAGAAGGTCTTGGAGTCGCGCATCCGCGGGGTTTTCAGACCTCATCGCGAGCAGCGCAGGAAGCGTCTGAATACCTTCGCGCAGGTCAGTGCCCTGCGTCTTGCCCGATGCTGTGCCGTCACTGGCCACGTCGACAAGATCATCCGCGAGTTGGAACGCCACGCCAATTCGCTCGCCATAGCGCGTCATGATCTCGACCGTGGCCTCATCGCAGCCCGCGAACATCGCACCGAATTGGCCCGAAGTCGCAATCAGCGAACCCGTCTTATCGGCAAGCACTTCGAGGTGATGAGTGACGGGGTCCTCGTTGGGCTTGGGGCCCACCGTCTCGCGGATTTGGCCGGTGACGAGGCGTTCGAACGTGCGCGCCTGAATCCGCACCGCCTCGGTACCGAGGTCCGCCAACATGTCCGACGCCCGAGCAAAGAGGAAGTCGCCGGTCAAGATTGCGACGGTGTTGTCCCACCGTGCGTTTGCGGAGTCAGTCCCTCGGCGACGAGGGGCCTCGTCCATCACGTCGTCGTGGTACAGCGTGGCGAGGTGGGTCAGTTCAACGACAACTGCAGCATCGGTGACGCCAGGTGCCGCAGGGTCTCCGAGATTGGCAGCTAGCACAGCGAGGAGTGGGCGAAAGCGCTTGCCACCGGCATCCACGAGATGGCGTGCCGCGATCGAGACAAACTCGTCATCGCTCTTGACCGCTTGTGTGAGCCGCTGTTCGACGAGGTCAAGACTGTGGGACACATCCTCGTTGAGGCGCGCATCCCCCAGGTCGTAACTGACCACTGCATTTACCACGGCACCAGTATGTCCTACGTCGCTAGCGGACGAAGATCGACGCCTTCTCCGCTAGATCCAAGAATGGCTGAGGAATGATCCCTAGGACCACCGTGAGGGACAGACCAGCAGCGATAGCGAACGCGGTGAACGAACTCGGCACCACGACGGTGGGACCATCCGCTGCTGGCACGGAGAACAACAAGATGACAATGACACGACCGTAGAAGAACACAGCAATCGCGCTGGCAAGCACTGCTGCGACAACAAGCCATCCCGCCCCGCCTGCAACGCCAGCCTCGAACACCGCGAATTTCCCAATGAAGCCTGCAGTCAACGGGATTCCGGCGAAGCTGAGCAAGAACACAGCGAAGGCGCCTGCAACCCAGGGGGAACGTTTGCCCAGGCCTGCCCATGACGAAAGGTGTGTTGCCTCTCCCGTGGAGTCGCGAACTAGCGTGATGACACCAAAGCCACCGATGGTTGCAACACCGTATGCCAGCAGGTAGAACATCGCGCCTGCCAAGCCTTCTTCGTTGGTCGCGACAACCGCGATCAGCAAGAAGCCCGCGTGCGCGACTGACGAGTAGGCGAGCATTCGCTTCACGTCGGTCTGGGTGAGCGCGATGATCGAACCGACAAACATCGTCAGGATCGCGATGACCCAAAACATTGGGCGCCAATCCCAGCGAACACCACCGAGCGCGACGTACATGATGCGCAGCATTGCGCCGAACGCAGCGACCTTCACACAAGACGCCATGAAGGCCGTAATGGCTGTCGGTGATCCCTGGTAGACGTCGGGTGCCCATTGGTGGAAGGGCACCGCCGCGACCTTGAAGAACAGGCCAACCGCAATCAGCGCGGTACCGGCGATAAGCAAACCGTTCTGGCCTGCATTCGCGGTGATCGCATCGGCAATCCCACCCAGATCGACCGTGCCCGCGAAGCCGTAGAGCAAGGCCGAGCCGTAGAGGAAGAACCCTGAGCTGAAGGCACCGAGTAGGAAGTACTTCATCGCAGCTTCTTGGCTGAGCAAGCGCCTGCGACGGGCAATACCTGCAAGCAGATACAGCGGAAGCGACATGATCTCGAGAGCCACGAACAGGATCAGCAGATCGGTGCCAGTGACGAACAGCATCATTCCGCCGACGCTGAACAGGAACAGACACCACACCTCAGTCGTGAGCCATCCACGCTTCGTGAATTCGCGTTCGTCGATGCTGCCTGGAAGGGCATTGGCGCGAGCTGCAAACGCATCGCCAGCCGGATCCACACCACGTTCAGCGACGAGCAACGCGGCCATCAGCGCGAGTACTAACAACGTGCCTTGCATGAACAGTGCGGGGCCGTCGACTGCGAGCGAACCAGCGGCCGTCACTGCCCGCTGACCGGCCAACATCACGACCAGGATCAGCGCAACTATCAAGGTTGAGAAGGTGAGCACCAGTTGCACAACTCGACGATGTGCCCTCGGCACGAAGGCCTCGACGAGAACTGAGATGACAGCCATACCGAGGACCAACAGGATCGGGGAAATCAGGCGGTACTCGATGGACGGTAGTGCGAATTCAGGTGAAGTGCCTGCAGCCAACAAGCTGTTCATCGGGCACCCCCTTCAATTGCCTCAACGGCTTCCTGAACGCGTTCGGTCGCCTGCGTTTCACCAAGTGGCTTCACCGTCGGTTCGGGGTCTCGCTGGCCGGTTTGGATCATTATTCGTTCAACCGCAGGGTTGACGACATCCAGCACCGGCTTCGGGTAGACGCCGAGCGCGACGATCAACACGAGCATCGGGATGATGGCGAGGGCTTCGCGACCCTTGACATCAGTGATCTTCTCGCAGCCGTCTTTGAGTGGCCCCGTCATCGTGCGCTGGTACATCAACAGGATGTACAGCGCCGCGAACACGATGCCGAACGTCGCGATTACCGCGGCAACGGTGTACTTCTCGAACGTTCCGACAAGCACGAGGAACTCACTGATGAAGCTGCTCATGCCCGGCAGCGACAGCGAACTTAGGCCAGCGATCAAGAACAGACCGGCGAGCACTGGCGCGACGCGGTAGACGCCACCGAAGTCAGCGATGAGGCGTGATCCACGACGGGTCATCAAGAAGCCAGCAATCAGGAACAGCGCACCTGTCGAGAACCCGTGGTTCAGCATGTAGAACGTCGAACCGGACTGTGCCTGAGTTGTCATCGCGAAGATACCGAGACCGATGAAGCCGAAGTGCGAGATCGAGGTGTACGCGATGAGGCGCTTGAGATCGGTTTGACCGATCGCGAGGAGCGCGCCATAGATGATGCCGACGACACAGAGCACGATGATTGCTGGCGCGTAGAACTCCGACGCCGCAGGGAAGATCGGCAGACACAGCTTGATCATTCCGAACGTGCCGACCTTGTCGAGCACACCGACGAGCAGCACTGCGGTGCCTGGCGTCGACGCAGATGCAGCGTCGGGCAGCCAGGTGTGGAACGGAACCAAGGGCGCTTTGATCGCGAAAGCGATGAAGAAGCCGAGGAACAGCAACTTCTGCGTACCTGGATCGATGTTGAGGTTCGTCAACGTCGTGAAGTCGAACGTTCCAGTGCCGAGCTCCTGTGCGCTGACGACATACAGCCCGATGAGCGCCGCGAGCATGAGCAGTCCACCCACGAGGCTGTACAGCAGGAACTTGACCGCTGCGTACTGCCGCCCTGGTCCGCCGTAACGGCCGATCAAGAAGTAGACCGGAATCAACATTGCTTCGAAGAAGACGTAGAACAGGAAGACGTCGGTGGCGGCAAAGACACCGATCATGAAGGTCTCGAGAATCAGCAGCAGTGCGAAGTAGCCCTTGACACTGCCCATCGCGTCGTCCGCGTCGTTCCATCCGGCCAAGATGACGAGCGGCACCAAGATGACGGAAAGCGCGATCAGAATCAACGAGATTCCGTCAACACCGACAGAGAACGAGATTCCGAACGTTGGAATCCACTCGTACGACTGGACGAACTGGAACTCAGATTCCGAATTCGCATCGAAGTTCAGCGCCATCCCGATGACGAGCAGCAGGGGTAGCAAGCTGACGCCGAGTGCGATCTTCTTCGCTAGTTCGGTTGATTCCTTTGGCAGCGCAAGCAAGATGAGCGCGCCGATGAGTGGAATGACACCGATGGTGGTGAGCCATGGAAGTGAAGACATGTCAGATCACATCCTCACCAAAATCAGGGTGGCGACCACAATGACCGCGCCCGCCAACATGGACAAAGCGTAGGAGCGTGCGAACCCGGTTTGGATGCGTCGCATCCGTCCGGAAAGCCCGCCCAGCGACGCAGCAATCCCATTCACTAGGGCATCAATTCCACGGTTGTCGAAGAACACCATTGAGCGCGTCAGCCACTGGCCCGGACGCATGAACACTTCCTCGTTGAACGCGTCGCCATAGAGATCCTGGCGGGCGGCAACAGTCAGCGGCGAAACGTGTTGCGGAGCTACGAGCGGAACGTCGCGGCGGTACTGCAGGTACGCGATCGTGGCACCGAGGACGACCAGCGCGAGGCTCGCACATTCCATGACCAGCGAACTGACAGCAAGTTCGGTCTCTTCAAATCCGGTAACCGGCGCCAACCAGGTCTCGATTGCACCAGCCAACATGAAGCCGGCGACGACGGAGAGGAAAGCCAAGATTGCCATCGGGATCCACATGACCGCGGACGACTCATGTGGGTGCTTGTTGTCATCGGTCCAGCGCGACTTACCGGTGAACGTCATCGTCCAGAGGCGAGTCATGTAGAACGCTGTGATTCCTGCGCCGAGGAGTGCAACGGCACCGACGATCACGTTGACCCCGAACGCGGCCTCAATGATCTTGTCCTTGGAGTAGAAGCCAGCGAACGGCGGGACACCCATGATCGCGAGCCAGCCACAGCTGAAGGTGATGAACGTAATGACCATCACCTTGCGCAAGGCGCCAAATCTTCGCATGTCGAGCTGGTCGTTCATGCCGTGCATGATTGACCCGGCACCAAGGAACATGTTGGCCTTGAAGAAGCCGTGGGTCACGAGGTGGAAGATCGCGAAGACGTAGCCGACCGGGCCAAGGCCTGCAGCCAGAATCATGTAGCCGATCTGACTCATCGTGGAACCAGCCAGAGCCTTCTTGATGTCGTCCTTTGCGCAACCGATGATGGCACCGAAGATCAAGGTGATCGCACCAATGACCATGACAGCTGTGCGGGCATCTGGAGCGGCATCGAAGATCGGTGCGCTACGGACGATCAGGTAGACACCGGCCGTAACCATGGTCGCAGCGTGAATGAGGGCCGACACTGGAGTCGGTCCTTCCATTGCGTCAAGCAACCAGGACTGCAGCGGGAACTGTGCCGACTTGCCACACGCGGCGAGCAACAGTGCCAGCCCGATCCAGGTAAGCGTTGACTCGTTGGCCGCGGCTGGATCCTCGAGCACTCCGGAGAACGTCACCGAACCGAACGTCACGAACATCAACATGATGGCGATCGACAGACCGACGTCACCAACGCGGTTGACGACGAAGGCCTTCTTCGCTGCGACGGCAGCCGACGGCTTGTATTGCCAGAAGCCGATGAGCAGGTAAGACGCCAGACCCACGCCTTCCCAGCCGACGTAGAGCAACAGATAGCTGTCCGCCGTGACGAGCAACAACATCGCCGCGACGAACAAGTTCAAGTACGCAAAGAACTTGCGCTTCTCGGGGTCGTGCTTCATGTACCCGAGCGAGTAGATGTGGATCAGCGAACCAACAAACGTAATCAGCAGCACGAAGATGATCGAGAGCTGATCGAGTTGCATACCAATCGGCGCCTGGAAGTCGCCGACTATGACCCAATCCCAGATATGGAGGTTGACCGGCCGATCATTTGCCGGTAGCCCAAGCATCGTCAGGTACATGACTGCACCCACGATGAATGCGCCGCACGACATCGCGATGGCGAGGTACGGACCCCACTTGTCAGTCCGCTTACCGAAGATCAGCAGGATCGCCGCGCCAAGCAGCGGCAGGGCAATAAGTAGCCACATGAACGAGAACGCGCCCGTTGCAACAGCGGGAGCATTGACGGACGGATCGATATTGCTGGCTTCGATCTGGCCACTGGCAACTACGGATGCCAACGTCGATGAGATATTCACGTCGCCACCCCTAGTACTTCAACAGGTTGGGTTCGTCGACCGAGGCCGAGCGGCGGGTGCGGTAGATCGTCATGATGATGGCCAAGCCGACCACAACTTCGGCGGCGGCGACGACCATGACGAAGAACGCGATGGTTTGTCCATTGAGGTTGCCGTTCTGCTGAGCGAACGCGACAAAAGCCAAGTTCGAGGCGTTGAGCATCATTTCAACGCACATGAAGACGATGATGGCGTTGCGGCGCACGAGGACACCGAGCACACCAAGCGAGAACAGGATCGCTGAGAGAACGAGGTAGTGCGTGGTACTCATCGCTGCTCACCATCCTCGTCATTGATCGGGGCTACGACGGTTTTGCCTTCGGAGATTTCCTCGACCTCGACCTCGGCTGCGACGTCAACCGGACGGACGTTACCGCGCTCCCGCAGTGGTCCGGGCACCGATGCGGGCACGGTCGAACCATCTGGTGCCAAAGCCGGGGTATCGATCGCGTTGTGTCGGGCGTAGGTGCCGGCGGGCGGCAGGTTGCCCGGCAGCTCACTCGTGGCCGCGTAGCGCAAGAAACGAGCCTTCGAGCGCTCTTCTTGTGTTGCCTTCGGTGTGTGACGTTCGCGGTGGGTCAAGAGCATCGCTCCCAGCGCTGCCACGATGAGCAGTGCTGACGTAACTTCGAAGGCGATGACGTAGTCGGTGAAGATGATTTTGGCGATTCCCTGCAGGTTGCCGCCGTATTCGGCGTTCGCAGCGACCAGGCTCGGATCCGGCACACCTTGCAATCCGTTGACGATTGCGCCGATCAGCATTGCGGCAAAACCCAGGACGAGGACGATCGCGGCCCAGCGCTGGCCCTTGATGGTCTCGATCAATGAGTCAGATGCGTCAACGCCAACAATCATCATGACGAAGACGAACAACATCATGACTGCGCCGGTGTAGACGATGATCTGCACCATTCCGAGGAACGGTGCAGACAACGCGACGTAGAGGATCGCGAGGTTGATCATCGTGAGCGCTACGAAGAGTGCGCTGTGAACCGGCTTCTTGCTGAGGATCATGCCGACAGCGCCGATGACGGCGAGCGTCGCGCACACCCAGAAGACAATCTCGGCGCCGGAGTTGCTGGTGGCAGCGAGGACAGACGATGCGGTCACTGCTCCCCTCCCTTGCCAGCATCAGTGGCCCTTGCTGCAAGCGCTTCTTCCTTGGCGTTTGCCGCGTACTTCGACTTGGCGCCCGCTACTGCAACACCGAGGGCATCAACGTCGGCGACTTGCTCCAAGGCCGCGGCGTCGCTGGCTGCCTGAGCGGCTGCCTTGGCGGCTTCGCGAGCGGCGACTTCCTCGAGCTGAGCAGGAGTAGCACCGGTGACCTTGCCTTCGTAGTAGTCCTTGGCTGTGGTCCCCGCGACCATCGCGTGCGGCGCCTCTGCCATGCCTGGCATTAGCGGCGCGAGCAGATCGTCCTTTTCGTAGATGAGCTTCTCGCGGCTGTTGTCGGCGAGTTCATACTCATTCGTCATGGTCAACGCACGAGTCGGGCAGGCCTCGATACAAAGACCGCACAGAATGCAGCGCAAGTAGTTGATTTGGTACACGACGCCGTATCGCTCACCTGGCGAGTGGCGTTCGCCTTCTTCGTTGTCCGCACCCTCGACGTAGATCGCGTCTGCCGGACAGGCCCACGCGCAAAGCTCACAGCCGACACACTTCTCCAGGCCATCAGGGTGACGGTTGAGCTGGTGTCGCCCGTGGAATGCAGGCTTCGGCGGGTACTTGTCTTTGTCTTCTGGGTACTGCTCGGTATTAACCTTGCGGAACATCGTGAAGAACGTCGTCGAGAAGCCGCGTACGGCTTGAGGTAGCTCAGCCACCACGCACCTCCTCTGAGACAGATGTTGTTCCGGCATCGGTTGCAGCGCCCACGTCGGCGACAACAGTCCGGCGTGCAGGACGGTACTCCTGCCCGGGTAGTGGAGGCACCGGGAAACCGCCGGAGTTGGGCTTGAATTTCTCCGGGATGGTGTTTTCGGCCAGATTCTTGACCCGACGGCGCTTGACGTTGCGTCCAAGGATCCACAGGACCGCGACGGTCAGAATGAACCCGGCGGTGATCGCAAGCGGTGTAGCAGTCAATCCGTACTCATCACTGACGCCACGAATGATCGCGATGATCAAGATCCACAGGACCGAGATCGGGATGAGAACCTTCCAACCGAAGCGCATGAACTGGTCGTAGCGGAACCGTGGCAATGTGCCGCGCAGCCAGATGAAGACGAAGATGAAGATGAAGATCTTGAGGAAGAACCAGATCATCGGGAACCAGCCCTCATTGGCACCGGACCACATGGAGATCGGGAACGGTGCCCGCCAGCCACCAAGGAACAACGTCACAGCGACAGCCGAGACGGTGACCATGTTGATGTATTCGGCCAAGAAGAACAGCGCGAACTTCATCGTCGAGTACTCAGTGTGGAATCCACCGACAAGTTCCGATTCGGCCTCGGGGAGGTCGAATGGTGCGCGGTTGGTCTCACCGATCATCGCAGTCGCGTAGATGAGGAAGCTTGGGAGAACCAAGAGTCCGAACCACAGGTCGACTTGACCATTCACGATGCTGGACGTTGACATCGTTCCAGCGAAGAGGAACACCGCAACGAAGCTCAGGCCCATCGCAATTTCGTAGGAGATCATCTGCGCGGATGAACGCAGTCCGCCGAGCAGCGGATAGGTCGATCCGGATGCCCAACCGGCTAGGACGATGCCGTAGATGCCGATCGAGGCGATTGCCAAGATGTAGAGCACTGCGACTGGAAAGTCTGTGAGTTGCAACGGTGTTGCTTGCCCAAAGATCGAAACCTCTGGCCCGAACGGGATGACGGCCCACGCCATATAGGCAGGCACGACCGACAAGATCGGCGCGATGATGTAGACGGCTTTGTCGGCAGCTGTCGGGAAGATCTCTTCCTTGAATGCCAGCTTGAAGCCGTCCATCAAAGACTGGAGGAGACCGAAGGGCCCAGTGCGGTTTGGGCCGATCCGCTGCTGCATCCGACCAACAACTCGTCGTTCCAGCCAGATTGTGAAGAGCACCACGAGGACGAGAATCACGAAGATCCCGACGACCTTGAGGATCACCAACCAGAGTGGGTCGTGACCGAACCAGAGCAGCGTCTCTTCGGTCGCCGCAATCGGGCTTGGAGTCGTGGGGGTTAGTTCGTTCATGCTGCACCACCGGCAGTAATCGAAACAACGGCACCGGGCACGACTGCCAGCGATGAGTTCACTTCTGAGCCCGGTGAATTACCCGGGATCCAGACCACGCCGTCTGGCATGTCTGTGACGAGCAGTGGCAAGGTGATCGATCCCGAATCCGAAGCCACAGTCACGGCTTCCCCGTCGATCGCGCCGATACCCGCAGCAGTCGCCCCCGACAGGCGCGCAACCGCGGGGCGGGCAGTCGCAGCGAGGTACTTCTCGCCCGCCTGCAGGACGCCCAGGTCGAGCAGATGGCGCCAACTTGCGAGGATCGCCTGGCCTGGTTCGGGCGTAGAGACGGATTGCGCGGGGACGGCCGGTGGCGCAACTCGAGGTCCGGAGAAGGTTCCGAGCTCGTCGAGCTCTCGGCGAACCTGAGCCGGTTCACCGGTCCCGATGTTGACGTCGAGTTGGTCGGCGATCATTGCGAGCACCCGACCGTCGGTCAGCGTGAAGGCATCCTTGAGGATCTTGCCGAACGGACGAACGCGCCCTTCCCAGTTTGTGTAGGAACCGGCACGCTCGGTGTCGACCGCTACAGGGAAGATCACATCGGCGTAGGCATCCACCCCGGAAAGGCGAGTCTCAAGGCTGATGACCACATCAACATCTCGCAGCGCTTCGCGGAACTTGTCCGGGTTCGGCAGGTCATCGATCTCAACTCCGCCGATGACGAGTCCACTGATCCGCGGCTCAGGCTCTTCGAGGTCAGCGTCGATGCCCGCATTTTGGGCTGCCGCGTCGGCCGCTTCGTTGTCTGAGTCGGTGGCGACCGCAGCACTCTCCACTGCCGTTTCGGCAATGATCAGCGCATCGTCTGCCTCGGTTCCGGGCGCTGGTTCCTCCGCGATCGGCGGGGTGAGAACTGCGTCGATGACCTCGGCAAATGCAAGACCTGGTTGCGACGGGAGTGCGTCTGCGTGGGTTCCCCACACCGCGGAAACCTCTGCTCGCGCCGCAGCGTCGGTCAGTGGTCGCCCACCCGGAAGCACACCGGCGAGCGCACCCGCATCAAGCGCACCGCGTTCGCCAGCGCGGCGAGGAATCCACGCCAGCGCGGCACCAGAGGCACCAGCGAGGTTCGACACTGCAGAAATCGCGCCGGGATGGGCGCTCAGTCGCTCGCCAAGCAAGATGATCGAGCCCGGTTCGCGCAACGCGGTTGCAACTGCGGAGGCAGCCTCGGACAGCGTTGCGGCATTGGTTGCCAGCGCCTCGATGACTTCGGTCTCCGCACCTGGTGCCGCGGCAAGAACGGTTCCGCCGGTCTTAGCGAAACCTGGGCTAGCCCAGGACGAAATCGCCGCGACCTTCGTCGAACCTTCAAGCGTTGCCTTGCGCAACCGCAAGAACACAATCGGAGCTTCTTCTTCGGGTTCAATGCCGACAAGCAGCACGATCGGTGCCTTCTCAAGGTCGGCGTACGTCACGCCGAGTCCTGAACCGGCAACGCTTGAGGCTAGGAACTGCGCCTCTTCCGTCGACGTCGCGCGTGAACGGAAATCTACGTCATCGCTGTCGAGGGCAAGGCGGGCAAACTTGCCGTACATGTAGGCGTCTTCGCGGGTCACTCGACCACCCGTGAGCACACCCACCTTTCCGCGTACTCCGGCAAGTTTCTCGGCCGCGATCGCGATCGCCTCTGGCCAGCTAGCAGGCACAAGGTCGCCATCTTCGTCGCGTACCCACGGGTGCGTGATGCGATCGGTATCGAGGTAGGTGAATGCGAAGCGACCCTTGTCGCAGTTCCACTCTTCGTTGACCTCGGGCACGTCGAGCGCCAACCGGCGCTGGACCTTGTTGCGACGGTCATCAACGCGTAGCCCACAACCTGCAGCGCAGTGCTCACACGTCGATGGGGTCGAGACGAGGTCAAACGGACGCGCCTTGAACCGGTAGTCGGCACTGGTCAGCGCACCAACCGGGCAGATCTGCACGGTGTTGCCAGAGAAGTACGAATCGAATGGTTGATCGTCGGCAGTTCCAACTTGCTGGTGTGCGCCGCGCTCGAGTAGTTCAATGAACGGGTCGCCTGCGATCTCGTCCGCGAAGCGCGTGCAGCGAGCGCACGAAACGCAGCGTTCGCGATCGAGCAGAATCTGCGCCGAGACGTTGATCGGCTTCGGGAACGTGCGCTTGACGCCGTTGTATCGGGACTCAGCGTGACCGGCCGTCATCGCCTGGTTCTGTAGCGGACACTCGCCACCCTTGTCGCACACTGGGCAGTCGAGCGGGTGGTTGATGAGCAGGAATTCCATGACCCCGCGCTGGGCGGTGTCGGCAATTTCCGACGTCATCTGGGTCTTGATGACCATCTTGTCGCCAACGGCGACCGCACATGCCGGTTGCGGCTTGGGCTGACCCTCGATCTCAACCAGACACATGCGGCACGCAGCGACGGGGCTCAGCAGTGGGTGGTCGCAGAAGCGCGGCACCTCGATGCCGAGCTGTTCCGCTGCGCGGATGATGAGCGTGCCCTTCGGAACACTCATCTCGATGCCATCGATCGTGCACGTCACGAGTTCAACGGGCGGCAGTGCTTGCCCGGTTGCTGGCGTAGTCACGGTCATGAGGTCTTCACCCCCGAGAACACAACAGCTGCGGCTGGATCAAATAGGTCGTTGGCTGCGGTATGGGTACCGGCTTCGAATTCACTGCGGAATAGCTTGAGCGCCTGTGGGTACGGCGTCGCGGCTGCATCGCCAAGCGCACAGAAGGAGCGCCCGAGGATCTGGGCACAAAGCTGTTCCAGTGTCGCAAGGTCTTCGGTCTTTCCCTTACCTGCCGCGAGATCGTGAAGCAGTTGGTCGATCCACCACGTGCCTTCGCGGCATGGCGTGCACTTACCGCACGACTCGTGCTTGTAGAAGTCCAGCCATCCGGTGATTGCCCGAACCACTGAAGTGGTTTCGTCGAACACCATCGGCGTCGCGGTTCCGAGCATCGTGCCGACCGACTCCATGCCTTCGTACGACAACGGCGCATCGAGGTGTTCCTCAGTGAGCATCGGAACTGACGATCCCCCGACGACCCAGAACTTCAGGCTGTGGCCGTCACGGATCCCGCCGGCGTAGCCGAGGAGTTCGCGCATCGTGATGCCGAGCGGGGCTTCGAAGATGCCCGGGTTGTTGACGTGGCCAGAGACTGCGAAGACCTTGATGCCCTTGGACTTCTCGGTTCCGTAGGACGAGTACCAGTCGGCGCCATTTCGAATGATTGCCGGAACGCTCGCAATCGTCTCCACGTTGTTGACCACCGTCGGGCAGGCATAGAGGCCAGCAACTGCCGGGAATGGCGGCTTGAGTCGCGGCTGACCACGCATTCCTTCAAGTGAGCTCAGCAGCGCAGTTTCTTCGCCACAGATGTACGCACCCGCGCCACCGTGAACGACGATGTCGAAGTCGAATCCAGAGCCGAGAATGTTCTTGCCGAGGTAGCCATGGGCGTACGCATCGCGAACGGCTGCGTGCATCCGGCGAATGACGTGCGGAACTTCGCCGCGAATGTAGATGAAGCCATGGTTCGCGCGGAACGCGTACGACGCGATGATCATGCCCTCGATCAGATGCTGAGAGCTCGCGAGCATGAGCGGGATGTCCTTGCACGCACCCGGTTCGGACTCGTCGGCGTTTACGACGAGGTAGTGGGGCTTGCCGTCGCCCTGCGGAACGAAACTCCACTTCATGCCGGTGGGGAATCCAGCTCCGCCACGTCCACGAAGTCCAGAATCCTTGACTTCGTTGATGACTGCGTCGGGGCCCATCTCGAACGCTTTGCGAAGCGCCTGGTAACCCTGGTGGCGTTCGTAACCGGCAACCGTGTAGGAATCCGGTTCGTCCCAGTGGGCGGTGAGGTTCGGGGTCAGAGTCATGACTTGAGGCCCCCGTCAACTGCAGGCATTCCCTGCTCCTTCGCGACCGTCAGGCCGCGTTGCATGTTTGCGTCAGCGTTGTTGGCGCCCGCGTCGGCCTGTCCATCGTCCATTCCGGCAATCGCACGCTCAGCGGCACGGAATCCCTGGACCACAGGGCCTCGGGACGACTGAACTTCTTCGCCACTTCGCAGCTTGGCGACGACGTCGCGCATTTTGTCGACCGACATGTCGTCCATGAACTCCCAGTCGACTGTCGCGACTGGCGCGTACGTGCAGGCTGCCTGGCACTCGATCCGTTCGATGGTGATCTTGCCGTCTGCGCTGGTCTCGTCGTTGCCTATCTCAAGGTCACTCGAGAGCGCATCGAAGATTGCTTCACCGCCGAGGATTCCGCACTGCGGGTTCACACACACGCCAATGTGGTGCTCGCCGACGGGGCGGCGCTTGTACATCGTGTAGAACGTCGCGACTGCCGCAACCTCTGCAGGTGCAAGCCCGACGATCTCGGCACACAGTTCGATGCCCTCAGGTGAGACGTAGCCCTCTTCGGACTGCACAAGGTGCAGCATCGGGTTCAGCGCTGAGCGCGGCACCGGGTAACGGGCAACGATCTCGAGCAACTGCGCGCGGGTCTCTTCAGTTAGCGCCATTAGCGATCCACCCCACCCATCACTGGGTCGATACTCGAGATTGATGCGACCACGTCGCTGAGCATTCCACCCTCAGTCATCGCTGCGATCGACTGCAGGTTCGTGAAGCTTGGGTCACGCATGTGGGCGCGGTACGGGCGGGTCCCACCATCGCTGACCAGCGTCATTCCGAGTTCACCCTTGGCGGACTCGATCGCTTGGTACACCTGGCCCTGCGGAACCTGGAAGCCCTCAGTAACTAGCTTGAAGTGGTGGATCAGCGCCTCCATTGAGGTGCCCATGATCTGCTTGATGTGTTCGGGGCTGTTTCCTTGACCGTCGGGTCCGACGGTCAAGCGTGCCGGCCAGGCGATCTTCTTGTCATCGATGAAGACCGGGCCCGGCTCGAGCTTGTCGAGGCACTGCTCCACGATGTTGATCGACTGTTCGATCTCCGCAAGGCGGATGAGGAAGCGGCCGTAAACGTCACATGTGGTCTGGGTGGGCACGTCGAATTCGTAGTTCTCGAAGCCGCAGTACGGATCGGCCTTGCGCAGATCCCACGGCAGACCCGTTGAACGCAGGATCGGTCCCGTGATTCCCAGCGCCATACAACCAGCGAGATCCAGATATCCAACACCTTGCGTGCGGCCAAGCCAGATCGCGTTGTCGACGAGCAAGTTGTGCACATCGGAGGAACGCTCACGCAGCGTCTTGAGCGTCTCGGCGATGTCCTTCTCGATGCCCTTGGGGAGGTCGTGCGAGATGCCGCCCGGGCGGATGTAGCCGTGATTCATGCGCACGCCGGTGATTGCCTCGAACAGATCGAGAACAAACTCGCGATCACGGAAGCCGATTGTCATACCGGTCAACGCACCGAGTTCCATGCCGCCAGTCGCGATGGCGACCATGTGCGAGGAGATCCGCGACAGCTCGGACATCATTACGCGGATGACGTTTGCGCGGTCAGTGATCTGGTCTTCGATCCCGAGGAGCTTCTCGACTCCGAGTGCGTAGACGAGCTCATTGTGCAGACCTGCGACGTAATCCATGCGGGTCACGAAGGTGGACCCTTGAGTCCACGTCCGGTACTCCATGTTCTTTTCGATACCGGTATGCAAGTAGCCAATCGCGGCACGCATGCTCTCGACCGCTTCACCGTCGAGTTCAACGATCAGGCGCAGCACTCCGTGAGTTGAGGGGTGCTGTGGGCCCATGTTGACGATCAGGCGGTCCTTCTCACCGTCCGGCGGTGAAAGCACCGTGTCCCAGTCGTTGCCGGTGACGGTGTAGACCTTGTCGCCCTCGCTGGTGCGGTAGGGATCCGAGGTGTAGGTGTCGGATTCGCCGCCGGCGCTGGTGTACGTGGTGTCGCTCATCAGCTGTACCACCTTCGTTCGTCGGGCGGTGGGGTAACCGCGCCCTTGTACTCGACCGGAATGCCGCCGAGCGGGTAGTCCTTGCGTTGCGGGTGACCTGGCCAGTCGTCTGGCATCTGGATCCGCGTCAGGTATGGGTGACCATCGAAGATCACGCCGAAGAAGTCGTAGGTCTCACGCTCGTGCCAGTCGTTCGTGGGGTAGACCGCCGTGGTCGACGGAACGTGCGGATCAGAATCGGGGCACGTCGTCTCTAGCTGGATCAAGCGGTTGTGGGTCAGCGAGCGCAACTGGTAGCTGACGTGGAGTTCATTGTCGACGTCACCTGGCCAGTGGATGCCAGTGCAGCCCAGGGACAACTCAAACCGCAGCAACGGATCGTCACGCAGCACCTGGCAGACCGCCACCAAGTGTTCACGGGCGACGTGGAAGGTGAGCTGCCCACGGTCAACGACGACCTTGGTAATTGCCGCGTCGTATCCGCCACCTAGCGCGTTAGCGAGATCGTCAGCGACCTCATCGAAGTAGCCGCCGTACGGGCGCTCGGAAGCACCAGGCAGTACAACGGTGGTAACCAAACCGCCATAGCCGGAAACATCAGGGCTGCCGTGAACGCCGAACTGTCCCAGCCGTTGCTCGACTACATCGGGTCGGCCAGACACATCGTTCAGTGGGATCTCGACGACAGCCTCGGGGACCACCGGTTCATCGACTGCTGGCAGATCTTGCGCTTGGTCTTCGACCGCGGGCGTCTGCGCGTGCTGTTCGTCGTCCGGTTGCTCTTCGGAAGTCTGCTCGTACGCGGATTGGTCGTCTGTCACCGGAGCAGACCCTTCATCTCGATGAGGGGTTCAGCGGTGAGTGCGAGTTGCTCGCGCTCGTCATTCTCCTTGACCAAGTCAGCACCCATCTTGGTGTGCTGAATTTGGTTGTGAAGCTTGATGATTGCGTCCATCAACATTTCGGGCCGAGGAGGGCAGCCAGGAAGGTAGATATCCACGGGAACGATGTGGTCAACACCCTGGACGACCGCGTAGTTGTTGAACATTCCGCCGCTCGATGCACACACGCCCATCGAGATGACCCACTTCGGGTTCGGCATTTGGTCGTATACCTGGCGCAGGATTGGGGCCATCTTTTGGCTCACGCGACCAGCCACGATCATCAAGTCAGCCTGGCGCGGCGACGGGCGGAACACCTCCATGCCGAAGCGGGCGAGGTCGTAGCGACCCGCCCCGGTGGCCATCATTTCGATCGCGCAGCATGCCAATCCAAACGTCACTGGCCACAGCGAACTCTTGGCGGCATAACCATGGACCGCCTCGACCGTCGTCAGCAGGAATCCACTCGGGAGTTGCTCTTCTAGGCCCATCTCACGCCTACTCTCACATCGGTCATCTCAGTCACTAGTCCCACTCGAGTCCGCCGCGGCGCCACACAAAAGCGTAGACACACAACACGGTGACGATGAATAGGATTACTTCAATCACAGCAAAGAGTCCGAGAGCCTCGAACGAGACCGCCCACGGGTACAGGAACACGATTTCGATATCGAAGACGATGAAGAGCATCGCGGTGAGGTAGTACTTGATCGTGAAGTGACCGCCGCCGATGGGTTGAGGCGTTGGGTCGATTCCACATTCATACGCGTCAAGCTTCGCGCGGTTGTACCGCTTCGGCCCAACGAGCGTGGCCAGCGTGACCGACACACAGGCA
This sequence comes from Actinomycetota bacterium, assembly GCA_963169255.1. Taxonomy (GTDB): domain Bacteria; phylum Actinomycetota; class Actinomycetes; order S36-B12; family UBA10799; genus UBA10799. Next base: position 6,850 of record CAUJEJ010000168.1, on the reverse strand, counting down.
AACAAGAATGCGAGTAGGCCAAGCGCGAAGATCGGCAGGTAAGGATTAGGCAGCACCTGGAGCCTCCTGACTGTCCGATCCGATGCTTACGTTGGGGGATGCGCTGGCAATAGTAGGGAAGCCCGCCGCGTTTCTCCCGCTGGCGCGAAACGTTGTCACCCTCTGATTCATGCCGCTGGTGTGACCTTCGTCAAGACGTTGATCACCCGGTCGGTCGATCCACCGCTGCGGGGAGAATGGGTATTCCTGAGGAAGCGGGCGTCAAGGCCTGCCTGCGTATGGTGATATGCCGCGGCTGAGCCCTCGGGTTGAGCCCCGACGACGATTACATCTGCCTGTGCTGCCATAGGTGGCGCGATGGCGGGCGTCGTAGTCACGTGTGTCGTCCTCAGTCGCTTTCGTTGGCGTAGTTGGCGAGCAACCACGGTTTCTCTTCCGGCAAGAAACAAGCGTTTTGCGGTACTTCGTGCGCTTGTGAAAACTTTCACGAAGTCACGGGCGGGAGTCTACGCCCGCACCCCCTCCCCGTCGCGTCAGGTAACCGCCTTTCCCACCTTTCCCACTTTCCCTCGCGCACCCACCCCGGACCCCAAGCGCCCTGCACTGCCAGCGCCCTTACGTTGACTGTGAGGTTGTTGGGGTGTTCAAGGTCGAAAACACCCCAACAACCTCACAGTCAACGGTGGTGTTTCGGGCGTACGGGAGGTGGATGAGGTGGGGCGGGGGTGGCTGGGGGCTAGAGGCGGATGGCGCGGTGGAGGGCGACTATGCCGCCGGTGAGGTTGCGCCATTGGACGTCGACCCAACCCGCGCGGGACAGGATGTGCGAGAGGCCGTCCTGGGCGGGCCATTCGCGGATTGATTCCGCCAGGTAGACGTAGGCCTCAGGGTTCGAGGCAACCTTCTCGGCCACGACCGGCAGGTATTTCATCAGATATTCGAGGTACACAGTCCGGAACACGTCATTCGATGGCTGGCTGAACTCACAAATCACTAGCCGTCCGCCGGGGCGCGTGACGCGACGCATCTCACGCAGCGCACCTTCGGTGTCTACAACGTTGCGCAGCCCGAACGAAATCGTCACGGCGTCGAACGTGGCGTCGGCGAACGGCAGCGCCATGGCGTCGCCCGCAACGAAAGGCAGGTTCGGCAAGCGCTTTCGACCTTCAGTCAACATGCCGATACTGAAGTCACACGGGATGGCGAACGCCCCGAGTTCGTCAAATGGCTTCGTCGACGATCCGGTTCCGGCCGCGAGGTCGAGGATCTTGTCGCCGGGATTCGGTTCCAACGCCCGGACGGTAGCGCGGCGCCAGGATGCGGTCTGACCGAACGCAAGTACGTCGTTGGTGAGGTCATACCTGGCCGCCACCTGGTCAAACATCGAGGCGACTTGTCGGGGTTGCTTGTTCAGATCAGCTCGCGTCACCGCTCAAACCTACGCCGCGGGTAGCTGTTGATTCGACAGGGGGAATCACCGAGAGGGACGAAGCGCTGGTCTGCGCGTAGCCTTAGTACGTGAGTTTTGAGCCGACCGGACCTATCCGCGCTGAGGACGACCACCACACGTCGGGTCAGCTGCGGGTCCGGACGATCCCGATCACCGATGTCGACAACCTGCTCGCGCTGTTGCCCAGCCACGATGCGGTCTCGTGGGTGCGTGAAGGCGAGGGGCTCGTGGGCTGGGGCGAAGCCGCCCGCTTCGAGGTTGGTGGAGCAGAACGGTTCAGCCGGGCAAGCCGCTGGTGGGCGCGACTGTGCGCCGAGGCGAGCGTCGACGACGCAGTACTTCGACCCGGTTCAGGCCCGGTCGTCTTCGCTTCATTCGCCTTCGATTCACGACCTGGCAGCAGCGTGCTTGTTGTCCCCAAGGTGGTCGTCGGACTGCGCGACGGCAAGGCCTGGCTGACCGTGATGTCCACGGAATCCGAACCGCCGCCCGTCACAGTCACTGCGACAACAGCCCCGCCGACGCCTGGGCGGGTGAGCTCGGACGTCGCCGGACGCCAAATCGGCCAGTGGAAGGCATCTGTCACCGAAGCCATCGATCGAATCAATGCGGGGGAACTCGACAAGGTCGTCTTGGCCCGCGACGTCGTGGTCACCAGCGAACTCCCGCTTGACCCACGGCACATGCTCAACCGACTAGCCGCCGAGTTCCCAGGATGCTGGGCCTTCTGCGTGGACGGCTTGGTCGGCGCAACACCGGAACTCCTCGTTCGCCGCGAGGGCGATCACATCACCAGCCGAGTCCTCGCAGGCACTGTCCGCACCGACGAAGACAGCGGCGAAGACGGTCGCCTCGCTCAAGAACTCCTTGGCTCAGACAAGGACCAAGAGGAACACTCCTACGCAGTGACCTCGGTTGCCGCGGCGTTGTCCGCCCACTGTGCCGACCTAGTGGTACCGATCCGGCCGAGCGTTCTGCGGTTGGCGAATGTCCAACACCTTGCGACTGATGTGTCCGGCCTGCTGGTCGACGACACACCAGTCCTCGCCCTGGCTGCGTCGCTCCACCCCACGGCGGCTGTCTGCGGAACACCCACCGAACGTGCGTTCAATTTGATTCGACGGATCGAGCAGCTCGACCGAGGCCGCTACGCGGGTCCAGTCGGATGGATGGATGCCAACGGTGACGGAGAGTTCGGGATCGCACTGCGTTGCGGGGCGATCGAGAAGGCCGCCCCAAATCGCATCCGACTCTTCGCCGGTTGCGGCATCGTCGCCGGCTCAGATCCTGCCGCCGAGGTCGAAGAATCCGAAGCCAAACTCCTAGCCATGCGTCACGCCCTCAGCTCCGACTGACCCCTGCCAACCCCAATTTTGGTGTAATCGCGCGGCCTGCCGGCGAGTCGCACCAAATTCGTGGTCGAGCGGCTAGCCCCAGGATTGTTGGGCGGTGATGACGCGGCGGGCAGAGGCGATGGCTTGGGCACGAGGGATGGTCCCGTTGGCGATCGCGTCGGCGATTGCCTTGCGCGCTGCCGATGAGTTGCCCTGAATCAAGGCCAGGTCAGCACCAGCAGCCAATGCCCGAACAGCCGCGCGGCTCTGCGACTGCCGCATGGCGCTGGTAACAGCTGCCATCATCAGCGAATCTGTGACGATGAGGGTCCGATCGCCAGCCTGAGCGCGGGCCTCACGAAGCGCGGCGGCCGATTGCGTCGCCGGAAGCCCCCGCGAAAGCCCCGGAACCTTTGCGTGACTGATCATCACCGCGCCGACTCCAGCGGCAAACGCAGTCCGAAACGGCACCAAGTCACGGCGTAACAGGCTGGACCACGGCGGCGTCTTGCCCGCACCCTTGTGGGTGTCGACGACGGCGCCACCGCCGGGCCAGTGCTTCACGGTAGCCATGACTCCGGCGGCCTGCATCCCGCGCGCAAACGCTGCGACGTAGCGGCCATTCGCTGCGGGGTTGGTTTTGTAGGCGCGGCCATCACGATCGGTCCACGAACCTGGGTATTTGAGGTCCGCCACGGGCGCGAGGTTGGTTCCTACGCCGAGCGCCTTGAGGCGCTTGCCGTAGGAATACGCGTACGCCTGAGTTTGGGCGGGGGTCATGGTTTGGCCGATGCGTTTGGCGGTCGGCATCTTGCCTGTGAGACGAGTGAGACGCTGAACCATCCCGCCCTCTTCGTCACTGGAGACCAACAAACGATCGCCCGGCGCTGAGGCACGTAAGGCGGCGAGTTGCTTTGCCAGGTTCGACGGTGGCGTACCGAACAACACAATGCCGCCGAGGCCTTTGCGCACAGCTGGCTTGATCGACCCGAGTCCATTGCCGTACACCCCGACCAGCATCAGGCGCGATGCGAGTTTGGTGTTGCTCCAGTTGGCGGGGTCAGTCGAATCAACGGAGCGCTGCAAAGACGCGACCGCACCTTCGGTACTTGGCCGCAACACAGCAGCCGTCTCCGCGTTCGCAGCACTGGTTGCGATTGGCGTCCCTAATAGGGCTACCCCCAGCGCGGCCGAAAGCGAACACGCCAAAACGATCTTTACATCTTGCGAAATCCCCACCCGACCAGCGTACGTGCGGCAGATAGCCCGTTGCGGCCCGGCAGCGACTATGTGACCTTCAAGACTGATTGCCATTGCTTCTGCTCGTCCAGGCGGCCAGCGGTGCGAGCGATGATGATCTTTACACCGTCCACTGGCTGATCGAGTTCCTCCGCCAGTTCCGCCACGGCGGTGACAACAACCGTGTGGTGCCCAGTCGCTGCGGCGATTGCCGCCAGATCCTGATTGTGCGGCGTACCAAAGATCTGCTCGAAGTCGGTGGCGAATTCCGGCGCACCTTGTTCCAGCGTCGAGAAGATGCCGCCACCGTTGTTGTCCGCGACCACAATCGTGAGCCTCGGTCGAGGCTCGCTCTTTGGGGCCAACAGCCCGTTGTGGTCATGCAGGAACGCCAAGTCGCCGAGGATCGCGATCGTTCGTCCGGTTCGTTGCTGTTGGTCACGCGCGAGCGCGATGCCCCAAGCAGTCGACACGAGTCCGTCGATCCCTGATGTCCCTCGATTCCCTAAGACCATCGGCGCAAATTGCCGAACGGTCATCACAGCCTCAAGGTTGCGGACGGAGCGGCTTGCGGCGACGAAGACCGCGTCATCCGCGGTGGCGCCGTCCCAGCACACCTTGGTGACGGCGAGGCCAGTCAACATCGGTGCATCGAGCACTTCGTCAAGGCGTGCTTGCGCAGCATCGGAGGCCATAATCCAGTCGCGCAACCACTGAGCATCGTGGGCGGCGAGTGGAATAAGCGGATCAGTCTCTGGAGGTCGGGGAACACCACCGAGCACCATCACGGCCGACCGAAGCGGATCAGGACGGTCTCGACCGCCCACGTGAACCGCAACGTGAACCTCGGCACCACCAACCAGTCGGACAATCGGTCGACTCAGTCCGAACCGGCCAACCGTCAGCACCAGCGCAGGTTGATGGCCCGCTCGGAACCGGTCCTCCGCCAGGAACACCGAAGCAGCCGGTACAGCCGTCGGGCCAGCAAGCGCATTGCCACTGGGTTCGCTGATGATCGGCCATCCGCAAGCCACAGCCAACTCGATTGCCTGAACTGAAACGTCAGGGTCGGCAACGTCACCGACGACCACAACACCGCGAGCGGGAACCTCGGCCAATCCGAGGTCACCAACGATGTAGTTGATGGGTTCACGGATGCGCTTCGAGTCCTTGACCGAGACCGCCACCGACGGTTCCGGGGCCTCGAATCTGACGTCGGTCGCGTCTGGCACGAGCGGCTCGCGAAAACCGATGTTTAGTTGCACGGGCGCAGGTCCATCGAGGTCACTGCCGATCGCGTCTAGGACGAGCCGGTCCACGATCTTTCGCTCCGTCGCGCCGGGCCGTGATCGATGCGACGGAGCGAGCAAGTCAACACTGCTTCGCACCTGCTGACCAAAGAAGCCGACCTGATCGATCGTCTGATTTGCACCAACGTTTCGCAGCTCGGGAGGTCGGTCGGCTGTGATTGCGATCAGCGGCACACCCGCGTAGGTGGCCTCAACAATCGCGGGCGCAAGGTTTGCCACCGCGGAGCCGCTCGTACACACCACCGCTACGGGAGCGCCGGACGCCTTAGCAATTCCTAGCGCCAGGAAGGCCGCGCTTCGCTCATCGATCCGCACGTGCAGCCTGACCGCATTGCTTCGCGCGGCAGCGGCGAGCGCAAGCGCGATCGGCGCAGAGCGCGACCCCGGAGAGAGCACCACATCGTGGACGCCGTTGGCGATCAGACGTTCCACAACGAGGCGAGCTAGCGCAGTGGAATCGTTCACGGGCCGAAGTTTGCCTCTCCTGAGCGCAAACGGCGACCTAGATCGGCACTTTTGTCAGACGAACTACTGACCGAGCGAATGTGGCGTCGCTACCCCAGCGATTCGCCTTGGGCTTCGAGAGTCGTCTGAATCACCACAAGCGATTTGGGGCCGACCCCATGCAATGCGGCCAATTCTGCCCGCGAGACGCCGATCAATTCTCGGTACGTCTCGTAGCCTGCGGCCTTGAATGCCCTCGTCGCGGGCGCTCCGGTCCCCTTTGGAAAACCGTCAATGAGCACGACATCCACACTGTCTTGGGTCATAGCGAAAACCTACAGGAGACGTCCGGCCAGGGCACCCGCGCCGGCATCCCAGGCGCGTGTGAGCCGCTCGAGCCACCACTGTCCGCGGGGCGCGCCAAGCTCCGCTTTCGCCGTAGCCAGCATCATCTGATCCGGCGATACCCGTGTGACCCCAAGTACCCCGCGGGTCGGGCGGAGGGGATTCGCGATCAGGTCACGGGCTAACAACGCGCCTGTTCCGAGCCCACAGGCATACGGCAACTCTTCAAGGGACGCGGCCAACGCGATCCCGGCAGCGAGCCCGACGGCTGAGTCCATCGCGCCTGAGACAACAACCGGAACCCCGGCGGCGCCCACAACTTCGCGCGCGAGGTTCACCCCACCGAGCGGTGGAACCTTCACGACCACGATGTCGGCGGCCTGTTGTTGAACTGCGCGAATCGGATCGCCGGCCGTGCGGATCGATTCATCGGCCGCGATTGGCACCGACACAACTCGTCGCAGTTCTGCGAGCTCAGCCAGCGTTCGGCACGGCTGCTCCACGTACTCGAGCCCACCTGCGGCCCGATCGAGTTCACGGATCGCAACCGTCGCATCAGCAAGCGACCAACCGCCGTTCGCGTCGACGCGAATCCGCGGGTTCGGCACAGCGGCGGACTGCTGAGCAGACCGCACAGCCTCCACCCTTGCAACGTCGTCGTCGAGGGTTTGGCCGACCTCGGCGACCTTGATCTTGACAGTTCGACAGCCATCACCAACAAAGCCGCG
>CAUJEJ010000167.1 GCA_963169255.1 Actinomycetota bacterium | reverse complement strand
GCGGTCATGACACGAGTGGGTTTGGTGCAGTTGGCGGTAGATGAATCCGAGCCGGTCCAGGAACGGATTCAGCGCACTCTCGCCGCTGTCGCGTCCGCGGCGGCCCACGCCGAAATCATCATGTTGCCGGAACTTTGGCCGACGGGGGCATTCGACCTCGCACTGGGCGTGGAGCACGCCCAGTCGATTGACGGTCCCCTCGTGACCGAGTTGTCGGACGTCGCGGCATCGACGAAGACGTGGCTGCACGGCGGGTCGTTTGTCGAGAGGGCAGGTGCCGACGAGTACTTCAACACCTCAGTGGTCTTCAACCCGCAGGGGGATCTGGTTGCGTCGTATCGCAAGATCCACCTGTTCGGGTTCGATACCGGAGAAGCCGCGACCTTGGCGGCTGGAACAGACGTTGTCGTGGTCGATACGCCGCTCGGGCGCACGGCTCTCGCTACGTGTTACGACTTACGTTTCCCGGAGCTCTTCCGGGCCCAAATTGACAAGGGCGCAACCGCGGTCCTGCTGACGTCGGGTTGGCCCAGTCTGCGGATCGCGCGCTGGAATCTGCTCGCCGCGGCTCGCGCCTGCGAGAACCAAATGTGGGTCATCGGATGCAACGAGGTAGGCCACCACGGCGGCCACGACCTCGGCGGCCACAGCTTGATCGCGGACCCGTGCGGTGAGGTCATCGCCTCCGCCGGAAACGCCGAAGAGACCCTCTACGCCGACATCGCCCCGTCACTCCCATCCGAGGTCCGCGCGTCCTTCCCCGTACTCCCCGACCGCCGCCTCTAGACACACCCCCGCCGCTCTTCACTTCCGCAAAACCCTCGTTCAGTGTGAGGTTGTTGATGGGTCCACGTCGGGTGACCCAGCAACAACCTCACACTGAACGGGTGGGAATTGCGCAGGGCCGGTGGGTTCGTTGCGGCGTTGCGGCCGCTACTTGTCTGCGCGCTCGTTGAGCTTTGACAGGTAGGCGTTGTAGTCGTCCATCTCGGTGTCGCCGTGGGTTCCGGTGAACCGGTCGCGGCGCTTCGATTCGCGCTCATCGCTGCGAGCCCATTGCACACCAATGATGATCATCATGATGAGTGTGGGAACCTCGCCGATACCCCAGGCGATCTGGCCCCCGAGCATCGAATCCCGCACTGGATCGGTAAGCCAAGGTGGACGCACGAGGGAGTACCAACTCGCGCCGATCAGCGTCGTGCTCGCCATCATCACCACGGCGAAGAACGTGTGCAGAATAATCGCGGCCAGCACCAAGATCATCCGAGCCCAGTAGGGCAGCGGCCGCGGCTTCGGGTCGATTCCGATTGCGACGTAGGCCAGCAGCAATCCGGAGACAAGGAAGTGCGTGGTCATCGCAATGTGGCCGATGTGGCTGCTCATGAGCGAGCCGAACAGGTTCGTGAGGTACAGCCCGTACAACCCGAGGATGTAGATCACCAGGATTGTGATCGGGTTGGTGAAGAAGATGGCGATGCGGGAATGAAGGCCTTCGGTGAGCAGTTCGCGCGCCCCGCGCCCACCCGATGGCGACGGCTTGAGCGCTCGCAGAGCAAGCGTGACGGGACCGGCCAAGACCAGGAAGATCGGTGCCATCATCGTGATCGTCATGTGCTGAATCATGTGGATGCCGACGGAGACTTCCGAGTACGTTGCGATGCCAGCGTTCGTCGCCCAGATAACGATGCTCCAGCCGATGAACCAGCAGATCGTTCGCGATACCGGCCAGGCGTCACCGCGGCTACGCAATCGCATCACGCCGATCGTGTAGTACACACATGCGGCGATCCCCATGACGAAGAACAGCACGTCGAGGTCCCAACCGAACACGACGCTCATAACCGTCGGCGCCGCCGGGAACTCGAAGCCGAGCAGGGCTTCGGCCTGGGTCGCGAACTGAACCGCCACACGTGTGGGCGCGGTCAGGGAGAGCGCGACCCCGAGCCCGGTGGCGATCGACATCAACGTGAGTTCGAGGGCGGCGACCTTGGCGAATGTTCGCCGCGGTTGCTCGCCGTCGAGGTTCGGCAGGAGCCGGCGCCTGATCCAGGCCGCCGTGGCGATGAGGGCGATGAGCAGGAGCGTCTTAGCGACGACGAGTCGGCCGTATCCGCTGGTGAACAGATCTGCTGGAGCGCCGAGCCGCACATACGCATTGACGACGCCTGAGGCTGTCAGGATCACCACAGATGCGATAGCGAGGTAGCCAAACCGCTGCGCCGCGACGCCGACGGTTTGTGCCTTCGGCCAGACCGTCGCCCCGAGCGCGATCAATCCGCCGACCCACAGCGTCGCGGCGACTGCGTGCGCAACGCTGTTGACCAGCGCTAGCCCGTGATCACCGAGCCCCACCGCGTGCCCGGCGGTCGATGGTGCCGCCACCGCAACGAGCGCCAACGCCAGCCAGATGGTGGTTCCTGTGAGGCTGACGCTCAAGACCGCGCCGATCGCAACGGCAGCCGCGAGCACAGCTGAGATCAGCAGGGTGCGGACGTCGGAAACGTCCCACGCGTAGGTGGTGAAGGTTCCCGGAGCTGCCGCCGTGGCAAGGTCAACTCCGAGGATGTTTGCGAGGGTGAAAACGGACGCGATCAGCGAGATCACGCACCAGATTGCGGCCGCGCCACTCGCCCGAAGCATGGCTGCCCGGCCGCGCTTCGAGACAACCTTCTTGCCCGCCGACGGATCGAGGAAGCCAGCGAGCAGCAGCCAACCGATGCAGGCCATCGCGGCGCCAAACCCGATCGCACCGAGCACGGGGAGCAGCCAGCCGACAAAAGGTCCGGAGTCGGGCAGGCCGTTGGGTGCGGGCTCGTAACTGCCGCCCGAAGCAACGAGACCTACCAAGCTCGCGACGACCGCGATCAGCGTGAATCCGACAGCGATGCGCACGCGAATGCCGGACCCGACCGAGTCTGGCGGGTTGACGGATCGGGTTGTGGTCGGCGTTTGGGTTGCCACAGGTTGGTTCCTTGCGTTCGCGGATCTAGGTCGTTGATTTAGGTGTTTGGGCGGTCGTTGCGTCTGCGTTTACGTGCGGCTTGCATTCCGAAGATCGCGCCGATCAGGATGAGCACGGCGATCAGTGTCGGGAGCAGCCACACGGTGCCACCGAGGCCGGTCGGTCCCGTCGCTGCGATTGGGGTTGTCGTGGGCAACGGCGTCGGCACGCCGATGTTGGCTCCCGGACTCGCTGTCGGGTTGGCCCTAGCGGTTGGGCCGGAACCGCTGGTGGTGAAGCTAAAGCTGAACGAGCCGTTCAGCGGGTGTCCGTCGCTCCCGACGTTGCGCCACGACACCTGGTAGGTGCCTGCTGCTGTTGCATCCACGGGCCATGGGGCAGTCGCGGTCGTTCCGGTGACGACGACATTGGTCAGCGGGTACTGCGTGCCCGCGCTGTCGGTCGCGACGATCTTCGTTGTGTTCTTCAGCGGTGCCGCTTCGAACTTCAGCACCACGGCCGGGGGCACGATTTCCAGGGTGGCGCCATCTTTCGGCGTAGTACTGAGCAGCGCATCATGTGCCGACACTGCCCCACTCCCGAGCGCCAAGATCCCGGCAACGAGCCCCACCACAACCGCGGCCAGTACCCCCACTCTGCGCATCCCCCCACCATACGTCCCCCCGCTGACGGCCCATCTGCGGCCACGCATCCCGGGTCCCGTGCAGGATTGGGCCACATTTGTGACGCTATGAGGTTGCGGATGTGGCCCAATCCTGCGCGGAGACGGCGAAAGGGCCCGGTCACTGGTGGGTGAGCGGGCCCCTTCGGCGGATGGTGCTGGGAGTGCGGGTGGTGCAGGGAGTGAGGTGAGGACTAGAAGAGTGCTTCGTCGATCTCCATGACCTCGAGGCTGGTTGCCTCGGCCACTGCGCGTTCGGCGGTGAGCAGCGGAAGACGGTTCTGGGCGAACCAGCGGGCGGTGACCAGCTTGGCTTCGTAGAACGTCTTGTCCCGCGCGCTCGGACCGGCCGCGAGTGCGGCGATCGCCACATCTGCCTGCTTCAGCAGCAACCACGAGATGACGAGGTCGCCACATGACAGCAACAAACGGCTCGTGTTGAGACCAACGCGGTACAGCTCACGTGGATCTTCCTGGCTCTTCATGAGCCATCCACCGAGGGTGCCGATCATGCCCTGAACGTCTTCGAGTGCGGTGTTGAGCAGCACGCGCTCAGCCGCCATCGGATCGCCTTCAGACGTGTTCTTGATCGTCTCGGTGATCTCGCTCGCAAGCTGAGTCACGGCCTGGAACTGATCGCGAACCATCTTGCGGAAGAAGAAGTCCATGCCCTGGATCGCGGTTGTACCTTCGTACAACGTGTCGATTTTGGCGTCGCGGACGTACTGCTCAAGCGGGTAATCCTGCAAGAAGCCGGATCCACCGAACGTCTGCAGCGACTCCGTACCAAGCAGCACCCAGGCACGCTCAGAACCGACACCCTTGACGATCGGCAGCAGCAGATCATTCATGCGATCGTCGATGTCGCCATCGCCATGCTCGGAGTTGTGCATTGCAACGCGGTCCTGGTGCATCGCGGTGTAGGCAACGAGTGCGCGCAGGCCCTCGGCGTACGCCTTCTGCACCATAAGGCTGCGGCGAACGTCCGGGTGGTGAGTGATCGTCACGCGCGGCGCGGTCTTGTCGAGCATCTGCAGCAAGTCAGCACCCTGGACGCGCTCCTTGGCGTAATCCAGCGCATTGAGGTACCCGGTCGACAGAGTGGCGATCGCCTTCGTGCCGACGAGCATCCGGGCGTACTCGATGACCTTGAACATCTGCGCGATGCCGTCGTGGACGTCGCCAACGAGGTAGCCAACTGCTGGCTCCTTCTCGCCGAAGGTGAGCTCGCACGTCGTCGACGCCTTGATGCCCATCTTCTTCTCGATGTTCGTGGTGTAGACGCCGTTGCGCTCGCCGAGCTCGCCGGTCTTGGTGTCGAAGTGGAACTTCGGCACGACGAAGAGGCTCAGGCCCTTGGTGCCCGGTCCGGCACCTTCGGGGCGAGCGAGCGTGAGGTGAATGATGTTCTCGTTGATGTCGTTCTCGCCACCGGTGATGAAGCGCTTGGTGCCTTCAATGTGCCAGGTGCCATCGGCCTGCTCGATTGCCTTGGTGCGGCCAGCGCCGACGTCGGATCCGGCGTCAGGCTCGGTGAGGACCATCGTGGCGCCCCACGCGCGCTCGAGCATGATCTCGGCCCAGTGCTTCTGCTCTTCGGTACCGAGGTGATCGAGGATCGCGGCGAATCCGGGGCCAGCCAGCGTCATGTAGACGGCGGGGTTGGCGCCCAGGAACATCTCGGCCATCGCCCAGTTGAGGCTTGGCGGCGCGCCTGATCCACCCAAGTTGTCGGGCAGGGGAGCGTTCCAGTACCCGGCATCCCACAGGGCCTGGAAGGACTTCTTGAACTCGTCCGGCATCGTGACGGTGCATTCCTTGGGGTCGTACACCGGCGGGTTGCGGTCAATTGCGGCGAAGCTCTCGGCGAGCGGGCCTACGGCCAGCTTCTCGCTCTCCTGCAGCAGGTAGCGCGCGGTGTCTTCATCCATTTCGGCGAAGGGGCCCTTGCCCAGTCGATCGCCAGCACCGAAGACCTCGAAGAGGTTGAACTCGATGTCACGAAGGTTGCTCTTGTAATGGCCCATTAGATGCTCCTTGGATCAAACCAGCAAAGGGTTACCCGTCAGTAACAACAATCATGCTACTCGCCAGTAACTTAGGCAACCCCCCGCCCCCAACTCTCCGCGTCTGTTCGGTCACACCCCGCGCCCGACCCGGGGCCAGGCGGCTCGGATTTGGTGTAATCGCGCGGCCCGCCGGCGAGTCGCACCAAATTTGGTGAACCCGCCGACAAGTCGCGCCACATTCGACATGCGGGTGGGGCTAGGTGAGGACGGCGCGGTCGTCGGACCAGATGCCGCGGGCCAGGCCGAAGGTGACGAGCCCGCCGGTGACGAGGTGCATCAAGGTGAGGGCGACTCGGGTGGAGGTGAAGACCTCGGCGGGCTGTTCCCACGGGCCGAACAGTGAGGTCGCCGTCAGGATCGCGCCGCCGATGATCACCCATCGCACCGCGTGTTTGACGACCTTCGCGAAGATGCCGGTGACGATCCCGCCAAACAATCCGGCCACCAGACTCGCACCGACGATCGCCAGCGGACCCACTCCGGCCGGGGGTTCGGAGGCCCCCTGCGGCCACACCAAGAAGTCAATGCCGATCGCGCTACTGAACAGCCAGATCGCCAGGTTGATCCCGGAAGCGACAACCGACCAGACCAAACCTGCGCGCACCGAGTTGCGAACCCGTCGGTGCGGTCGCGGATCACGCGGCAGCGGGCCTGGCAGGGTCACTTGCCCATCTTCCCTCACCGGTGAATCGAGTGCGTGGTGAAATCCGAGTTCGCCTGCGACCGACGGGCGACAGCGAACGGCAGAACTACTTTGCCGTCATCTTCTCGACGATGGCAGCGATGTGTTTGGCACGTGTCTGCGGCCTTACCGCGAGATGTAGGCGGGCAAGGAACGAGTACCGGTCACCGCGCTTCAGTGCGGCAAATGCAGCGGCAGCATCAGGGTCGGCATCCAGCGCAGCCTGCAAATCGGCAGGCACCTCGATGTCTGCCGAACCGGCGTACGCACGCTCCCACCGGCCGTCAGCCTTCGCAGCCTCGACCTGTGCGAGGCCCGCAGGCCTCAACCGGCCATCCGCGATGAGTTGCTCGATGCGCTCGACGTTCTTCTGCGACCAAATGCTCTTCGACCGCCGCGGCGTGAAGCGTTGGAGGTACCAAAGGTCGTCGTAGCGGTAAGCCTGGCCGTCGATCCAGCCGAAACACAGCGCCACCTCCACGGCCTCGGCGTAGGTGATACCCCGATCGGGGTTGGTCTTCTTGCCCAGCTTCATCCAGAATCCTGGTGCGTCTTCGCCGTTTCCGTCCAGCCACTTTTCGAATGCCGCGGGCGACGTAAAAGGCAGGATCGGCAAACCGGCGTGCTCTTCCTTCTCCGACACCATCTCTACTCCTATCGACCCACAGCCCCTGATCAGAGCACCGATGCCCAAGGTGGCATGTCAGGGTGACGATATGACGACCATGGTTCGAGCGCGCAACGCGATGGTGGCGGCAACCGTGATTGCGGTGGCCGCGTCGCCAATCGCGGTCGCGGCAACGACAAACGCATCCACAACAGACGCAGGCGCGGCGCCAACGACGGCTACCGCCTCGCCCGACCCGACACCAGTCTCCCCGTCACTCACAGGATCAACCGAATCCCGGACTGCTCGCGCGCTCCAACCAACTGCTCCCAGCTCCAAGAGGATCCCCGGCACCAAGTGCCGCGCGTTCCCCGCCTCCAACGCGTGGCATGCCGATATCTCCGCACTGCCGGTTCATCCCCGGTCAGCACAGTGGCTCGCGAGTACCGATGCCGCCACGACTGACCTGCACCCAGACTTCGGTCCTTCCTTCGGCGAGCAACCGGTTCCCTACGGAATCCCCATCACCGTGGTCAAGTCGAAGAAGAAGCCCAAGCAACGCGTCCGGTTCGGATACGCCGACGAGAGCGACAACGTCCGCTACCCCCTAAGTCGCAAGACCAAGATTGAAGGCGGTCAGAACGCGAGCGGCGATCGCCACGCGATCGTCGTCCACGCCAAGACCTGCAAGCTCTATGAAACCTGGAATACCCGCCTGACGAATGCCGGATGGACTGCTGGCTCGGGCGCGGTGTGGTCCTTGAAGTCCAACAAGCTGCGCCCCGCCGGATGGACGTCGGCGGATGCCGCAGGCCTGCCGATCCTGCCTGGGCTTCTGCGCTGGGACGAGGTCACGTCGGGCAAGGTCGATCATGCGATCCGGTTCACGATCGGGTCGTCGCACAACAGCTACCTGTGGCCCGCGCGCCACCGGGCTGGCTCAACGAACGACCCGGCCGTCCCACCGATGGGCGCGCGCTTCCGATTGAAGTCCTCTTTCAACGTTGCTGGGTATTCGGCGCACGCCCGTGTCATCCTGCGCGCCATGCAACGTCACGGGATGGTCGTCGCCGACAACGGCTCCGACTGGTACCTCCAGGGAACCTCGGACGCGCGCTGGCCAAACAGTTTGATCAGCGAACTCAAGCGGATTCCGGCGTCGGGCTTCGAGGCCGTCGACACTGCGCCGCTACAGCTCTCCGCGAACTCGGGCAAGGCCCGCCGCTAGTTCATCCAGCGAACCCACACCCGCTGCGCCACCTTGTCGGTCTCGCTGCGGGTGAAGGCGCGGCGCTCCTTGTTGATGCCGACTTTCGAGCCGTCGAGTGAGATTGCAGCGAACTCGACTCGTTCGATCGCGGGACCTACGACCCGGTACGCCGCGTACTGGTCGCCGAGTACCGAGATATCGACCTCACCGGCGATCTGCACGCTGACATCCGCGGTGATGGTGAATCCGCGGGCGCCGAGCAATGCCGGGGTGCGCGCAAACTTCGTCTTCACGACAACGTCTGCTGAGGTTCCTTCTTCACTCATGTCCTTGGTGACAGTGCCGTTGCACTGGCGTGCTTTCTTGAGCAGATTCCGCCACGCAGATTGTGCCTTGGCAGGTGTTCCGTAGTTGTAGATCTCGTTGTTGGTCGACATGTTGACGCCGTTCAGCCCGCCGGACTCAAGCGTGATCTCCGCGGTTGCTTCCGTTGCGGGCCGCCGGCCGTTTAGCTGCTTTCCGTTCTTGTCGAAACAGAGGTCCGGGCCAACGGTGTCTGCGCCGCTCAGGTACTTCGCTGTGCGGGTAGGCGTGGTGCGCAACGTCGACCGAGTCTTTGCCGACCGGACATTCTTGGGGACATCGGCAGTCTTCATCAAAGACGCCATCATCTCGGGCTTGGTTAGGGCGCGGGTATCGCCAGCTGAAGCGGGACTGACGAACGCTGTGCCGACCAACGAAGCGGCTGTGACACTGACGAGGGCGAGGGTTGTGATCCGTCGGGACATGCTGACTCCAAGGTGTGGTGTGAACAGGCGCGAGTGAACCGTGGCAGGTGCGCCGCCGCGATACAACCGGTGGAGCGCGCGGTGCACCGGATTAGTGCAATGCAGGCTGTTGTCGCACAGATTCGTAGTCAGCGTGACGATGTCGACTTCTGCCATCCTCTGGACATGCATGATCCGGGGCACGTGATTCTTCGCCGCGCACTCCGGGTTGCGCTACTCGTTCCGGTGACCTACTTCGTGCTGCAGGTCGTGCTCGGCTGGACCCATTCTGCTCTCGCCGCGGCCTTCGCGTGCTTCTCGATGCTGGCGTTCGCTGATCTCGGCGGTCCGCGCAAGGAACGTCTCACGGCAAATGCCTTGCTTGGACTAAACGGCGTCGTGCTTGTTGCGCTCGGGTCCTATCTCGCCCAATGGCAATGGGTGATCGTGTGCGCCACTGTCGTTATCGTCTTCGTCATTGCCTACTCAGCGGTGCTGCGTGGCTACTTCGCCGCCGCGACCGCCGCGGCGATCCTGCCCTGGGTCTTTGCTGCGACGGCGACCCCGAACCCGAGCGAGACGTTTGCGACCGCGGGTGGTTGGGCCATCGGTGCGACCGTTGCGACCATCGGTTCGGTCACGCTCTGGCCGATGTACTTTCGCAGCAAGCTTCGCCTGCGGTTGGCCGACGTTCTCGCCGCAGCCGCCGACGTGATGTCGGACGTGGAGAATCCGACCGCCCGCGCCGCTGCGTTTGCGAAACTGCTCGACGCGGACAAAGCGCTTCACGGTGCCTATGACGGCCAACTCGCACGACCGGGCGCCGGCACATCACGCGATCGATCGCTCATGCAGGCGATCGACGAGACGCGTCGGCTCATCACCACCTTGGAATTCACGCACGATCAGGAACCTGAGCTCGGACCGATCGATGCTCGGCTGAATGTCGCAATGGTGACGTCGCTGCGTGAAGCTGCGCAAGCGTTGCGGACCGGCGACGTCATCCCGAATCCGTCTGCGCTTGATGCCAAACGCGAACAACACGCTGAACAACTTGCACAGTGGTGCGGGCGAACCCTAGGCAGCGGGCAGGCTCAGAAGGTTCGCGTGGGCGTCGAGGGTTCGGCAACTGTGCGGACGATCTCGCTGACGGTAGAGGCAATGGCCATCTACGTGCGCGGAGCGATGGATCCGGCGAAGTCCGTGCGAGCCAAGGCGAAGCAGCTTTCTCGCGAAGAAGATGTCGTGACGCTTGCTGGGCACGAGATCCTCGAACCAGACCGACGGGTTAGCCCACGGACACTTCTCGCTCGCCAGTTCACGCTCCGCTCGCCATGGCTTCGCACCGCAATCCGTACGAGCATCGCAATCACGTTGACTGTGTATGTCGTGACGCTGCTTGGCGCAGAGCATGGCTTCTGGGCCTCGCTGGGAGCGTTGGTCGCGCTCAAGTTTGACGCGTCCGGAACGCGCCGCGTGGCATGGCAGATGGTGCTCGGCACCATCATCGGCTTCGCTGTCGGCAGCGTGTTGGTCCTGGCAATTGGGGCAAATGCGCTGCCCTTGTGGTTGCTGCTGCCGGTTGTCGCGTTCCTGGCTGCGTACACCCCGGGCGCGATCTCGTTTGTTGTCGGGCAGGCGTCGTTCTCGCTGTTCGTGATCGTGCTCCTCGGCATTACGTCGCCGGGTGAGCTGGGCACCGCTGAGTGGCGGCTGATTGACGTGCTCATCGGCATCGGGGTGAGCCTGTTTGTCAGCTTGCTGATGTGGCCGCATGGTGTCGCTCCGATGGTGTACCGCACTGCCCGCAAGGCGATCTATGCGTCCACCAACTTCCTCATGTTTGGGTATGAGCAGATAGTCGATGGCAAGACGTCGGAGGCCCACGCGCAGTTCTTGGCGGACCGTTCGGCGGACGCTGTGCAACGCGCGAGCGAGTCCTTCGACCTCGCGTACAGCCAGCGTGGTCCGGGGCTGGAGAGTCGGGATGAATTGGTGGCCACGATCAACGTCGCGACCTCGATGAACTACTTCGGCGAGGTGCTGCGCGGACTCGCACAGTTTGGTCAGTTGCCGAGTAGTTGCGCGGCCTCAGGTGATGCGATGTTGGCGGCGGCTCATCGAGTGGGCACACGCGTGGTCGCAACCGTCAATTCGATGGATGACCCGAGCGGTGCATCGGCAGACGTCGCATCTGCGAACCAGCACCGAGCGTCTCTGGAGCGATTGCGCGCCACGATCGATGAAGACTTCGCGGCGCTCGGTGCCGCGGCGCACAGTGACGATGCGAACGGCGCCGCGCGCATGCAGGATGAAATGGGTCATACCGCGTTGCTGATGGTGCTTTCGCTCGCGTGGATCATCCAATCCGTCTGGCTCGCAGACCGCCTAGATTCCGTGGTCGAGCACCTTCAAGCACCCACCTCCCGCTAGCTGTCGACCTTCTGCCGTTCCCGAGCCGGAAAGGGTGGAACGGGGCCGGCCGGAACTAGAGAGTTACGGGGGCAGAGGCGGTTGAGCCTAGGCCAGTGAACGGGTCGATTCGTTCGAACGGCTTGGGCATCACGATCTCTACGCCCTCGGTCACTCGGCGCTTCTCTAAGAAGTCCATGGTCACGGTGAAGTCGTCGGCCACGTACGGCATAGCCTGCAGCGGTTCGCTCAGCGGAAGCGTGAAGTCGTCCCAATGGATCGGGAAAACTCGTCGCGCCTTGATCGTTTGTACAGTCTCCCGCCAGTAGTCATCGCGGAATTGGTCACTCTGTTTGCCGACTGGCGCGATTCCAAGGAACACGACGTCAGCCCGTCGCCCCTCCAAGCAGCCGGGCTTGAAGCCGGCGCTCGCGTGAACCAACACCCTCCGAGTTCGCCCGGCGGCACTCGCATGCGTGATCAACATCGAGTAGCACTCGGCCATCTTGTATTCCTTGGCCCGAGCTGGCGCGCGCAACGGGGATTCAATGAGGCCCTTGAACTTCCCGTGTGGCGAGTGCTCCGAGAGGATCATCTCGACCGTGAAACGACCAAACTTCAGAGGTTCGCTGACGTCGACCAGTTGCATCTGATCATCGCTGAGCCCGTAGCCGCGGCCGATATTCAGTGTCGACTCGGAGCCAACCAACATCGCACCCGTGCGCCAGGCGACGGCGGGTGCATCGAGTGCATGGTCGTAGTGCGAGTGCGCGACGAGGATCGCCGCGGCCTCGTCGATGCCGGCTTTGCGCAGGCAATCGTCAATGACGGCATGGTTCGGACTCACCCGCCCCGCGAGCACGTGTTGCGCCGAGGGTCGTGAGAAGAAGCCATCGGTGACGATCGTCGTCTCACCGTCGGTGAAGGCGATCGTTGAGACACCCAAGAAGGTCGCGCGTAGTTCGCCAGGGTTGTCGTCGGCATCAGAATCCGCGACAGGTTCGGCGTACATCTGCGGGTCGCTCGGCAACGCAGGGCGGCGGCTCAGCAAGATCTTCAAGGTGGCGGCAGTGACGGCTGCCGTCGCCGCCGTTACGCCCGCCGTGACCAGGGCACCAACCTTAAACGACATTCCCACGTCCTTCGCACTAGGTGAAACCGAGGCACGCGCCCGCGCCCGCCCACTCTATGGGCTGGAATCAGCTGGCTCAGGTTGGTCTACCCGGTCGGCGGACTCCGCGCGTGAAGACGCAACGTTGCGCGATTCTGACCGAACCACGAGCAGGACCCCGATGATGATCAACACTGCGGCAGCAAGCACCGTCGAGGTCATCGGTTCTGAAAGCAGCCACCAGCCGAGCAGCATTGCGACCACCGGATTCACGTACGCATACGTCGACGCAAGCGACACGGATGCGTTCTGCAGTAACCACGTGTAGGCGCTATACGCGATGACACCCGCGCACACGATGAAGGCCCATGTACCCACCGTCCGTCCATCCACATGGTCCAACGCCCCAGGGCCTTCACCCCGGAGCAAGCCGATCGCAGTGAGGAGTACACCCGCAATCAGGAACTGCCACGTCACCATCGCGCCAGAATCGCGAGGTGCCCTCCCCGCGGCAACGATCCGTGGCGACAGGAACGAGCCGTATGCCCAGGACACGCTGCCGCACAGGACGACGAGCAGCCAAAGCCCAACCTGCCAGCCGGGCAGGTCGATGTAGCCGTCGCCAGGCGCAGGATCGTCGCGGCCGAGCGCAATCACTAGCGCCACGACCCCGACCAGTCCGAATGCGACGCCTGCCCACGTCATCGCCCGCGGGCGGTCGTGGTTTAGGGCGCGCAGGCACACGATGAACAGCGGAACACTCGCGACCAACAATGCGGTCACGCTGCTAGGCACATACCTCGCCGCAAGCGAAACGCCGCCGTTCCCGGCACACAGCAGCAACACGGCCAGCACGGCCGGGCCGAGCAGCTCCCGACGCGCGATCCGCAGGGTGCGCCACCCGCTGCGAACAGCCACAATCGCAGCGACGATTAGGCCGGCAGCGATGAAGCGACTGCCCGCCGACAGCAGAGGCGGCGCCGCGCTCACGATGATCGCGATTCCCAGATACGTGGATCCCCACAGCACGTAGACAGAACCAAGCGCACCCCATACCTGCGCGCTCGATGCTCCACCTCCGGTTGTCACGCGCCAATCACACCACCTGGGGTGTAGTTGGTGCTGCGCCATTTCTCCTCCAAGTGCCCGAACTGCGTAGTCGCGTCTTCGAGCCCCGCGGCCACCGCTGAGCCGACGTCGCGAACAGGCAACGTGCCACGATGCGCTTCGTGGAACTCGCTCTCTCGCTTGTTGGGCTCGCAGTTGTGATCGTGGCGGTCTCCGCCTTCGCAAACCGTTTCGGCATGTCTCCGCCGCTCTTGCTGATCGTGGTTGGACTCGGGCTGTCCTTCATGCCTTTCGTCCCCGACTACGTGCTCAGCCCCGAGCTCGTGCTCGTCGGAATTCTGCCGCCGCTGCTCTATTCCGCCGCGTACAACACCTCGTTCATCGACTTCCGGGCGAATCGGCGGGCATTGATTAGTCTCTCGGTTGGGTTGGTCATTTTCACCACGCTGGTGGTCGGATTTGTGGCGGCCTGGCTGATCCCGGGCCTGCCGCTCGCGGCCGGGTTTGCGCTTGGCGCGATCGTTGCGCCGCCCGATGCGATTGCGGCGAGCGCGGTGGCTCGGCGGGTCGGTATGCCGCGGGCGATCGTTAACGTGCTTGAAGGCGAGAGTCTGGTCAATGACGCAACCGCGCTGACAGCATTGCGTGCGGCGATCCTGGCGGTGTCGGGAACCTTCACGATCGTCGAGGTTGGTATTGACTTCTTCATCGCGGCCGCTGGCGGAATTGTTGTCGGAGTCATCGTGGCAGTGATCTACGCCCCGATCCGGAAGCGAATTTCGAACCCGTCGTTCGAGACGATCCTGTCGTTCACGATTCCGTATATCGCCTACATCCCGGCTGAAGAGATCCACGCTTCCGGAGTGCTGGCCGTGGTGGTCACCGGGTTGCTTGTCGGGCACAAGGCGCCATTCCTGCAGTCGGGAACTGCGCGGCTCACAGCAGAGGGCAACTGGCGAACCGTTTCGTTCTTCTTGGAACAAGCCGTCTTCCTGCTCATCGGTCTGCAATTGCTCGCGATCGCCGAGGCAGTCGTTTCCGACGGCGACGATCTGCAGATGGTGGTCCTGGCATCGACGGGCGTGTTCCTGGCAGTAGTCGCAACCAGAATTATCTGGGTCTTGGGAGACGGCGTGCTCACACGGCTGCCTGGAATCGGCCGCAAGCGTGCGGTTGTTCCATGGGCTGCGCTGACGGTTGTCTCGTGGGCGGGGATGCGCGGTGTGGTCACGTTAGCCGCTGCTCTCGCCCTGCCCGACACCGTGCCGTATCGAGACCTGCTCACGTTGATCGCATGTGTGGTCGTGGTCGGATCAATTCTCATTCAGGGCTCGTCGCTGCCAATGCTTGTCAAGCGTTTGCGACTCAAGCCACCGGACCGTGCCGAGGATGCGCTGCAAGAGGCAGCGTTGCTTGACCAAGCGCGCAAGGCAGGTCTAGAGCGACTCGATGAGGCCGCGGGTGAGACGGACTCCGCTGAGGTGATCGCTCGGTTGCGCGTCCGAACGGAGGAGCGGAGCAACGCCGCGTGGGAGCGGCTGGGCAGGTCAACCGATGGTGCCGAGACGCCGATCGAGGCGTATCAACGGCTGAGGCTGGAGATGCTCCTGGCTGAGCGCGCTGCCGTGCTCACCGCACGCGACGACGGAAAGGCGAACGACGATGCCGTCCGTAACGTCATCCGCCTGCTCGATGTTGAAGAAGCGATGCTCGATCGGGTGCTCGATGGTCAGGTGGATGAGAGCCGCGAGTTGGTGGCCCCGGTCGGAGTGGGTCAGGCATGCGAACACCTGGACGCCGCCGCCGCACGTCCCGAGCCCACGCCGCGTACTCCTGGCCAATGCGAAGGCTGCCTCGAGGATGGCACCGCCTGGGTCCACCTGCGAATGTGTCTGGAGTGCGGCACGGTCGGCTGTTGCGACTCTTCAGTCGGCCGCCACGCAGACCGTCACTTCCAAGAAACGGGACACCCCACCATGCGCAGCGCCGAACCCGGCGAAGCCTGGCGCTGGTGCTACCCCGACCAACTCCTCGGCTAACCCCGAACTCCCCCGCCCGCATCGACATTCGTTGAGTGCGAGGTTGTTGGGGGGATTTTAGCCGGTTACCCAGCAACAAACACGCACACAACCATGGGGGTGGCGGTGGGGGGGTGGGGGGGGGGGGGCGGTGGGGACGGGGGGGGGGTAGGGGG
>CAUJEJ010000166.1 GCA_963169255.1 Actinomycetota bacterium | reverse complement strand
CGAAGGGCACCGTGGTCGGTCAGTACCGCCAGACTCACCTCGATCCGTCATTTGCAGAATGGGCGACTGCGGGGGATTCCCTCGATGTGTTCGAGACCGAGATTGGCCGCATCGGATTGTTGGCTTGTGAGGACGTTCGCTTCCCAGAGGCGTCGAGCGTGCTCGCCGTGAACCGTGCCGACGTCATCGCGATTCCGACGCATTGGGACGGTTCTTATGGCAGCCACTTGCAAGATGCGGGCGGCCTGTTTGCCAACCAATACCCAGAGAACACGATGTGTCACTGGTACGCGATCGCGAAGCTCGCGCAGGCGTACACGGTCGTCGCGAACCCAGTCGATGATGGGTGCCAGGGTTCCAGTGGCATCTTCTCGATCAACCCGGTTGATTCCGATGAACCCCCAGTAGTGGCAGGGATCGATGCGGCGCAGGTCGTCCGCGCGACCGTCAACACCCTCGGTGACCCGACGTGGTGGATGAACCAAGCACGCCTCGTTGGTGGTCGTCGCGCCGACCTCGTGGTGCCCGCCGTGCTGGACCCGCAGTCGCAGGCGTTTGCCGATTGGAAGTCAGCACCGGGTTACAACATCAACGCCTGGGCGTCATACCTCGGCTGATGGTTTGCAAGGTACGTGAGTGCACGACGTGAAAATGGGTAGAAATCCCCACAGTTCATCGTCGCCACTTGGCCTAGCGTTGCCTTGCTGCAGTTCGCGGCGCTCTTGGAGCGGCGTGACAGGCAGCAAACGATCATGTACCGTTCCACCTGGTTCCGGGCCGACCTTGGAACCACGGGGGCATTCTGAGTCGGTGTACCGGGGGAATTTCAATGTTGTCGAGCACTTCGACGCCTGCTACAGGCGTGCGCCCTTTCCGATTCCGTGCCGTCGTTGTCAGTCTGGTGCTGGCCGCGTTTGCGCTGACTGGGTTGTCCGCCACACCGGCCGCTGCCGCAGAGGGATCTCAGTCAGAATCGATGGTGAGCGGGCAGATAAGTGCCCCTGTCGGCTCGTCGTTGGCGGAATCAGAACTGAAGGTCCACCTGACGGATTCCAGGGGTAGCAAGTGGAATGGAGTGGTCGCTTCGGACGGCACCTTCCTAGCTCCTCGCGTCAATCTGGCGGGCACCACGTTCACACTCACTGTTAGCGATATCAACGGCTGGTTCGAGACCTACGTGAGTGCGCCGTTTGAACTCGAAGTGGGCGAGTCGATTCGCGGCCTTGAGATTTCACTGACCGCAGCAGCAACCCTGAGGGGCAAGCTGACTAGCCCAGGGGGAGCGCAACTCGCTGTTCCAGAAGGCCGGCGTCACTATTTGAATGCAGTGGTAACCGACTCCAGGGGCTGGCGCGCCAACGGATCAGTTGCGGCCGACGGCACGTTTCGCATAGGGCTCGGATCCTTGCAGGGCACCACGTTCACTTTGACGACCTACGACTACGCGGGCTGGTTCGAGCCCTACGCCGGTGACCAATTTGAAGTTGCCCGAGGCGAATCGGTCGGTGGGCTGGAGATTACCCTTGCTACGGCGGGAACGATCGGCGGAAGAGTTGACATCCCCGAATATCTGCTAGCCGAAATGCAACCAGGCGACTCCTACTTCGTGCGAGTGACTGATTCCAACGGCGCGACTCGGATTGGCGATGTGACTCTGCCAGATGGCGCCTTCCTCATCGGGCTCGGGGGATTGACTGGCCCGACGTTTAAGGTGCTGGCGTATGACGAGATGGGCAAGCTCAAAGATTCAGCGACCAACACGATTGAAATCATAGAGGGCGGATCGGTCAGCGGGATCGAACTTTCGATGACCGCAGGGCTGACGATCAGCGGGCGAATCACCGGGCCTGCTGGTGCACCGTTGACAGAAACGCAACGCGAATCCTTGAGCGTGCTCGTATACGACGAGGACAACAACACGACGTTTGCCGCCGTAGCTGCGGATGGCACGTACCGTGCAGCGATCGGAAACGTTCCAGGACCGCGGTATTTCCTAGAGGTAGTCACCCACGAAGCGATCTTCTATCCCTATCGAAGTGGGCCTTTCGAACTCCCCTACGGGAAGTCACGAACCGGTTTCAATATCAGTCTCTCCCTGCTCCTTGGCACGCCCACGGTGCAGACGGTCTCGGCGGGCGACGGCCACGTCAACCTTCGTTGGTCCGAAGCGACAAGTTCAGAGGGCATGCCTGTGACGGACTACCAGATTCGGTACTCCGCGAACGGTGGATTGAGTTGGACGCAGTTCGCCCATGCCGCGTCGACCGAGACCCAGGCGACCATTGGCGGATTGGCAAACGGCACGAGCTATGTGTTCCAGGTCGCTGCAGTAAACATCGCAGGAGTCGGTGTTTACAGCGCGACGTCCGCCGCGGTGACGCCCGGCGCTGCCGCAACACCACCGGCGGATTCGTATCAGACAACCGTTGATCAGAAGGTTGTCGGTTCTGTTCCTCGGAAGATCAAGAGCGATGGGGTGAGGAAGCCGACCGCAGTTAGCCTGCCGAAGTCCACCAACTCAGGCGCGGGCGTCCGATGGAAGGCCGCGAGCCCCAAGGTCTGCAAGGTCGTGCGCGGCAAGTTGGCGTTCACGGGCAAGAAGGGCCGATGCAAGATCGTCGGTACCGCTCCCGCCAGCACAACACGTGCCGCACTCAACAAGAAGCTCACAGTCAAGGTGGCGTAGCCTCCACGGTTGCATTACGACAATCCTCGTGCCTCGTC
>CAUJEJ010000165.1 GCA_963169255.1 Actinomycetota bacterium | reverse complement strand
AGCGCAACGGTCATTTCCGTGTTGTCACCTGGCATGACCATTTCGGTGCCCTCAGGAAGGGTCACGACGCCGGTCACGTCCGTGGTGCGGAAGTAGAACTGCGGACGGTAGTTGTTGAAGAACGGGGTGTGGCGTCCGCCTTCGTCCTTGCTCAGGATGTAGGCCTGGGCTTCGAAATCGGTGTGTGGTGTCGTCGTGCCTGGCTTGACGATGACCTGTCCACGCTCAACATCTTCGCGCTTCGTTCCACGAAGAAGAAGTCCGACGTTTTCGCCAGCCTGTCCTTCGTCGAGCAGCTTGCGGAACATCTCGATACCGGTGACGGTGGTCTTCGTCGAACCTTCGCGGATACCAACAATTTCGATTTCTTCGTTGACCTTGACGATTCCACGCTCGATACGACCGGTGACGACCGTTCCGCGACCGGTGATGGTGAAGACGTCTTCAACCGGCATGAGGAAGGGCTTGTCAACATCGCGCTCTGGCGTCGGGATGTACTCGTCGACTGCGTTCATGAGCTCGAGGATTGACTCGCCCCACTTGGCATCGCCATTGAGTGCTGGGAATGCTGCAACCTGAACGACCGGGCAGTCATCGCCTGGGAATTCGTAGCTGCTGAGCAGTTCGCGAACTTCGAGCTCAACGAGCTCGAGGATCTCTTCGTCATCAACCATGTCGCACTTGTTGAGAGCAACGACGATCGAGGGGACGCCGACCTGGCGGGCCAGGATGACGTGTTCCTTCGTCTGCGGCATCGGGCCATCGGTCGCTGCAACCACGAGGATTGCACCGTCCATCTGGGCTGCGCCGGTGATCATGTTCTTGATGTAGTCAGCGTGTCCAGGGCAGTCGACGTGTGCGTAGTGACGCGACTCGGTCTGGTATTCGACGTGCGCGATCGAGATCGTGATACCGCGCTGGCGCTCTTCAGGCGCCTTGTCGATCATGTCGAACGCTGAAGCTTCGTTCAGGTCCGGGTACTTGTCGTGCAGCACCTTGGTGATCGCCGCTGTAAGCGTCGTCTTTCCATGGTCAATGTGACCAATGGTGCCGATGTTGACGTGGGGCTTAGTCCGCTCGAACTTTGCCTTCGCCACTGGGGCCTCCTCATTACTTTGATTGGTCCGGTGCTGCCCCACTCCCCTATGGAGTGGGCCGGGACTTTGGGTTTGGTATTCGGTTGTCTAGTAGTTATGGGTTAGTACAGGGGGTTCGTAAACCGCTACGCGGTGTTATTCACCCTTAGCCTTCGCAATAATCTCTTCCGCCACGTTATTTGGAACCTGGGCGTAAGAATCAAATTGCATCGAGTAGCTTGCGCGACCCTGCGTGCGGCTGCGGAGGTCGCCGACGTAGCCGAACATTTCGCTCAGCGGCACCAGCGCAGCAACTACACGTGCACCGTGGCGCTCGTCCATCGACTGAATCTGACCGCGACGTGAGTTGAGGTCGCCGATGACGTCACCCATGAAGTCTTCCGGAGTGGTGACCTCGACTGCCATGACGGGCTCAAGCAGCGCTGGTCCGGCGCGACGTGCGCCTTCCTTGAACGCCATCGAACCGGCAATCTTGAACGCCATTTCAGAGGAGTCAACGTCGTGGTACGCGCCGTCGATCAGGGTCACCTTGACATCGACCATGGGGAATCCGGCGAGCACGCCGTTCTCCATCGCGTCCTGGCAACCGGCATCAACCGACGGGATGTACTCGCGTGGGATACGTCCACCAGTGACCTTGTTGACGAACTCGTAGCCAGTCTCTGAACGACTGTCCTCTTCTTCTTCGCCCGTCGGTGCGTTTGGCTCGATTGCGATGATGACGCGACCGAACTGACCCGAACCACCCGTCTGCTTCTTGTGGGTGTACTCGATCTTCTCGACAGCCTTGGTGATGGTTTCGCGGTACGCAACCTGCGGCTTACCAACGTTGGCTTCAACGTTGAACTCGCGGCGCATGCGGTCGACCAGGACCTCAAGGTGAAGTTCACCCATACCAGCGATGATCGTCTGGCCGGTCTCTTCGTCCGAGTGGACGCGGAACGTCGGGTCTTCATCCGAAAGACGTTGAATTGCGACGCCAAGCTTGTCTTGGTCGCCCTTCGTCTTCGGCTCGATCGCAACCTCGATGACTGGAGCCGGGAAGGTCATGGACTCGAGAATGACCGGGTTCGCGGGATCGCACAACGTCTCGCCCGTGGTGGTGTCCTTCAGACCCATCACCGCGACGATCTCGCCCGCGCCGACCGATTCGATCTCTTCGCGCTTGTTCGCGTGCATTCGGTAGATCTTTCCGATGCGCTCCTTGCGACCCTTGACGCTGTTGAGCACTGCGGTGCCAGTGTTCAAGGTTCCGGAGTAGACACGAACGTAGGTGAGCTTGCCGAGGTGCGGGTCAGCGGCAATCTTGAACGCCAGGGACGCGAATGGCTCAGAAGCATCTGGCTGACGATCGATCTCGACCGATTCGTCGCCTGGCTTGTGGCCCTTGATGGCTTCGATGTCCAGCGGCGACGGCAGGTAGCGAACCACTGCATCGAGCATGGGCTGAACGCCCTTGTTCTTGAACGCTGAGCCGGTGAGAATCGGGTTGACCGTGTTGGCCAGCGTTGCGCGACGGATCGCTGCGTGCAGTTCT
The DNA here is from genome assembly GCA_963169255.1 of Actinomycetota bacterium. Classification (GTDB taxonomy): domain Bacteria; phylum Actinomycetota; class Actinomycetes; order S36-B12; family UBA10799; genus UBA10799. Next base: position 10,603 of record CAUJEJ010000165.1, on the reverse strand, counting down.
TCGACGGTTGGTTCGGTTCCTTCGAGGAACTTCTCCATCATCTCGTCGTCGGCTTCCGAGATGGTCTCGATGAGCGCTTCGCGCCACTTCGCAGCCTCGTCGGCCAAGTCGGCAGGAATCTCTTCGACGGTGTAGTCCTCGCCGATCTGAGTCTCGCCGCGCCATACCAACGCGCGCATTTCGATCAGGTCGACGACGCCAATGAAGTCGCCTTCAGCACCGATCGGGATCTGCAGCACGAGTGCGTTTGCGAGCAGACGCGACTTGATCGTGTCAACGCACATGAAGAAGTCAGCGCCAGTGCGGTCAAGCTTGTTGACGAAGCACATACGCGGAACGTTGTACTTGTCGGCCTGGCGCCACACCGTCTCTGACTGCGGCTCAACACCTGCGACGCCGTCAAAAACGGCCACCGCGCCGTCGAGGACTCGCAGTGACCGCTCAACCTCGACCGTGAAGTCCACGTGTCCAGGGGTGTCAATGATGTTGATCTGGTGGTCTTTCCAGTGACAGGTCGTTGCGGCAGACGTGATGGTGATGCCGCGCTCCTGCTCCTGCTCCATCCAGTCCATCGTCGCGCCACCGTCGTGAACTTCACCGATCTTGTAGTTGATACCGGTGTAGAACAGGATGCGCTCAGTGGTCGTGGTTTTACCCGCGTCAATATGCGCCATGATCCCAATGTTGCGGACCTTGGCGAGGTCTGTTGCGGTTCCGGCGGTAGCCACGAAATTCTCCTGCTTTTCTGGTGGTGGTTAGAAAGTGGTTGGTGTGCTGACTTACCAGCGGTAGTGGGCGAATGCCTTGTTGGCTTCGGCCATCTTGTGGGTGTCTTCACGCTTCTTGACGCTTGCCCCGAGGCCGTTGCTGGCATCCAGGATCTCGTTCATGAGGCGCTCGGTCATCGTCTTCTCGCGACGATCGCGGGAGTAGCCGATGAGCCAACGCAGCGCGAGAGTGGTCGAGCGGGCGGGCTTCACCTCGACGGGCACCTGGTAGGTCGCACCACCGACGCGGCGGCTGCGGACCTCAAGGGCTGGCTTGATGTTGTCGAGCGCGCGCTTCAACGTCGAGACGGGCTCAACGCCAGTCTTCTCGCGGCAGCCTTCGAGGGCGCCGTACACGATTGATTCAGCGGTCGACTTCTTGCCGTCGAGCAGAACTTTGTTGACCAATTGGCTGACCAGCGGCGATGAGTACACCGGATCAACGATGATTGGCCGCTTCGGAGCTGGGCCTTTACGAGGCATCTTTGCTTAACCCTTTTCCTTCTTGGCGCCGTAACGGCTGCGCGCTTGCTTACGGTTCTTCACACCTTGGGTATCGAGCGCACCGCGCACGACCTTGTAACGAACGCCGGGGAGGTCCTTCACACGACCACCACGCACGAGCACGATTGAGTGCTCCTGCAGGTTGTGCCCGACGCCGGGAATGTAGGCCGTGACCTCGATACCGCTGGAAAGGCGCACACGAGCGACCTTTCGAAGCGCCGAGTTCGGCTTCTTTGGAGTAGTTGTGTAGACACGAGTACAGACCCCACGGCGCTGTGGGCTTCCTTTGAGCGCAGGGGTCTTGTTCTTCGAGACCTTGTCCTGTCGGCCCTTGCGGACCAACTGCTGGATGGTGGGCACCGAGTCTCCGATACGTACGAGGGTTATTGGTTGGCAATTGCGATTGCTCGCAACTTCGTGCTGTCTTCAGTGTTGAGTTTGTTCGTCTTACTAGTTATTGCCACTTTCGAGCCGTTTAGTCACCCCAAATTCTCCGACCCCCGCGCTCGGGCGTGTCGCGGCTGTGAGGCACACAAGGCCCCCACGGTCGAAACTGGCCACTCGACGTTTTGGTCGAAACCGCTACCTCACGAAATGTCCGCTGCGCACTGGCCTGATCGGCAGCTATTGACTGCAGTCAGAACCCGCACTTGATTGCGGCACATTCCCGATTGCTTCATGCCTGAGCGCGAAGCGAATCCGTACTGTGATGGAGCAGAGTGCTTGGGGTGTCCCAGGCACGAAAGACTAGGTTACCCGACGGTGTACTCGTGGGTCAAAGCCGGGAGGGCATGACGCTGGTCACGCCGATAGTTTCGCGGCCAATTGGGTGCCAAAGTTTTGGCGATTTGCGTAGCGTACGGCGTTTCAGTCGTGGCGGAGGTGTAGCAAACCCAGGACAGCCATAGCATCGCTGCGTGAAGCATCGCGCGGCACTGGTCGCATTCGTTGGATTCTTGTTGGCGGCCTCCATCGGCTTTGTGAACCAATTCGCGTTTCATGTGTTGGGTGAGGATCCGCTGCGCGGGCGGATCGGCCTCTTGGTAGCAGTCATGTCTGCAGCGTGCGCCGCGCTGGGTTGCGTCGCCGGGCGAGTGTCACGGTGGCAGTACGCCGTCGCTGGGCTCGCCACCCTCACTGCGCTCGCTCCGGTGATCTCCGCCTTAGCCCATGGTCAACCAGTGGTTGTGGGCGCGTGGATCATCGCGTTTGCGACTCTAGGCGCGGTGCTGGCTGCATCGGCGGCGGATCCCAGCTGGATCCGGACCACTTGCTTTTGGCTGTTCGCCGCGGTCGTCTGCGCAAGCTTGGTGCTCGGAACTTATGACCTGTTCACCGGCGGAACTGCCACGTTCCGCAACCACTACGAACCGCGCTACTCCGAGTGGTTGGGACTGCCTGTGCTCTCCGGAATCACCGGGCATCAGAACACCATGGGATTGATCTGCGCGATCGCCCTGACGTTCCAGGTCGCGATGCTGCGCAAGAGGCTTGTTGCCTGGCCGTGGGTACCGGCGTTGTGGCTGGTTGGTCCAGTCGCCTCAGCGGGGGCACTTATCTGGTCTCAGAGTCGCACCGCTTTGGGCGCAGCAATTTTGGGCCTGATCGTGGTCTTCGTGCCGGTGGCCCGCCTCCGAGGCAAGGGGTGGGCAACTGCCTGGGCAGGTGCGATCGCAGCGATCGTGGTCCTCCCGCTCGCCGTTGGGATGGCAGGCGTGACGTCGTTCACTGGCCGCGTCGAGATGTGGCGGTACGCGCTCGAGGACTTCGCGGCGAACCCGGTGTTCGGCTACGGAATGGAGTTCATGCGTAGCGACGCATATTGGGCGTCGAAGCCGACATTCCCTGACCTCTACAGCGCACACAATCAGTTCCTCGACACTGCCGGGCGTTCCGGGATCGTGGGACTCGCCAGCCTGATCGCGCTATTCGTCAGTTTGGTGTGGGTTGCGTGGATGGTGCGGCGCTCAGATGGTGCCGTGGCGGTCGCGTTGGTGGCACTGCTGGCTGTGCTCTTCACCCAGGAATCAGTGCTGCCGATCGTGTTCGGCCCACGTAGTCATCTGCGTGAGGCCTTCTTCCCATACCTTGCGACGCTCGGGATCATCGTCGCTGGGCTCAGCCTGTTTCGGCAGCCCGATTCCGCCGACGAGGCCCCCACCGATTTGCCGACGGCGGCACCGACAGCGGTCTAGTAGTGCATCTCTAGGTTCACCTAGTAGCTGCCAGAACCCCGCAAGACCGCGGCGACGGTGCGTCCCATGATGATCACATCGAGCGACAGCGACCAGTTCTCCACGTAGTACAAATCCAAGGTGACCGACTCGTCCCAGCTCAAGTCTGAGCGACCGGATACCTGCCACAGCCCAGTCATGCCAGGTTTCACCAGTAGGCGACGCAACGCGAGATCGTCGTAGCGAGAGACATCATCAAGCGGATGGGGCCGCGGTCCAACAAGCCCCATGTCCGACCGGAAGACGTTCACCAACTGCGGCAATTCATCGATCGAGAATCGCCGAAGGAAGTGCCCAATCTTGGTGACACGTGGGTCCTTCTCGAGCTTGAAGGTTGCGCCCGTTCCGCCGTGTGCAGCCCGCAACTCATCCCGCTTGGAGTCAGCATCGGTGTACATCGTGCGGAATTTCCAACAGTTGAACACCCTGCCGTCCACACCAACACGCGGTTGACGGAACAGCGCTGGTCCCTTGCTGTCTAACCGGATCCACAGGCCGATGAGGAGCATCGGGATGCCGAGCACGAGCAGGAGCAGCGCCGATCCGAACACGTCGATTACGCGTTTCACCACACGGGCGGGCCCACTGAACCGAGGCTGCTCCACCCGTAGCAAGACGATCCCACGCACGGGCTCCACCGACACCCGAGGCCCTGCGACATCAACAAGTGCGGGCGAGATAAACAGCGACAGATCCGACCGTTCCATCGCCCACGCCAACTCCCGCGAGACGTTTGGTTCACCGTGTGCGCCTGGCACGTAGATGATCGAGTCCGCGCCGGTTTCCGATGCCGCCGAAACCAGTGCATCTGCATCCGTCGGGCCCTGCGAGAAGTTCCAACTACCCGTAATCCGGTACATCTCGTCCGCATCGCCGAGTTGTTGGGAAATCGCTTGAAACCCCACATCGTCAGCAATCACAAAGATCCGATGCAGGCTGCGACTGCCCGCGAGTTGCTTCACCAACATCCGGCGCATCACCGATCGACCCAACAGCAGTCCAAGGGTCGCGAGCAAAGCCACCGTGACGAAGAACATTCGCCCACGCATTGTGTCGCTGAGGTACAGCACTGTGGCGACCAAACATGTGGCCCAGCCACTTGCCACGAGCACCCGCCGGTACTCCTCCGGCCCCGAGCCCAGGATCGTGCTTGTTCGGGTTTGTTTCTGCCACAACATCGCAGGCCACACCGCCACGAAGCACAACATCATGAAGATTCGCGGAAAGTCCTCGGGTTCGATTGACCGAAAGCCCCAGCTGGCGAACAAGCATGCCGAAAGAACGGTCACTAGGACAAGGAGATCAACCGCGACTAACGCCCGACCAAATCGGACGCGCGCGGGCGCCTTCGTTGGGGCACCTTTCGTGCCTGCTGCGTCGGAGCCGCGACTCGCGGGCGGATTTGCCCAGCGCTTGACGCGGTCGGATACGCCGTCGTGACCTGAGTCAGACATTCAATTCCTCCTCAAGGCTCCGGCTACGTGGGCGGTCGGAACGCGCAACCGGAACCAGGCAGGCAGTCGTGACGGCATAACCGACAAACGTTGCGATCACACCAGCAAAGATCCCGAGGCTCGTGACGAGGGCGAACAAGACCACCAGGCTCGCGACCACGCCAACTCCGGTCGCCCATAGCAACGGCATCGTCCGTCCATTCAGAATCGCGATTCGGTTCTCTACCGGGATGTAGAGCGCGACTGGCGTTAGCGCCACCAGCAGCGCGGCGCAGACCCCGATGATGCCGGGAAACGAATCCCGGTAGAACAGTGCGATCCCTAAAGCGACGATAGCGCCGACTGCCATCGCTGCCGCAAAGTGCAGCGACTCGCGAACGAAGCCAGCCGTGCGCCCTTCGACGGCCTGGCTCACCCAGTGACTCAGCCTGGCTTTGTTGTACTCCGAGGCGAGGATATTCGCGATGTTGGCCAACTGGTAGGCCAACGAATACAGTCCGAAGAGTTCTGCGGAAACAATCGGGTACAGCACGAACTTGTCGACGTTGGCCAGCGCGCTTTGCAGGCCAGCGGTTCCCATCCAAGGCAGCGACTTTTCCAGCGTCGCCCAGCCTTCCCGGAGGACGCGAAGACGTGGAACCTCCAGTCGGAGGTGACGCAGTCGGGGCGAAATCAACACCAGGAGCAACAGCGCTTGCGCCGCGTCACCGGCAACCCACAACCAGAGCGGGTTGTACCCGACCGGAATTCCGACGGCGAGCGCAACCAGGCGAACGACCAACCCCAGCGTGAAGGGAGCGACGACATAGACCAACAGCCATCGTTCGTTGCGGCGCATCCGCGCACGACCCAGGAGCGCGGGTTGAATGAGTCCGACCACCAATGCGCACCCGGTCATCACCAGCCAGGGACCGATCGGGAAGCCAACTGCCAGCGCAAAGCCGACAAACAACACTGAGAAACAGAAGGCGATTGGTGTTGCCGCGTACCAGGCTGGAATCAGCGAAATTGGAGGGCGGTCAGCGAGGCGCCGACGCTCCTCATAGGTCGTCGCGAATTCCATTCCGCCGCTCGCGAGCAGCATCAGCCAGGCGCTTGCCAGCGCCAGCATTGAGACCTGCGCGAACTCGTCCGGGCCAACAACAGCCGCATAAATCAGCAGCGCAACGAACGGCATGCCCTTGATCGCAGCACCTGCGCTCAGACTTACCGTCAGCCAACGAAGCTTCATGGGTGAGGCACCAGTTCTAGCGCGCCAGGCTTCGTTGTTTGGCCGCAACCGAGCGCCGAGATCGCAAGGCACCTGCACAGCCGACAGCGACCGTCTTGATGCCGCGCGAGTAGCGAGCATTGGTGCGCTTGAAGTCCGTTGCCCAGCGCCACGCGAATTCGAGGTGGAGGCGCAACAGCCAAGCAGGCGCTCGGGTTTCGTCTCCCGATAGGAGTCGCAGCCAGCCACCACATGTGATGATCATGGCGTCTGGGAGTTCGGACAGCCACTGCTGGACCCACAACGCTTCCAACGGCATTCCTAAGCCGACGAACACGACGTCAGGTTCACTTAAGCGCAACTCATCAAGTACCGGCTGCCAGTCGTCCTGGAACCCGTGTTCGGTCATCACGATGTCGACGCCGTGGTCACGCGCCAACGCATCACCTGCGGCTTGAGCGATTCCAGGTTCGCCACCGAGGATCGCCACCCGGACAGGTCGCCCCTGAAGGGCCTCCAATTCGTGGAGGTAACGCGGGCCGAGGTCAGTGGTGGGGATCGCGGCGATCGCCCGTGCACCCGCGCACTTGGCAATGATCGAAACCGACACACCATCGGCGTGCAGGTAGTCGGCCGCGGCGAGGCCGTCGCGAACTCCCGGCTGGTCAATCGCATTGAGCGCGGTGATGTGCATCGCGAGGACTGTCCGGCGCTTGCGATCAGCAGCAAATTCACGGGTGCAGCGGCTGACGAAGTCGTATGGGTGCTCGTCAGTCACCGCAACACCGAACAATTCGACTGACCGGGGGCCAGATGGAACGTCAAGGCTCATGGAATCTGCTTCCAATTCGTGTTGGGCTGATTGATCTTGGCGGCGCCTACGGTAGAGCGCCAGAGTGTCGATGACCATCCGCAATGCAGTCGTTGGCTTGATCGTCGAGCCCGTTACCCGCCGAATTTCAACCGGGGCTTCGACTACCGGCCCAATTCCGAGTTCCGCGGCGACCACCAGCATCTCGAGGTCCACAACGAACCGGTTCTCCGTCAACTGAGGGAGGATCTGCTGCATGGCTGCTGAGTCGAAGAGCTTGCAACCCACCTGGGTGTCACGGATGCGGACATCAAACAGAAGCGCCACGAGTCCGCTGTACGCCTCGGACATGAGACGACGCTTGCCTGACACATGGTTCTGTGAACCTGGCGCCCCACGGCTGCCGATCACGATCGGGCAACCACTCTTTACCGCGAGTTCGCGGTACTCGATCAAATGGCGTGGACTGATGTCACCATCGGAATCGATCATCCCCACGTAGCGAGCATTGCTGAGGCGGAAGCCCGCACGAAGCGCAGCGCCCTTGCCACTATTGACCGGCAAGGTGATCACCGTGACGCGGTCGTCATCAAGTGCCGCAACCGAACGTCCGGATCCATCAGTGGAGCCGTCGTCTACCGCGATCACCTCGCCGTCGATGCCAGCGGAGTCAAACTGATGCAGGAGTTCAGCAACAACGGTTCCGACGGACGCGCCCGGGTTATAGAACGGGACGACGACCGATAGTTCGCGAGCCTCAGTCGCCGCTGGGGTCCCTCCGGCCAGAGAATTCGTTCCGAGCGACAAGGAATCTGGGTTCCCACTCACACCGTTGGACTCAGGCGACGGGTTCGACACGCCCTCACCCTAGGGCAGACTCGCCCAGAACTGAGTGGTTGGTTCGCGGCTAGTTGCACACGTCTGTCCACCTCGGGAATGATGTTGGGCACAGCTACTTCAACAGGTAGAGGTCGTAACGATACGAGCGCGAGTCGGGCGCTGGCAGGTCGCTTGCGCGCCGCACGCCGGCCAACTTCTCGGCCTTCGGAACTTCGGCGAGTTGCTGGTCATACATCACCGCACAGAATCCCGCAGCCTTGAGTGAAGCCAGCCCCGAAGCGGTCAACGTTGAACCCAAGCTGGTGATCGCGTTCGAGTCTCGTTGCCCACGCACATAGGAACCGATAGACCAGAAATAGTCCGGCGCGATGAGATAGGGGTAGTAACCCCGGTAGTAGATCTCCCTTTCGATCTCTGCCCTGGCCGCATCGGTTGTGGTGTTCATGATCGCGCGCGGGACTGGTGCACCTTCTTGCGGGAGTTGAGCGACCGGGCACGGCTGCGTCTTGCTCTGCAAAAAACTCACTGGCGCGAACTCCGGGAGAGTCTCCTTTGGCGCCGTCGCCGGGGCTCCGAGGGCGTTGAGGTCCAGCAGAACAAAGCAGAGGATCACCACCGAAGCGACCCCTTGGAAGGTTAAGAGTCCGCGTCGATCCTTGAGCCACAGGGGCACAAATCGACATAGGTACAACAACACCCAGATCATTCCAACGATCGCCATGATGATGATGAACCGGGAGAACCCTCGAGCCGGGGACCCGCTACCGAGGAGCACCGCGAGGGTCGCTTGGACGTTGCCGAGTCCCCCGGTGAGGTAGAAGAGGATCGCGATGACACTCAGGGACCCCAGGAGCGTGGTGTCGGTTCGGACGAGTCGGCTTGGCAAAGATCGGTCGACGTGCCGCGGCAGGAACTTGATGACCAGCAGAACCAGCGCCACCACCAGGATCGCGCAGATGATTCCGACCGGCTTGTATTCGGTGCTCGCACCGAATCGCAGCATGTCGAACTTCTTCGTCGACAGAGTCGAATTCAGCATCGGCGACGCCAACACCAGATCCGTGAACTTCCCGCCGAACATGTTCGCGCCCCAGGCTGTTCGACCGAGCCCCGCACCCGGGATGGCAGCGCTGTGGAAAAGGATCATCTGCACAGATGCGCCCACGCCCACGGCCAGTGCAAGAACGAGAGACCACCGCAACGCTGCCCAATTGCGTTGCAACACGATTGCCACCATGAGCGCGGGGAGCACCAGCAGTACGACGAGGACCCACCACAGTGAGGCGATCGCGGTAGCAGCGAATATGCCGACCGCCGCCCACATGCGCCAGTTTCGATCGCGTTTGAGTCCGCGCATCAGAACGGCAAGTACTAGGGGCACGATATAGAAGACCGCAATGTTGAGGTGCCCGATCTTCACCAGGAAGAACGGCGAGACGGCAATTGCTGTGCTCAACGTTGCCGCTAACCACGGCAACTGGTTACCGATAAAACTCCTCGCGAGGTACAGCACAGCAACACCAGTGGCCATCAACGCCGCGATAAAGATCCACAGCGCTGCGGCGCCACTCGAGAGCCCCAACACCCCGGCCAGGAACCATGCGCTCACCAGCACTGCGAGCCCCAGCTGCGGGAACGACCACGGGTTGCTGCCTAGCGGGTATGCCAGGTGAGGGTTGGTTGCGAATGGGCCTGTTTGACCCACTGCGGTGACACTCGTTTGCAGCGCGACGATGTCTTCGCCGGCGCTGAACACGTCAGCGGCACCCATCGACCAGGGCTGCAGCAGCCACGCACCGATGAGAAACGTCAGGCCCAAGGTGAGCAGATACGGCGAGCGAGCACGCAATTTTTCACGCCAGTTCAGATGCACTTTCCGGATAGTACGCGCACCGAGGCCTCAACTCGCCCGGTCGTTTGTGACACGTATCGCTAGCGCTGCAATTGACCCAGTTGAACGCGGATCCGGACCTGGGCAGATAGCCTGCAAGTCCCGGCTCAACCTTGGAGCGATAGCGATGAGTATCGACGTGACCGACGGCCCAACCGCTGTCTCCCGCTGGATGAAGCCGACGTGGGGGATCAAGTGGCTGCTCGTTGTGGCCGGGATTGCCGGCTGCGCGGCAGCAGCTGAGCTGACGATCGAGAAGATGCGACTCCTCTCAGATCCCAATTACGTACCCAGTTGCAGCTTCAATCCGATCCTCAGTTGCGGGTCGGTCATGTCGAGCCCGCAGGCATCTGCGTTCGGCTTCGCGAACTCCATCATCGGGATCGCATCGTTTGCAGCCGTCCTCACAATCGGCATGGCCATGCTCGCCGGTGCTACCTACAAGCGGTGGTTCTGGGTTGGATTACAGCTCGGCACGATCTTCGGAATCGGGTTCATTCATTGGCTTGTGGTGCAAAGCCTCTACGACATTCAGAAACTGTGCCTCTACTGCATGGTGGTCTGGATCGCGATGATCCCGACGTTTGTTGGCGTCACGCTGTTCAACCTGAAGACGGGTGTTATTCCGCTGCCCGAGGGAGCCCGCAAGTTCTTCGATGGGCTCTCGCGATTTGGTTGGGCAATCGTGCTCATCTGGTACGCCATCATCTTCGCGATGGTGATCATCCAGTTCCCGAACGTGCTCTCGTTCTGAGTTCGACACAAACTCGGCAAACCGCCAGCGGAACAAAACTCAAAGAGGCGTCGCCCCCCCCCCCCCCGGCGGGGGCGCCGCCAGAATGTGGTTGTCGAAGAGGAACCCGGTGTTCGGCGGGTACGTCGGGTGGGGGTG
>CAUJEJ010000164.1 GCA_963169255.1 Actinomycetota bacterium | reverse complement strand
GCAATCCGAGTCGCGTCATCAGTTGCAGTTGTTGCGGTGCTCGGCACCGCGATCGGTGGCGTTGCGCAGGCTGTTGAGCCCACGGGCACGATTGCGGGGACGATTACCGATGCTCGCGGGGTTCCGCTTCGCCTTCCGGGTCAACTGCGCGTGAATGTGATTGATTCATCTGGTGCTCCGGCCGCGGACTTGGGCAACGTCTCAAACGCAGGAGAGTTCCTCGTTGGTGGACTCGCTACAGGTACCTATCGACTCGAAGTTCAGGACTGGAGTTACTCCTACCTGTACGAGTTCTTCGGCGATGCGCGAACGGTTGATGGAGCAGCGGGAATCCAGGTCATAGATGGGGCAGTCACGAGCGGTATCAATATCGAACTCGATCTCTCGGTCGTCCTTGCAGGCAAGTTCGTTGGTGCGGGCGGTGCGCCTATCGGCCCCTCGTCGATGATCGCTGCCTCGGTGTACGACGAGGCCGGTGCCTACGTCTCCGGTGTCGAGGCCAACGACCTCGACTACTTTGAACTCGCAGGCTTGACGACCGGTCGGTACCGTCTCGCATTTCACGACGTGGGCTGCAACTACGTGACGTCCTACTTTGAAGGACAGCAGAGCTTCGTGGGGTCGGCGCTGGTGGAAGTCGTCCGCGGCGAGATTCGTGATCTGGGCACGATTGAACTCCCTGCGAGCAGTGGAGAGTGCGCTCCGGATCCACTCGCTGCACCCGTGAGTGTGACGGCTAGCGGTTCAGCACTCAACGCGACCTGGAAGCCCGCCGGACAGGGTGTGCAGCCGCAAGTGACGGGCTACGTGGTGACGTCGTTACCAGTAGGTGCAGGCTGCGCAACCGACGGCGCGACGTCGTGCGCCATTCAAGGTGCGAACGCCGACACCGACTATCGATTCTTCGTCTCCGCAACGAATACAGCAGGAACGTCGCTCCCGTCAGCGCCGAGTGCGGTCGTGCGCCGACCGACTGATCCGGTTGTTGTTGCGCCTTCGCGCGATTTGGTGACCAAGCCACAGTCCGTGAAGCGGCACCCGAAGCGCATCGGCGTCGGGCGCACGAAGGCGCTCCCTAAGCGTTCTGTCGCCGGAGTTAAGGTGCGTTGGACGTCGCTGACGCCGCGCAAGTGTGTGGTGCGCAAGGGGAAACTGGTCGGCCGCGATGCAGGCAAGTGCAAGGTTCGGGCGATTGCGAAGGCGCGCGGAGCTTGGCTGCGGTATGAGAAGACCGCTGTGGTTCGGGTTCGGTGAAGTGGGGCACCATCGAAGCATGTGCCGGACGATGAGTCCTGCGACTGCTCTCGACTACCTGAACTAGCCGGTCACGTGGAAGCGTTTGGCGAGTACCTTGGACGCTTGATTGGCCTTGTGAACGGCCGGGCTGTAGTTCGATGACGTTGTTGGAACGTACGTCGCCGCGATGCTCGAAACGGCCGTCTTGTTCGTGTAGCGATACGTGACCGCGAGGTAGAGGTTAACCGTCACGTCTTGGCCTTCGGCATCCTGATACGTTTCCTGGCTCGACACGACCCGTGCAAGCATTCCCGACTTAGTCTTCTTGTTGTATTTCTTTGCCACGATCATCTGACCTTCGATTGGCGCGTTGACGCCCTTGCGGATCTGGCCGTGGCTCTTTCCTCGGAGTGCTGCGGTCGAGGCGAGCGCGAGGTTCCCCGTCGACGGAAGTCCGTATTCCGCCGTGTAGAACTTGAACCCATTCACCGAGTCATTCTGGACCTTGCTCCGGTGCTGGGCCACACCAAAGATCGACTTCACCTGGGCTGGCGTCAGCGTAATGGTCTTCGCGTTGATCGGCACTTCTCTCGCAGGTGCAGCTTGGGCAGGAACGCTGGTCAGCGCGACTCCCGCCACGACGGTTCCGACGACGACTAATGCTGCAGTGCTGCGCTGTGCGATTGCCACGATGATTCCCCATTCAGATTCCCACGACGGATCGTGGAAGAAAGAGTTCAACGGGGACGTAATACCCGAGGGGGAGTGCGGCGAATCGTGTTGTTGATCACTGCTAGGCCAATCGTTCAGTCAACATCTTGGTTGACTTGAACACAGTGGAACAGGGGGCTTGTTAGCGCGGCACGTACGTGGCAACGATGGCTCCCGAAGCCATCGTTGAGTGATCAACCAACTCTAGGTCGACGTGCTTCGATAGCCCTGAAAACAAGCTTGGCCCGTGGCCCACGATTCGAGGGTGAATCAGGAATTCAAATTCATCAATCAATCCACGCTCAACAAGCGCGAGCGGAAGCGTTACCCCACCGACGAAAAGTCCGTCGCCCGGTTGCGCCTTCAGGTCCAGAATTGCCTGTTCCAGATCGCCGTTGACGAGTTTGGTGTTCCAACCCACGTCCTCGAGAGTGGTAGACACCACGTACTTTTTCGCCGCGTTGATAGCGGTGACGAACGGATCCGAAGCATCGATTTCCGGCGAACTTGGTCCGGCCAAGTTGAAGGCCGATTCCATCATCTCGTAGGTGACTCGCCCGAAGAGGAGAGCGTCTGCTCGGCCCAGGCTCTCGGCCGCGCGGCGGTGGAGTTCCTCGTTGGCCGGCAGGACTCGGTGGTCGTAGCAGCCGTCAATGGAGAGGTTGATCGAGTACCGAAGCGGACGCATGACGTCCAGCCTACCGATGCTCTTCGCTTGGGTGGTCGCGCGATTAGATGGTGGAGCGTTTGGTGAGGCAAGGTGATCGCCGGTCCGGCCTGTCGTCAGGCGTGGAGTGCTCAACCTGCATTTAGTGCGATCGCGAGGCTGAGTGCCGCAAGAACGAAGGCGATCGGTGTCATCACGAGGCGTTCGGATCTGGATCGGGAGAGTGCATTTGCGACCACGCCGAGTGCGAGGAACCCGAACACCAACGAAATCGCCACCGGCACGAACGTGATGGCAGCAACCACACCCGGGAGACTACCGAAACTGCTCCGGCGGAAAACACGAGCTGAGGCGTATGGGTGCGCCTCATCCGGATGACAGAGCCAGACGGTGGAGGCAGGCGTTGCGCAATCGATCCCGCTCGGTTGACCTTGTTGTAACCAACGACTTTGTGGGTAGATGGAACGTACATCGCGGCAGCGAAGAATGCGGAACTGTCAGAGGTTTTGAACAGCGTCCAGAGTCGGTAGTTGCACAACGGCGTCGCACCAACCAGGGTGCACGTTGTCGGGGAGTGAGCCTCGAATCTTTGGAGGAATGATGGGCGAGCGCAATCAGCAGGACGGCGAGCAAATCAACGAGGAAGAGCTTGAGTCTGTGAACGGAGGTGGCCTCTACATGCAAGGAGTAGTGCGGAAGTGGAAAGACGACAAGCCAACCAGTGCCACCGGTGGCGCGGCGCAGAACTAGCGAGGCAAGCGGTCCTACTGTCGCGTTCCACGGGCGTCGACCCTTTCGGATAGCTCCCGCGCCTAGTGCATACCAACGCCAGGAGAGAACCTCCGGCAGTTCATTGCCTCGGTCCTCCACCTCGGAATAGCAAAGTGGCGGGCCCCAAAGGACCCGCCACTTTGCCGTGCTGACATCGACTTAGATGTCGTAGTACATCTCAAATTCGTGCGGGTGTGGGCGCAGACGGATCGGATCGATCTCGTTTGTCCGCTTGTACTCAATCCAGGTCTCGATGAGATCTGGGGTGAACACGTTGCCCTCGGTGAGGTAGTCGTGATCGGCCTCAAGCGCATCGAGCACGCCCGACAGTGAATCCGGAACTGTTGGGATTGCCGCGGCTTCGTCCGGTGGCAATTCGTAGAGGTCCTTATCAACCGGCGCCGGTGGCTCGATCTTGTTCTTGATTCCGTCAAGTCCAGCCATGAGCATCGCCGAGAACGCCAGGTACGGGTTACACGACGGATCCGGAACGCGGAACTCAAGGCGCTTTGCCTTCGGGTTGGAACCGGTGATCGGGATCCGGATACAAGCCGAACGGTTGCGCTGTGAGTACACCAGGTTGACCGGTGCTTCGTAACCGGGAACCAGGCGGTGGAACGAGTTCACTGTTGGGTTGGTGAACGCGAGCAGCGACGGTGCGTGCTTGAGCAATCCACCGATGTACCAGCGTGCCATGTCCGACAGTCCCGCATAACCGAGCTCGTCGTAGAACAGCGGCTTGCCGTCCTTCCACAGCGACTGGTGGCTGTGCATACCTGAACCGTTGTCTCCGAAGAGCGGCTTTGGCATGAAGGTGGCCGACTTACCGTTGCGCCAGGCGACGTTCTTGATGATGTACTTGAACTTCATGACGTCATCAGCGGACTGCTGCAACGTGTCGAACTTGTAGTTGATCTCGGCCTGGCCGCCGGTACCCACCTCGTGGTGTGCACGCTCGATCTCGAGCCCGGACTTGATCAGTTCCAGTGACATTTCGTCGCGCAGGTCGGCGTAGTGATCGACTGGGGGAACGGGGAAGTACCCGCCCTTGTAGCCGGTCTTGTAGCCGAGGTTTCCGCCCTCTTCTTCGCGACCGGTGTTCCAGGCGCCTTCGATGGAATCGATGTAGTAGTAACCGGCGTTCTGCTTGGTCTCGAAACGCACATCGTCGAAGACGTAGAACTCAGCCTCTGCACCGAAGTAGCAGGTGTCAGCGATTCCAGTCGACTTCAGGTACGCCTCGGCCTTGGCTGCAACCTGACGTGGGTCGCGGCTGTACGGCTCGTCGGTGAACGGATCGCGGATCGAGAAGTTGATGATCAGCGTCTTCTCTTTGCGGAACGGATCGAGGTACGCGCTCGTGACGTCCGGGATCAGCTTCATGTCGGATTCGTGGATCGCCTGGAAGCCGCGGATCGATGATCCGTCGAACATCTGGCCATCCTCGAAGAGCGACTTGTCCACTGAGGCTGCCGGAACGTTGAAGTGCTGCATGACGCCGGGTAGGTCGCAGAACCGCACATCGACGAAGACAACGTCCTCATCCTTGATGTACTTCATGACGTCATCTGCGTTCTTGAAATTCGGGTGCTTAGACATTCACCCCTCCCTTTCTAACCGACAGTGGAACTGTCAGCGTTCGTTGGCTATCTGCGCTGTGCCGGGTGTGGCGCGACGCCTGGTGAGCGGCAAGTGCCGCCTTCGGTGCGAGTAGAACGTAAGTCGGGGCTGTGTCGCCACGGTGTCCCGATTGTTGCGCGTGTGTTACGCCCCGACTGATTTAGGGCCGGAGCCTAGCCAAAGCCTACGTAGCAGTTAGCCTTCTCACATGGATCGCCGCGATGTTGCTACTTGGGTTTCTGGGCCGCGCGCCGCGCTCGACGCTGCCGGCATTGATTTGGGCTATCGCGGTGAGCGGCTAGGACTCCCTGAGGATGGCGTCGGTTCGATCACCGGATTTGGTCGCCGGCTGGGCGCCTTGATGATTGATTGGCTCGCATCTGCACTTGTTGCACTGCTGCTGTTCCCACAGTTTGTGTACGGCAGCGAGCAATCTGGCTTCGCGACACTGGGCGTGTTCTTCGTTATGAAGTCGATTTTCACCCTGCTCGGCGGGGCGTCCTTTGGGCAGCGGTTGCTGGGAATCCGGGTGATCTCGCTTGACAAGGGATACGTGAACCTTTGGCGCGCACCCGTTCGGACCGCGCTCATTTGTCTCTTGGTTCCGGCAGTCATTTGGGATCGGGACGGCCGCGGCCTGCAAGATCGCCTGACCAACACCGTCGTGGTGAGGTCGCGCTAACGCTGACTCAGCGGCACCGGCGTCAGCGTTGGTTCCGGTCCGGGATCGGGCTCCGGGTCAATCTCCGGGGCCACCGGTGTCGGATCCAGATCTATCAATTCCCGCGACGTGGTGAGAACAGAGTTCCTCCACCTGGTCACCTTCTTCGTGGTGACCTTCCGTGTCCCCGGCAGTTCTACGGTGAGCAGGTACCCAGGGAAGCTTGAGTTGAACCACGTCCCCATCGTGCCGGTGTACGACGCGCGTCGGCAGGATTCCTGCTTCAGCCCAGTGAGCGCGGCGTAGCGCAGCGCGTAGGGACGGGTCTTGATGTTGCACGCTCCCAGGACCACGTTCCAGTCCTGGTGGTAGATGAGAGTGGCATCAGGGCGCAACTTGGTCATGAACGACACCAACGCTTGCGTTTCAGGTTCGCTCGCAGGGCTCTTCCCGGCGCCTGTGGTCTTGCGCGACCAACCAGTCGGGAAGTTGCGGTTGAGGTCGACGTTTCGAGCGTTTCGTCGACTCGTGCTCGCTGTGCCGTCAGGGTTCATCGATCGGATGGTCCAGATTTGGACGTCCCCGGTTGGCGAGACGGGAACCTTCCGGACGGCGTCGATGATGCGGCGCCCCGCCTTTTCGTTGCCGTGGATGATCCCTACCGCTAAGAGAACCTTCGATGCCGCAGGGTTACCGAGGCGCTCGGCCAGGATCGTGCGGCCCTTCACAGACTTGCCAACGACCACGGAACTCGGCCACGTTGAAATCGGCGGCTCGGTGGGGGTTGGGTCTGGCTCAGGTAGTGGAGTAGCAGTTGTGGTCGGAGTTGGCTCGGCCGCGTGGGCGGACGTCAACGGTTGGGTCAGGATTCCGAGGCATACTGCCGTCACCGTGCCCGCTGTGAGGGCAATCGGCAACATATTTCTCACTGGGTGCATCGAGCAGTGCTCCTTGGCATACAACTGAGGAAGCGCGCTGCCACGGTCATTACTGGTAGTGACTGCGCGAGTTGTATCTGTGACCATACGGAAGGTCACGCCAAAATGAGAGCCTTGAACTTCAAAGATTTGTCTTGTGACTCAGCTCACAGAGCCTGAGTCAATGAGTACTAGCCTCGCTGGATGCGAGCGGCGCGGGCACTCTTTGGAATTGGGCCCTTCGGTGCCGACATCGGCTGTGCAGTGAGTGCTTCAAGCCGCTTGCGGACCTCGGTGACCTGCGCGGGCTTGTAGTTGCGCTTGGTCTTAGTGAGTTTGCGGTTCAACTTTTGAAGGGGAATCTGTCCTTCGTCGTTGCCGGACTGGATCTCGATGATCTCGATCTCAGGCACGTAGCGCGCGGTCCGCTTGCGTTCGGTCGCGAGCATTTGGGTCACACGGGAATTCGGGCCTTCGGAAACCAGGATGACCCCAGGGCGGCCAATGACGCGGTGAACGCAGTCCTGGTTCTTGTTGATGGCAACGGCCGGAGTAACAAACCAGCCGGAGCGAAGCGACTTCAAAACGGCCGCGGCAGCGCCCGGCTGCCCCTCGATCTGAGAGTAGGCGGAACGTTCTGCCCGGCGACCGAACACGATTGTCGTGGTGAGCAGTGCCGCAGCGATACCGAGCGGGACTGCAAAGGCAAGGAGGCCCAAGAGGTAGCCGACGAGCAAGAACACCGCGAGGACCCCAAAAAAGATCCCGAGCAGGATTAACCCAATACGGGGATCACTGCGTTTCGTGAGTTGGTAGGTCTCGCGGATCTGCTTGAGGCGGCCGGGTTTGCCATCTTTACGTGCCATTGTTCAAGAGTAGGTCATGCTCGCTCAGCGGCCCAGGCGCCTCGCCCGCTTGCCTCGGCGTACAGGCGGCCCGCGCGGTACGACGACCGCACCAACGGTCCGCTCATGACTCCGGCGAAGCCCAGTTCGCGCGCAACCACAGCGAGGTCGTCGAACTCCTCAGGCGTCACCCACCGTTCCACGGGGTGGTGACGGACTGAGGGGCGTAGGTACTGCGTGATGGTGACGAGGTCTGTCCCAGCAGCGACGAGGTCGGCAAGCGTTGCCTCGACCTCGTCACGTTCCTCACCCATTCCGAGGATGAGGTTCGATTTGGTGATGAGCCCGGCATCGCGCGCCTGTGTGATGACGTTGAGCGAGCGCTCGTAGGTAAACGCAGGCCGGATTCGCTTCATGAGCCTGGGAACGGTTTCGAGGTTGTGGGCCAGGACCTCCGGCTTCGCCGAGAACACCTCTGCAAGGAGCGCAGGATCAGCTGAGAAATCGGGGATTAGCACCTCGACACCGCAACCCGGTACGAGCTCGTGGATCTGGCGGACAGTCTCGGCGTACAGCCACACACCTTGGTCCGGCAGGTCGTCGCGGGCGACGCCAGTCACAGTGGCGTACCGCAGGTCCATCGCCGCAACGGACTCTGCAACCCGGCGCGGTTCATCGCGATCTTCCGGGGTGGGGCGACCAGTGTCGATCTGGCAGAAGTCGCAGCGCCGCGAACACACATCGCCACCGATGAGGAAGGTTGCCTCGCGGTCCTCCCAACACTCGCTGATGTTGGGGCACCCGGCTTCTTGGCAGACGGTGTGCAGCCCGGCCTCGGCGACCCGGTTACGGATGTCCGCGTGGTTGGGTCCGTTGCGGAACTTTGCCTTGATCCACGGTGGCTTTCGTTCGATGTCTGTTTGGGCATTTCGCACCTCAAGTCGCAACAACTTGCGTCCATCAGGTGCGACTGCAGGGTTGCTCACGGGACCT